>JBKEAM010000156.1:0-2184 GCA_047972265.1 Oscillospiraceae bacterium | reverse complement strand
GAAAAAAAGAAATTGTGACCTGTCGTGGAAGTGGACAGCCTCAAGCATTTTGAAATAGTTGGCATACGGTTCATTTGCGCTAATGGCAACAGTCGCCCAAGCTGCCGCCTCTTGGCGGCTCCACCCTCTTGCCATGAGTAGTTTTATAAAGCGTTTTCGTGTCATGCTGCAAATTCTCCTTTACACATATGCGGGCGTATAGATAAACCCCACCGTTTCTACCGTTGTTAGCAGGCCGGGCAATTTGTGTAACTTCCCAACCTGGGTACAATTTTGCAAAATAATCCTCAAGGTTTGTTTGGCTTTCAGCCGCCTTTCGCACCTGGGCCTTTGTGGCCTTTTTATCTGCGGTGCGTATGTCTGGCTGTTTGAGGTTGGTGCTTGCATACCAACGCCGGCGGCGTTTTCCGGCTGGCTTGTTGATATATACCGCCATGCCTATAACTCCGTTCTTGTCGGGTACGATGCGGCGGGTCTGATTTCGGCCGCCGCCTTTCCACAGTGCCTCAACTTCATCAAGAGATAACGTGCCATGTATTGCAGCGTGTATATTCGGGCGAATGTTCTCGGCGGCATCCGCTTCAAGTGTGATAAACCAACGAAAAGCGTTAGGTTTGCCGCCGTTCTTTTTGTGACGGCGGCGCAGGCGTTTTATAAAATTTTGCGCATATCGAAGTTGGGCATCATCGTCTTGCGGTAGGTGGGCATCATCCCATGTACCTGTAAACCAAATATCGCCTTTGCCAAAATTTGTATTTACAAGGTCTTGCCCGCGCTGGATGCTGCGCCGCTCGTTGGCGGCGGCGATTTCGTCGGGGCTGCGTTCACGGCGGGGGATTTGGGGTAAATCTGTTTTGCGGCTCCAATAAGGAAAAATTGCAGCATGGGCGGTATTTCCTGTAATTGTGGTTTTGATGCGATACCCGGCAATTACTCCCGCGCGGATTGCTTCGAGCTTTTCCTCGGGGGTATCTTCCGGCACAAGGGGCAGATTGTAAACAACATCTGGCTCCCGCAAAAAGTTTTTAACCGATGCCACTCCGCTAACCTCCTGCTTTGTTTTACCCTGCGAGGAGGTCAAGGGGGCTGCGGCCCCCTTATCCTCTCGCGCTCTCCAAAACCCCCTAGGGGTATTGTTCTTTTAGCTGGTGTGTTTTCTTGTTATATATACATGGTCGAGTTGTTACTGCCAATTACGAGGACGGCAACGGCCACCGGGGCCGCTTAAAAAACCGTTCTCTATATATAAGGTATTAAAGGGAATGTTTCGCATCCCAAGTCCAAAGCCGTTGAGCGCCTTTTTCTGGTATTGGATTATCTAAAATTTTTACATTTGTAATTTCCCAAGCGTAGCGCCCTGGTGTCCAATCACCAAACATCAATTCTTTTTCATCTGCGAAAGAAACCGGCGCGAATGGATAGTCAAGCAAGTAAGACCCTTTTGACGAATCTCCGATTTTGTAACATCCCATAAGTTCGCCGGTGGCAATGATAGCCCCATAGCAAAGGCTATCTATATCAACAAACTTGCTTACCCGCTTCACAAACCGTCGCTTTGCGCTATAATCTGGTGCGTATTCCCATTCATGCAAAGGAAAAATCTTTTTTATTATCCGCTTGAATGGAGTAGCGGCTGCATGTATCGCAATCGGCCCGCGATATTTTGTAGCCCATGGCCGGGTTTCAAACTTTTTGGCTCCACACGCCAGTAACGACGCCCATGGCTGCCATATTGTAATAGCTTTCATTGGGTGGCCTCCTCTTCTAATTCGGCCATCCATTTCTTTATGTCCTCTGACAAAACTTTATTGGTCGTAGCGATAGCATAGGCATACATTGCCGCTTTTGCTGCGGGGTCTTTATCCGGACGCAGTACAAAGCAATTTTCTACGATGCTACCATCCTCAATTTTGGAAACAGTGTATTTTAGCTTTAGTCCATCATTTGGCACTGTTCGTACCTCCCCGCTATGCCCAACCCGGCGGCAAGAGCCCGCTCTACGGCTCGGTTATGCTCGCGTACAAGTTGCAGAGCTGTTTCAAATCCTACAGTTTCGGCCACTGGCTCGCCTGCGGTATTATAGATACTTACAAAGTTTTTGCCGGCATCGTCTGGTGAAATTTCCCATATCATAAAATAAACCTCCTTAAAATTGTGCGGTAGATGCGTCGGTAATGGTGCGCT
>JBKEAM010000143.1:0-13438 GCA_047972265.1 Oscillospiraceae bacterium | reverse complement strand
GCCTTAACTATATGCAAAACAAACTTTTTACCGCGCTCGAAAATAACGTTTTAAAACACTGGCAGGTTTTATAGATTTTTTCAATGTACCTTTTTGACTCATGCAAAAAACAAAAGCCGTGTATACACACGGCTTTTTTCTTATTCGTCTTTGTCTAAACGCCCTAAAATCTTTGCATATCCTCCACTGCCATACTGTATGCAGCGGTTAATTCTGCTTATTGTAGCGGTGCTTATCTCTACATTTTTTACAATTTGCTCATAGGTTTTTCCATCCAAAAGCATGCGTGCAGCACATACGCGTTGAGACATATCTGCCAATTCTTTCATCGTACACAAATCTTCAAAAAATTCGTAACACTCATCCAAATTATTCAACTGTAAAATCGCTTTAAAAAGTCTCTCTGTGTCCTGGTTGCGCTTTAAAGCATTATCCGGCATTTCACGCCCACCTTTCAAATCTGCGCAGATTATCTGCGGACTTCACCTGTACCGAGTAAAACATATACAGCACTTTTATACTTTACCATATTAGCACAGGGATTGCAAAGGATTTTTTGTTCGCGATTCAAAAACATTTTTTCTTTTTTCTGTTTTTCATTTTCATACAACAATTTATCACTTTTACGCTTGCTGCATTCAGCAAAATGTATTGCTGTTTGAATGAGGTAATACATTAAAACATCTTAAACTCATCTATTACAGCCAAAAATTGGTTTACACGCGTTTGTATCGCATTCACTAAATAAGCCTTAAAAATCGTCCTTGTTATTCTTTTTACCTTTAAATAAAAAAGCAGAGAATCTGCTTTTGCAAATTCTCTGCTTCAATTCGTAAATTAATTTACCATTCCAGCAACTTCAGCGGCAAAATCGTCACTGCGCTTCTCAAGGCCTTCGCCCTTTTCGTAGCGTGCAAAGTCAACAATTTTAATATCTCCGCCTAGCTCTTTACCGGTATTTGCGGCATACTGTGCAACGGTAACATCGTTGTCCTTAACAAATTTCTGCTGCAACAAGCAGTTTGTCTCATAAAATTTGTTAATACGGCCGGCAACCATTTTTTCTGCGATGTTAGCAGGTTTGCCTTCATTAATGGCCTGTACCATCAAAATTTCTTTCTCTTTGTCCAATACTTCCTGCGGAACATTGGATTTATCAAGATAAGAGGGATTTTCTGCCGCAATGTGCATGGCTACGTCTTTGCCAAAAGCAGCAAACTCGGGCTTATTAGCCACTTCGTCTGTTGTCTCAAAGCGAACCAGAACACCATGTGTTCCGCCGGCATGAATGTAAGCAGAGTTGATGCCGGGGAAACGCTGAAAACGACGAATTTTAAGATTTTCGCCAATAACCAAAATCTTTTCACGCAGCTCATCGGCTACAGTGCCGCTGCCCATAGGCTGCTCCATCAAAGCATCCACATCAGCCGGGTCGTTCTTCATAACGATATCGGCAAGGTCTTTAACAAAGCTCTGAAAGCTCTCGTTTTTAGCCACAAAGTCCGTTTCAGAGTTTACCTCAACAACAGCAGAAACTTTTCCGCCAATGTCAGCTGCTGCGTATACCATGCCCTCAGAAGCAATGCGTCCGGCTTTTTTGTTGGCAGCAGCAAGGCCCTTCTCGCGAAGAATCTCTACTGCCTTTTCCATATCGCCGTCGGCCTCTGTAAGAGCCTTTTTGCAATCCATCATTCCTACGCCGGTACGCTCGCGCAGGTCTTTAACATCCTGTGCTGTAAAAGCCATATATGTACCCCTTTTCTAAAATGTCTTGTTTGGTTTAACTTATGCGCCAGCAACTTCCTCAACTTCGGCAGAAGCTTCTTCCATCTGCTCGCCCTGGCGGCTTTCCAGCACAGCGTCAGCCATAGCGCTGGAGATAAGACGAACGGCACGAATAGCGTCGTCGTTGCCGGGAATTACGTAGTCAATTTCATCCGGGTCGCAGTTGGTATCAAGAAGACCAATTATCGGAATATGCAGTTTGCGGGCTTCGGCTACTGCAATATGCTCTTTGCGGGGGTCAACAACAAACAAAGCCTTGGGCAAACGGTCCATGGTTTTTACGCCGCCCAAAAATTTCTCCAGCTTTTCAATCTCAAGCTGTAATTTAATAACTTCTTTTTTAGGTAAAAGCTCAAATGTTCCGTCTTCGCTCATCTTCCTAAGCTGTTCCAAACGGTCAATACGATGACGAATGGTACGGAAGTTGGTGAGCATACCACCCAACCAACGAGCGTTTACATAGGGCATGCCGCAACGTTCTGCTTCTTCACGCACAGATTCCTGCGCTTGCTTTTTTGTGCCAACAAAAAGGATCATGCCGCCATCTTCAGACACTTCGCGTGCAAAGTTGTAAGCTTCATCCAATTTTTTTACGGTCTTCTGCAGGTCGATGATGTAAATCCCGTTACGCTCGGTAAAAATATACCGTGCCATTTTTGGGTTCCATCTTCTGGTTTGGTGACCAAAGTGTACGCCTGCTTCCAGCAATTGTTTCATAGATACTACTGCCATAATACTTACCTCCAAAATTTGTTTTTACCCTCCGCATTGCTGCAAAACTTTTCCACCTTAAAAAGGCACACGGAAAATTATGCAATGCGTGTGTATTGCCGGTATAGTATACCATACAACACAAAACGGCGCAAGATAAATTTGGCGCGCCGTTTTGCTCTAATTTTATTCACTTCTACGAAGTATCTTTACCTTGGCTTTTCTCAACACAAGTGGAGTTGCATCCATCAAAAAATATCCAAGCCATGCGCCAAAAACACCAAAGATAAGCGGCAAACACGGGATAGACCATAGTATATGAGTAATGTGGCGATGAATCCAGCTGTGCCCTTTCGCCAGCGTAAACCAAGAGAACGGCCCCAAAAGAGAAACCAAAATAGCCACATTTAGGGCGTTCATTTTATGGCGGTTTTCGCATATTTTAGGAAACCTCCTGTCGTCCAGCCAGCAAAGCACACACACACCAATAAACAAGTATATAAAGGTAGACATTCGGTAGCTTCTAATAAGCGGCATCGGCCCGCCCAATAGGTAAGAGTCATATACCGTAATCAACGGGATATCCATCGAAGCCTGGAACGGCCCTGTCAGCTCGGTACCAAAAGCGCCTGTCCTTTGCGAAATAATAAGCATTATGGCATCCTTGGCATTTTCAAAACCGCCAAGTTGGCCTATCAGTTGTGCCATGTTTATAGAAAACGCAGCCGCAAAAGCCAGCAAAGAAGCTGCCCCTGCTACAGATGCAAAAAACAAATACTTTTTAAGCGCCCATTTTCTTTTTACAGCGTAATAAACAATCGGCACCTCCATAGCAATTAAAACCGCCGAGGTATACTCGTACCCGCAGGCAAATTTGGCAAAACAAGCTACAAACACCACAATTGCCAGCACAAACGGAAACCATTTTTTATTTTCAAATTTGGCATTCCAAAACAAAAACAGCACCAATAAAAACGGTAAAAACAAAAGCCAAAGCATCCAATAAAGGTTTCTGCCACTGGCCACCATCCAATGAGAAAGGTATGCACACAAGATAACTGCCAGCCCCGCCACAGGGTTAAATTCTTTCCAAAACCAAAGCGCCACCAACATAAACACCACGGCCAAAGCAACCGAGTTGGCAAAGTGCAAATAATTCACAATATTGTCTTTATAGCCAAGCAAACCGTCTATAACGCTAAAGGTAATCCCCTGCAAACCAATTTGCGGGTAGTAGTTGGGCAGTTGCCCATTAAAATTAAAAACCCCGTTTACCTTGGCATCACTCATTTTGTCCAAAATAAACTGTTCCGAATCAAGCTGCCAATTGGCAAACCAATCGGCATCGTAAACCACACCCCAGCGGTTATCGTAAAAATTAAAGGCCAAAACATACAGTACCAGCACTGCCAACAAAACAAGAAGCACTACTTTAAGTGCTTTTGCCAATGTTTTTTTGTTTGTCGTCTGTGGTTTCAGCTCTTGTGGCTTGGCTTTATCCCCCAAAATGTTCTCCCCTTTTATCCTTCAGCATTGCCGCTAGGCAATTCTTATTTAATAAAATGTACCCTCAAACAAAAACATCATACTCATTGGTATACACCTGCCAGCGCAGGGTACGCACAGGTGCCGCCGCGTTCACCGCCGAGCTTTGCAAAAAATCCGTAAGCAGCTCCGGGTTTATATTAAGCGGGTTGCCCGCCGGCAAAATCACGCGAAAAGCATTGTGTTCCTCGTCTATCAGCAACGCCGGCAAATGCTCTTTTAAGTTCTCTACCTGCTCGCTGCGTTTTGTGCGCCGTATAACGTTTGCCTCCTGCAAAGCCTCATAACACTCCGCCCATACTTGCATATCCGCTTTAGGTGCATCATAAAAAAGCAGATATTCCGCATACGCTATATCCCCCGCAACGTGTTTCGGCGGCTCTACGGCAGTTGCATCAATTCCTTTGGGCAACGCATCGTTCAGTGCCCCTATATAATTCTCAAAATTATCATCTTCCGATTCCGTCTTAAAATCCACCGCTTCCACTAAGCTCTCCTGCATCAACGGCAAAGGAAGCGCAAACGAAAGGTAAATATGTGGGTTAAACCCCTGAGAAAACCAAACCGGCAGCCCACTGCGCCGTAAAGACCGTGCCATCACCCTCTGCAAATCCAAATGAGAGATATATGCGGCCTCGCCTGTTTTTGTAAACCGTAGCCTAATTATACGCAAAACAGGCACCTCCCAGCAACACATTTGCGCCACAGGCAGCACAGGCCTTATTGCAGGGCTCTGTAATTTCGGCCTGCAAGGCATTTTCGTATTCCCGTATCAAAAACGATTCTTTTACACCATAGTCCAAATGGCTCCAAGGCTTTACTTCCTCAAAGGTAAGCGCCCTGTTTGCATAAAAATGGGGGTCAATGCCCAATTCTTCAAAGGTTTCCATCCAAGTGTTAAATAAAAACTGGTCGTCCCATCCATCAAACCGACAGCCTTTTTGGTATGCTCGCTCAATCACTGCCGATAACCGACGGTCTCCCTTGGCAAAAACAGCCTCTAAAAAACTGATGCGGCTATCGTGGTAGCTCACCGATATCTTTTTGCTTTGCACACTTTGCAAAAGATGCTGCTGCTTTTTGCGCAATACCTCTTCGCTGTCCTGCGGCCAGTACTGAAAAGGCGTCATCGGCTTTGGCACAAAGCACGCCACACTTATAGATACCTTTACCCCCTGCCCTTTCGGCTTTTTGGGGTTCGAGTAATACAAATCCACAACACGCTGGGCTGTGTTTGCAATCCCCTCAATATCTTCCATGGTTTCTGTGGGCAGGCCCATCATAAAATACAACTTAACAGAGGAATACCCCGCATTAAAAGCAATGGTGCAGGTGCGTATCAGTTCCTCTTCTGTGATGTTTTTATTTATAACATCCCGCAAACGCTGGGTGCCTGCTTCGGGCGCAAAGGTAAGCCCGCTTTTTTTAACCCTTGTGGTTTTTTCTACCAAACTCTCGGTAAAGTTATCCACCCTAAGGCTTGGCAAAGAAAGATTGATGTGTTTTGGCTTTGTCCACTCAAGCATATCATCCAGTAAAGGCTCCAGCTCCGTGTGGTCACTGGTAGAAAGGCTCATAAGGCTTACCTCTTCGTACCCAGTGTTGTCGCACAAAACCTGTGCCGATTGGCTTAGCTGCTTTGCATCCCGCTGGCGCATGGGGCGGTAAATAAACCCCGCCTGACAAAAGCGGCACCCCCGCACACATCCCCTTAATACCTCAATCTGTGCCCTGTCGTGTACCGCGCCAATCATTGGCACCACAAAATCCGTTGGCATGGGGTAATTGGCAAAATCGCGCAGCATAGCCTTGCGTATTACCTGCGGCGCGCCCTCCAGCGCTTCTATTTTTTCCACCCGCCCATCGGGCAGGTAGCTTACATCATAAAAAGAGGGAATATACACTCCCTCAATTTCACAAAGTCTTTTTAGTGTTTCGTGCTTGCCAATGCCTTCTTGTTTTGCCTGCCAAATCGTTGCACAAACAGCGGGCAGTTGTTCTTCCCCTTCGCCCAAAAACAGTACATCAAAAAAATCCGCCAAAGGCTCTGCATTGCACACGCAAGGGCCGCCCGCCACCAAAATCGGCGCATCCTCACCCCTGTCTTTTGCTCTAAAAGGAATGCCTGCCAAATCCAACATGGCAAGAATATTGGTGTAAGAAAGCTCGTACTGCAAAGTAAACCCTACAATATCAAAGGCAGCAAGCGAATCTTTGCTTTCCAGCGCATATAGGGGATATCCCTCTTTTTTAAGTTCATCCGCCATATCCACCCATGGCATAAAGGCACGCTCACACCAAACACCGGGCAGGTTGTTTAGCCGCTCGTACAAAATCTTCATGCCAAGGTAAGACATCCCCACTTCGTACGTATCAGGGAAGCAAAATGCAAAACGCAGCTTATTCTCTTTATCTTCTTTGTACACACAGCCCGGCTCCCCGCCTGTATAGCGTCCCGGCTTTTGTACGCGCATCAATATCTCTTTTAGCTTTTGTTCCAAATGTTTCCTCTGTCTTTCTTATCGTATGGGGTCAAGAGTCTGGCGTATAGTCTTCCTGGCATTTACTTCCAAACATAAAGTCGTACTGTAATATACTGTGCTGTTTAAAAAACGCTTCCTGTTCTTCCGTCATTTCGGTGCTAAAGGTGTTGTCTGTGTTTACGGTTACACCCTTGGTTTGGGCGTGTGTCACTTCCATCTGCTGGGCCAAAAACTCAAACATCAGGGGTTTTTCTAGCCCAAATAAGTCCATCATTACCGGTGTAATATTGTAAGAGGCCACCGTACCCAAATCAACCGCTTCTGTGCTGTAATTGCTCCAAATAAGCAGCGGGGTTTGCCTCAAGTTCGGGCTGGCGGTGTCCCCTTCGTCTATAAAGCCGGTTTCTTCAAATAATTTGTACCCGTCAGACATGGGGTTTAAATGGTCTCCCCAAACCACAACAATCGTGGGGCGGTCACTAGTAGAAAGATACTCTGTCAATTCCCCCACCGCGGCGTCCATGTCCCGTATGCCGGTGGCACAATCCTCAAGCTGCCCAATGGTAGAATCCGAAAGCGAATCGGGCGCACTTACAATATTTACCAATTGATCCTCCGGGTACCGCTTGCGGTCGTAAGTAGTATGGTTTTGCATGGTAACCGCATGGATAAACATCGGCCCATCTTCCGCACGGTCTTCGTATTCTTCAATAATTCTGTCTACCATAGCATCATCCGATATAAAACCACGCTTTTTATCGGGGTTTACAAAATCTTCCGAAGAAATAAAATCATTGATTCCAAGGCGCGGGTAAGCCTGTTCCCTGTTCCAAAAACGCCCGCCGTACCCATGTATTGCAAGCGTATCATATCCGGTACTTTTTAGGTACTGCGGCAAAGAAAACATCGGCTCTGTAACATATTGCTGGTAGGGCTTGCTGCCTGCCGGTAAATTCTCCATCGAAAATCCGGTTAAAGCTTCAAACTCCACATCGCAGGTACCGCCCCCAAAACTGGGAGAATACACATACCCTCTTGCCGCTTCCTCCGATAATGCTGTTAGGTTTGGCAAAATGGGCTGGTCGTACTCAATCCCCTCTAAAGAGGTTACATCCCAAAAGCTTTCTCCCATTAAAAAAATAATGTCGGGTTGCTCCACTACTTCACCGCCCTGTGCGGCATAGCTTGTACTGTATAGGGGGGTGTCATTCTTTGCGTTTGCCAACACCTCATCGGCTATCGCCTGCACAGCGTCAGAAGAATATCCTTCGGGCTTTTCAATGTTTAAAAGCTGCAGGTTGGTTAAAAACCCTGTAATAACACCATTGGTGCGGTAATAACGGTCCTGCATCCACATATCAGAGTAAATGCCTACAAAACGCGTACCCGCCGGATTCAAAAATATACCAAACATTAAAATAAACGCAAAGGCTAAAGACACGCCCGATTTAATCATTCTGCCAATAAAGCGTTTATGTGGGGTTTGCTGTGGCGGTATGCGTACAAAAGCTGCCGCTACAACCAGTACAATAAACAATGCCAGCGTAATAATGCTGTTTACAGGAAACTCTAATGCAACATTGCTTTTTACCGCCAGTAAATCACTTATTTGCGAGATATCCCAGGGCAAAAAAGGCTCTCCTCGCATTGTAAGATTAATATAGGTTACCAAGGCCGGTATGTTGCCCGCCAGCCACACCACCGCTGTTGCCAAAGCATGCAGCTTTGTAATCTGGCTTATAAATATGTAAACAGCCAGCAACAATAAATACGAAATTAAAAAACTGGGAAAATGTTTAATAAACGATATAAAAAAGCCATCTCCATATTTGTTTTGCCCCAAAGTGCCGCGCGCTATCCATTCTAAAGTAATGGTTGTAATCAAAGGGATTAAAAACGTAAAAAGAATATTCACAAGCGGGCTTTTGCGCAGCTTATTAAATTTTTCTTTAAATGTGGTTTTTGTTATCTCTTTTATCTCTGTTCCTTCATCTGTTTTTGCGTCCGTACTTTGCATCTTAAGCTTATGCCTCCTTGTATGGTAAAACAACTTACTTTACAGCTTTGTAATCTCAATTTTACATTATAGACCATCTTACAAGCCCCTACAAGTATCAAAGGATTACACCTTTGTGTAATTATTTTTAATTCTCCATCATATAAAAAACGATACTTTCGCTATAAACCTTTCATTTACAAAAAAATAAAACCGCCCGGCAAACTGGCCAAGCGGTTTTACTCTTATTCGGTTTTAAATGCCTTAAAAGGGCCTGGTATTGGTATAGGCTCCATCAAAGCCCCATGCGCCGCGGGTGCGGCGTTCGCTCACAGGCCTTATCGAGCCTATAATGTGCGGACCGCCCTCCATAGCAGCTATAGCGCCCGCAATGGCGGCTACAACCTGTGGAGCAATCCCTGCCGCAACAGGTGTAGAAGAACGCACAGCACTGCTTGGTGCAACAGTTGCCGCCGCTGCCGGGCTCTTCCCTATTTTAGAAGACAAACGTGCCAACATAATAAATACGCCCACAAGCACTATTAAAACAATAACAACCAAAGCAATCAGCAATTCTGTGGTTTGCATATACTTCCTCCGCTCCATTATTGTGCTTTTTTTATTACAATATATAATACCATTAACTGGCAATTTATTTCAACAGGTTTTATCTCTTATTGTAAATAAAATGCTTTGCTTTTTTGCTCCTCTTCACCTTTATCTTAGAATATGAAAATAATGTTTAAATGGCATAAATAGTATGCAAAGTAAAAATATTTCATTTATATCTTGACATTTCCCGCTTTCTTCTTTAATATAGTTTGAGTGCCGGTTCTACCGCAAAACAAACTTTTGGCACACACAATTGCATATGTGGAGATGTGGTCGAGTTGGTCGAAGGCGCACGACTGGAAATCGTGTAGGCGTGATGAGCGTCTCTAGGGTTCGAATCCCTACATCTCCGCCAAAAAAAGCTTGTTACCTTTTTAAGGTAGCAAGCTTTTTTGTATAACTCAAAAAGGGGCATCGGATAGGATACAACAAAAGCAAGTATAGCAAGCTAATTGATAGTTTTTGCCTGATTTTTCGTCATAAATCCCGAATACAAACACTATACGTTCAATCTTTGTTTAGCTTACTTACAGCATTGCCGTCATAGCCCACCAGCTTGAAATATTGCCGCCACCGCTATAACATTAATAGCAAATGTCGCTTACTATTATCAAGTTCAATTTCTTTCAATAATGGGGGAACAGGTATGTTTAAAAACCGTAAAGCAACTAACCCAAAACTTCACAAAAGCAAATACATAAAAGAGTACCCAAAGGTGCAAGTATGAGTAACTTTGTGTTTGATACACCTCTTATCGAGGCTGTAATACGAAAGCGCCCCAACCGTTTTATCATGCAAGTAGAACTTGATGGAAAACTCATCGATTGCCATTGCCCAACCACAGGTCGCATCGGCAACCTTATATTAGAAGATATCGCCTGCCTATTATCCAAAAGCACTAATGAAGCAAGAAAAACACCGTATACGGTCGAGGCCATTTCCGTAGATTCTATCGATTCTGAAGCAAAACACTGGATTGGCATCAATCAAAATGCTGCAAACCGTTATGTAGAGCATTATCTAAAAAACGGAGGATTTGCAGAAATGATCGGAACACAATCACAAGAAATATTACGAGAACAAAAAATCGGAGATTCAAAGCTGGATTTTCGCGTTGGCGACACCTACCTCGAAGTCAAAACACCTTTACAACAACTTCAAATTGATATCCCCGCTCACATCAAAACAAAAAAAGTCACGCCCTTCAGCTCTACCGATCGTATGGTGCGCCATGTAACAGAACTCACAAATAGCCTAAAAGGGCATGAAAGAGCGCTTTTCTTGTCCTGCTTCGTCTATAACAATCCCGGCTTTCAAGTTACCCATAAAAGCACCAATCATAAGCAAGTATCAGCCACAATTGAGGCTAGCAAAGCAGCGGGAGTTGAACTGTGGCAAGTAAATTTCGAGATTTCACCGTCAGAAGTAAAATTGGTTCGATATTTCAAATTCAGTAACAACTAGTTCACCTGTCAATCAATTAGCACATTAAAAATGTGAACATATAAAAGACATACAAAAATCGCAACAAAATGCTTCTGTAAGTCTGTATTTTCTAAATGCATCAACAAAATATATGGCAGATTACTTTTCTGCCGTATATTTTTATAGGCCTTTTAAAATGGTTTTAGCAGTTGCTTATCGGCAAAAGCACAGTCTTTTAAAAAATCAATCATTTCATTTTTGCTCTAAAACATTTTTAAAATTTAATTTATAATCGTCATTTTATACTTCTTCATGCTATAATGACTCCTACTACACAAAAGGAGTCCACGTCATGATTGATTCGCTGGTAGAAGATCAATTCACTTTAAAAGCATGGGCGTTCAACTGGCAATATAAAACACCTTCCACAGGCATTATCCCGTCCATTAACCAGCCACTAAACGCCTCTGTTTCTTTATCCATCCTTTCGCAGCAAGATAAACAGCAGGTGTTTAATCAGCTCACTCCCATTATAACAACCTACATTTTAGAGGATACAAGCGATGCGTTTGCACCTGCTGTAGAGTTTTCTCTTTCGTTCGATTCTTGGGAAGCCGTAGAAGAACAACCCAGCGATTTTAGCACAATTATTTATAAACCCAATCATACCCAGTGGATAGAACAGCTAAACAGCTACGCAAAAAGCATGGCCGCGGGCGAAGAAGCCCCCTGCTCTAACCTGAAAAACGTCTTATGGGCTGTAAAACAATATCTGTACAACAATAGCTGGGCTCAAATAAAACCATTTTTAGAAGAGTTTTATACAAATGTATCCGGCAATTTTATGGGCAGAGAATGCCGCGATCAAATCCGGTGGTTGCTGCCTCACCTTTGCTCTACCATTGCGCAAAAAAACCGCCCGCTCACCGCAGATGAGCAAGCCTTATTTGCCCTTACCGGCGATATTTTAATTGAATATAACGAAGACCAGCACACAGTAAAAAAAGGCAAATTGTTTAAACAGCTGGCACAACAAAACCCGGCAGATATGCCGGAAGAAAATATCGAGGTCAACCCTAGCGGCGAAGATGTTTTTAAAACATTGAGTACCCCTGCCGTTGCATTAAAAGCAGTGTACAACGAAGACGGCCGGGAAGAATATTTTGAAGAAAACCTCGAAACCAAGGGCTGGGTAAGCTGCGACATATTAAAAGAAGAAGAAGAAGAAGAATCGGCCTACAAAACAGCCGTTAACTTCTTTTACGATATTGTTAACGAGGGCTTTCCCGTGCGCTGTACCTTTAATTTTAAATCCGACAGTAAAAACTATACTAAAATTTACGATTTTCAAGGCCAGTTGGTAATGCAACAGTCCGAAAACCAGTTTTGGGCAAACGCCGCGCAATACCCTGCATTGCATGATGATATCCGCAAATATATACAGCTTGCTTCTAAAAAGGTCACGCATATTTCTGTAGAAGAAATGGAAGAAGACGATGCCTATCACCGCCGCCCAGATTTTTATGCAGCCGCGGCCCTCACACTGCAAGACCCCACCGGCAGAGATTTTTACGAATGTTTTGCTCCCTACCTTTCCACAACTACCATCAGCCCCGACTTAGGCGCAGAGGGCGTATGTTTTGTAACCGATACATTTTTTAGTAGCTATGGCATTACCGACGAAAATGCTGCCAACCTTGCAAAAGTAATCGAAACCGACCCTTTTGGCGTCCCCTGCGAATTGTTCGATACTTACCTGCGCGGAAAAGAAACAAATGTGCCCGCCATTAAAAAGCTGATAGAATACTGCAAAAAAGCCGGTGTGGAAACAGAAGATTTGGAAGACATGCTGGAAGAATAACCAAATTCCCAAAACCTGATACACAATATAAAAACCGCACATCTTTTCCCCTACTAACACCCATCAATTCATACATAAAAAGGCCAGAGACAGCGGTGGAACACCGCCGTATCTCTGGCCTTTTTTAGTTTTAAATGCTTTTGGACTGCTTACTGTAGCAAATTATACAAGTTTGCAAGTTATAGCCCGTTTAGCTGGGCCTTTCACAACAATAGCAAGCTTACTTATATCTTCTTTTTATTGCGCAGCACAATGCCTACTGTCAGTACTGCTGCAATTGTCAGCGCACCAAGCACCAGCCAAAGCGGAAATAGTGAAATTCCTTTTTCTGCGGTTTGTGCCTGCGGCACTTCATCGGTATTCAATTCTTCTGTGGTTTTAATGGCGGCACTTTCTGCTATAACGGCCGATGCTTCACTTAAATCTTCGGTTTTCTCCTGCACAGATGCGCTCGAGATCAAAGCCGATTCGGTTTCAGATGCTGCGGCAGCTGGGCTACTTGTTTCGGCTGTCACCGGTGTCGCCACAGGCTGCACAATCAGCTTTTCTTTTGTTTCTATCAGCAATATCACATTAGAGGTTACGCGGCTTACGGTTATTCGCCCTGTTTCGGGGTTATACGCAACATCCCCCACATAACCGGGCCTGTTTACAGATACCCCTGTTATCTCGTAGCCCTGCTGGGCTTTTACGGTAAAGTATGCCGTACCGCCCGGTGCCACGTCTACAGCACTCGATTCTTCTCCCCACAAAACATGCTGCACATTCTCGTCGGCGGCCACAGTCCACTCGGCCCTTGGCAAAGAGAATATGTAGTAATTTGATGTAAGGTACACAGTATTGCCCACCGCATACTGAGCCCTTCTCGAAATGGAAGTCACGCCATCAATCGTGTATAATGAAAGAAGGAGGCCAAAAAGCATGTCAAACAAATCAAGAAAAGGTGTAGCTCCACCGCGTTACGATGAAGCATTTAGAGAGGGCGCGGTTCGGATGGTTGTTGAGCAACATCATCCAGTT
>JBKEAM010000092.1:0-65822 GCA_047972265.1 Oscillospiraceae bacterium | reverse complement strand
TTTTCAAACGCAACGCGGGTGGCGCCGGTTGCAAGGTTAATTAAACCGCAGCGCGTGTAGCCCTGCTTTTGCAAAAAGCGCAGCATTGTTAAGTTACCGGGGTGGGTATCTACCCTTACCGAAAAAGCCCCGCCGTCTTTTGCTTCTTTTTCCATATATTGCACCAGCGCCGCCGAGGCGCCTTTTCCGCGCAGGGCTATGCGCACCGCAATGCGGTGTATGGCCGCATAGGGTGTACCCTCTGTAATCCAGCTGCCCTCGCGTATTATTTTATAATCGGCCTCTTCCCCAAAACAAAGGGCAGCAGTACCCATTGTGGTTTGTTGTTGCAGCAATAGGCGCGTAACACCCTTTTCAATATCCAAAATTAGCTGCGCATCTGTTGGGTAACCATCCTGCCACTGGTCTATGCCCAGCTTTGCCATGGTGCCCTGCGCCTCAGTAATAATTTCCCGCATTGCGGGCAAATCTGCCAGCTCTGCCTTTTTAAAGGTAAAACTTTCCATTGCTGCCTCCTGCACATAATTTAATACCAAATTATAGTTTTGCAAAAATAAAAGCTTATATTATGAGGTACCGTTTTTCTTTTTAAGGCATTCGTTCAGTATTCGTGTAATTGGCTTTTTCACCAACAGAACTAAAAGCTGCATAGCAGACTTTTTAACTACCGCCAACTTATTTATAAGGCAAACAACGCTAAACAATTTGCTGTTGTTTTACAATTGCGCTTTTATAAAGGGGCGCAGTTCATCATCGGTTAAGTCTTTTAGTTTACGGGGCTTTGGCAATGGATGGTCTTTGGGGCAAAGCTGCAGGGTGTAGTAGGCAAGGTCTACAAAGCTATCAAATTTAAAGCCCACCTTTTTTAGCACCGCTTCGCAGGTAAAACCCATTTTTAAATGAAACTTTTCACTTTGCATATTGGGCACCGCAATACGTGCATACAGGGTTGCATACCCCATAGCTTGCATAAGGCCAAACAAAATTTGATACAATTTTTGGCCTACGCCCTTACCCTGTGCCTCTTTATCCAGATACACCGAAGTTTCGGCGCTCCAATCAAAACCGGCACGCACCCCAAAACGCGAGGCATAAGCATACCCCAGTATTTTTTCATCTTCCTCGTACACAATCCAGGGCATATCTGGCTGCAAGGCCTTAACACGCGCCGCAAAATCTTGCGGCGTGGGCACTTCATACTCAAAGCTTACAAGGGTCTCTTTTACATAAGGGGCATAAATTGCCAGCATACTGGGTACATCCTGCTGGGTGGCATAGCGGATACAAACCATAGCATCACCTATTCTTTATTTTTGACAGCCTGCTGACGCTTACTTTGGCCAAATGCACGACGGCGCACACTGCTTTGGTTAAACAATTTCACCAGTCCCTGCCTATCTTTTTGGTTTAGGCAGGTTTGCAGGTTTTGCAGGCTGGCCACAAACTGGTCTATCTCGGTGCTAAGGGCCGCGGCATTTTCTAAAAAAAGCTCGCTCCACAAGTCTGCGTTTATATCCGCTATGCGGGTAAGGTCTCTAAAACTATCGCCCGTTACGGCGGGCAGCAGTGGGTCGTCGTTTGCATTCATTAAGCTTACGGCTATTGCGTGGGTAAGTTGACTTACGTAGCCAATGGCGGCGTCGTGGTGGGGCACACTTAGCTCTGTAACACGCGCAAAGCCCAGTGTGTTTGCCAACCAGTGGGCAAATTGCAGCCCCTCTTGTGTATTATAACTTGTAGGGGTAATTAAAAAATTGGCTTGTGCAAATAGCGCATCGGTTGCATTTTGCACGCCGCTTACCTCACGGCCTGTCATTGGGTGGGTGGGTATAAATTCAAACTGTGGTGCCAGAAATTGCTGGGCTTCTTCTACAAAACACTGCTTTACACCGGCAAGGTCTGTTATTATAGCACCGGGTTTTAAGCTTGCCTTATACTGCCGCAGCCAAGGTATATTTTCATGCGGATACAACGCCAAAATAATATAATCTGCTTTATTTACCAGCTTTTCACAGTCCGGTTGGCTAGTGGCATTAGCGCCTTCGGCAATCAATCCCTTTTGCACTGCAAAATCAATCGATTCTTGGTTTGTGTCTATGCCCAGCACCGTGTATCCTTTTTTACTAAGAGCCATGGCATAACTGCCGCCCATTAGCCCTATGCCCACTATGGCAAATACAGCGTCATTCTTCATACAGTTTCACCTTTGCCCCCAGTGCTGTTATATCCTCAAAAAATGTGGGCCAGCTTTTTCTTACAGCCTCTGCCCCCTTTATGGTTAGCTGTACTCCGCCGCATAGGGCGGCAACCGCCAACGCCATTACAATGCGGTGGTCGTTACGCCCCTCTACCAAGGCATTATCCTGCAAGCGCGGGGTTCCCTCTACTTCATACCAATCTTCACCCGAGCGTACCGTTACGCCCATTTTTTGCAGCTCTTGCTGCATAGCGGCAATACGGTCACTTTCTTTTATGCGCAGGCGCTCCGCATTTACAAAACGAGTGGTGCCCTTGCAAAATATAGCAAAGACAGAAAGTACAGGTGCAAGGTCTGGGCAATCGGCAAGGTCAATCTGCTTTGCCATTAAAGGGCCTGTGGGGAGGTGGCTTGTTGTACAAACATCTTTTTGCCACAAAACCTGCGCACCGCTGCGCCGCATAATATCCTGCAAAATACGGTCCCCTTGGGCAGAGTTTTGCAATAGACCCTGTACCGCAACATTGCCGCAAACCGCACCCAACACGGCGGGCACCACTGCCTGAGACCAGTCTCCCTCTACCCTTGTATTGGCGGCTGTGTACTGCTGCCCACCGGGTATATGCAGTTCATTTTCGGTTTTCCAATTGCTTTGTACCCCAAACAAAGCCTGTGCCTGCCGGGTAAGCTCTATGTAACTGCGGCTTTCTACCGGTGGGGTTAGGCGAATACTGCTGCTTTGGGGCAACAGCGGCAACACAAATAATAAACCCGATATAAACTGGCTGGAAACATTGCCCGGCAGTTCAAACACACCCGCCTGCAAAGGCCCTTGTAAGGTAAGGCCGGTTTCATCCGGCATAAACTGTTTGTTTTGCCCCGCAAAAATATCGGCATAGGGCTTTAATGGGCGGGCAAACAAGCGCGGCGCGCCCGTAAGGCGCACCGGTTGGCTGCAAAAAGAGGCAAGAGGAATGATAAACCGAAGGGTAGAACCGCTTTCTCCACAAAACAGCGGCTCTTTTGGCTGGGTGGGAGGAAACACCCCACCCCTTACAACGGCCCTTCCATCGGTTACGGTTACCTCTGCGCCCAGATTGCGCAGTATTTGCTGTGTTACTAAAATATCTTGTGAGGGCTGCAGGTTATCTACCTGGCTTGTACCCTGCGCCAGCGCTGCACAAATAAGCAGGCGGTGCGCCATGCTTTTGCTGGGTGGCACCTGCATAACGCCATTTAGGCTGCTTTTGTACAGTTTTGCACGCATTTTATGTCATCTCTCTTCCAATCACATTTGCTATGGCTCGGCATTTTTCTACCAAAGAGGCATATTTATCGGGGCGCAGGCTTTGTGCGCCATCGCTCCATGCCTGCTCGGGCATATCGTGTACCTCTATCATCAAACCGTCGGCGCCCGCCGCAACCGCCGCCAAAGAAACGCTTTCTATCAGGCGCCAATCTCCGGTGGCATGACTGGGGTCTATGATAATGGGCAGATGGCTTTTTTGGCGTAAAATAGGCACCACGCTTAAATCCAGCGTATTGCGGGTATATTTTTCAAAGGTGCGCACGCCGCGCTCGCAAAAAATAACATTGGGATTACCGGCCGCCATAATATACTCGGCGCTCATAATCCATTCTTCTATGGTATTGGCAAGCCCACGTTTTAGCAAAATAGGCTTTGTCATTTTGCCCACCGCACGCAACAAGTTAAAGTTTTGCATATTGCGCGCGCCTATCTGCACAAGGTCTACATATTCTTCAAATTCGTCTATTACATCTTCGCCCATCATTTCGCTTACAATGGGCAGGCCGGTTGCTTCGCGCGCTTTTACCAAATCCAAAATACCCTCGTGACCTAAGCCCTGAAAAGCATAGGGAGAGGTACGGGGTTTGTAGGCCCCACCACGGAACATATTGGCCCCACCCTGCTTGCACTGCTGCGCAAGATTTATGGCCATTTCTTCGCCCTCTACACTGCAGGGGCCGGCTATCATGGCCAGCGGCTGCCCAAGGCCTATCTTTGCATTGCCCACGGCAATGACAGAGTCTTCCTCGTGAAAAATGCGGTTGGCAAGTTTGTAGGGCGCTGCCACACGGGTAACATCCTCTACCCATGGGTTTGCACGTACGCGCCTTTCATCTACCTTGGTGGTGTCTCCCACAAGGCCAAATACGTTATAATCGGTACCTCTTATTAGGGTAACCTGCAAACCCTGTTGTTCAAAGCTGGCAATAATCTTGTCCAGTTCTGCTTGCGGTGTGCCACGTTTAGTTGAAATAATCATGTCTTTGCCCTTCTTTGCTATAAAGTTTACGGTTTGCCTTTACGGGTCTAACCTGTTATAAAAAACATCTTTAAGATGATAAACAACCTTCATAAATTCGTCGTCGTTTTCTACCACGGCATCGGCAACCGCTTTGTACTGCGGCAGCCTTTTTTCGTACATCTCCTGCAACACTTCGCGGCTGGTAGAAAGGGGACGTCCCTTGCCTGTTTCTAGCTTATGCAGCGGCCTGTCTAAAAAAACAACCACACCGTTTTGCCTTAAAAGCGGAATATTGCCGGACTGTGTTGCCACCCCGCCACCGGTAGAAATAACCCGCCCCGGCAGCTTTGTTGCCTCTGCAAGCACCTGTGTTTCTATGCGCCGAAATTCTTCTTCGCCGCCCTTTTTAAAGATATTGGGCACGCTGGTGCCCGCCTGCTTTTCTACCATTGTGTCCAAATCTACAAAAGGACGCCCCAACTTTTTTGCCACGGCACGCCCCATGCGGCTTTTGCCGCTGGAGGGCATGCCCACCAATACAAGGTTGGCAAGGGCGGCCGCGGTTTGATGCAGTACTTTTTCGGTGTCTTCATTTGTAAAATCTTGTCCTGTAAACAAGGCCGCCGCGCTTACTGCCTGCTGCACCAACATGGCAAGCCCGCCAGCTAGCGGCAACCCTTTTTGCTGTACCTGCAACAAAATAGCCGTACGCAGGGGGTTATATACCACATCTGCCACAGCCTGCAACGCAGGAAAACAATTGATATCTACAAGGCAGGTACCATTGTTTGGGTACATACCCGCCGGGCTTACATTTAGCACCACTTCAACCTTTTTGTTCTCTTCTGCCTCACGGTAAGAAACAGTACCCTCTGCCGGGGTGCGGCTGGCAACCACAACCTGCCCCGCCCCCATATCCTCTACCACGGCCATTGCGGTACGGGTGGTTGCCCCATTGCCAAGCAGCAGCACGGTGCGCCCTTTTATCTGTATCTCTTTACGCTGCAGCATATACTGCATACCGGCGTAATCGGTATTATAGCCAAACAACCTGCCTCCGCGGTTTACCACCGTGTTTACGGCACCAATGCGCTGGGCAAGGGGGTCTACCTCATTGCAAAGCTGCAAAGCCAGTTTTTTGTAGGGGATGGTTACATTGCAACCGGCAAAATTTTTTTTTGCAAAATAAGCCTGCACGGCCTTTTCGTCCGGCAATTCCCGCAGGGTATATTTATAAGAGCCAAGCGCTTCGTGTATTCGTTTAGAATGGCTATGCCCCAGCTTTTGTCCTATCAATTCATACCGGCCCATCTTACTCCTCCCGCTGCCACAGGGTACCGTACCGCTGTGTCAGCAAATCCACCAGCGCAAACGCCGTCATGGCATCTGCCACAGCACGCGCACGGTGCAAAATAGAGGGATCGTGACGGCCATGCAGCTCTAATGTATCCTGCTGTTTTTTATCTATATCCACCGTTTGCTGAGGCAATGCAATACTGGCGGTTGGCTTTACCACTGCACGAAATACAAGGGGCATACCGTTGGTAATGCCGCCGTTTAACCCACCGTTATTATTGGTTTGCGTGGCAACCTTTTCGCCCTGCATAATAAAGGGGTCGTTTGCCTGGCTGCCGCGCAGGTCTGCAAAATCAAAACCCAAACCAAACTCTATACCCTTTACAGCCGGTATGCTAAAAAACAACGAAGAAATAGCGCTTTCTACCGAGCCAAAAAATGGCTCTCCCACACCGGCAGGCAAGCCCGTTACAGCTGTTTCTAGTATGCCGCCCACACTGTCCAACCCGTTTTTGGCATCTACAACTGCCTGCTTCATACGGTCGCCCGCTTCCGCATCCAGCACCGCAAATTCCATTTTGTTTAGTTCTTCCAGCGCGGCGCGCAGTGTACCCTGTTCTGTAGGCAGGGGTTTATCCTGTATACCCGCGCAACGTGCCAAATGTGTACCCAGCACAATGCCATGCCCTGCCAGTATTTGCCTAAACAAAGCACCCGCCGCCACCAAAGGCGCCGTTAGCCTGCCCGAAAAATGCCCTCCCCCACGCGGGTCTGCATATCCAAGGTATTTTTCTATCGCTGTATAGTCCGCATGACCCGGGCGCAAAAGGTTTTGGGTACGGGTATAATCCGCACTGCGGGTATTTGTGTTTTTAACAATCATGCACAAAGATGTACCTGTGGTATAGCCCTCGTGTACACCGGATAAAAACTCTACGCGGTCCGGCTCCTGCCGGCCGGTAGAAATACGCCCTACTGCCTTGCGTTTGCTCATTTCAAACGCTATAAATTCTTTGTCTACCTTAATGCCGGGGGCTATTCCATCCAGCACCAGCCCTACGGCGGGGCCATGGCTTTCGCCAAAAATGGTAAGGGTTACGGCGCTTCCATACGTATTTTTCATTCCGCCGCCTCCCGTGCCAAAAGGCAAAGCTCCTCAAAATCCACGGTTTCTATGCGCCCTTTACCAAGGGCCGATACCTTTACAATATTATAGGTATTACCGCGGCGCTTTTTATCGTTGCTTAAATTTTGTATTATCTCGTCTGCCGTACAGGGGCACTGCAATGGCAGGTTAAGCTTTTTCAACACCGCTTTTGTGCGTTTGCGCAGGGTACGGCTTTCTATCATGGGCAGCATGCCAAGGCCTACGCACTCTCCATGCAGCAAGCCGCCTTTGTCTCTGTCAAACCCACTTGCAGACTCGATGGCATGCCCTATGGTGTGTCCAAAGTTAAGCAGCATACGCTCGCCTTTTTCGGTTTCGTCCCGCTCTACCACACCTTTTTTATACAACAGCGATTCAAAAAGGATGCTTTCTATTTTTTGGTGTACATCCTCTTTTTCCAGCATTTCAAAAAGGGGGGCACTGCCTATCAGCCCGGTTTTTAAAGCTTCGGCCAAACCGTTAGACCAATGCCTTTCGGGCAGAGTTTGCAGTGTGTCGGGGTCTACCACCACAAGCTTTGGTTGATGGAATGCACCCACTATATTTTTTGCGCCCTCAAAATCGATTGCAACCTTGCCCCCAATAGAAGAATCTATTTGAGCAAGGGTTGTTGTTGGAAACTGAAAAAAGTCTATACCACGCATATAGGCGGCAGCGGCAAAACCCGCCAAATCGCCCACCACACCGCCGCCAACGGCAGCCACAGCATCTGTACGGCCAAAACCAAGCTCTAATAGGCGAGACAAAATAGCCCCAAACTGGGTTATGCTTTTGCTTTCTTCACCCTGCGGCACCACAATAGAGTATGCCTCACCGCACTGCTGCATTATTGTTTTAATATATTGCTCGGGCACGCCCGTATCGGACACTACAAGAACTTTACGGGCAAAATTGCCAAGCATAGAGGCACGCTGTAAAGAACCACGGCGAATTACAATGTCATATCCACGAGCTTCAAGCTCCATCATCAATTTCATACCGGTATCCTCCCTGCTTGTGTGCAAAACTAATCCTCCTCATGCATCCTTGTAAAAACGCCCAAAGGCTTTACCGCAAGGCAAACCTTTTGTATTTTTTCTAATAGGGCAGTGGTGCGCTGGGCATCCATTTGCCCGGCAAGTTCTATATAAAAATAATACTCCCACGGGCGGTGGGGCATGGGGCGGCTTTTAATATTTTCCATATTAAACCCGCCGCTTGTAATGGTTTGGATAATTTGTGCAAGGCTGCCCACCGTGTTTTCTACCGAGGCCAACAGGGCAAATCGTTCGCCCTCTTGCTTTGGAGTTTTAGATATAACAATAAAGCGGGTGGTGTTGTCCGCCTCAGTGGCTATGTCTGTAACCAGCGGCACAAGGCCGTATAGCTCGGCGGCTTCGGTGCTGGCAATAGCCGCCACCTGTTTGTCTCCCGCTTCGGCCACCAACTGCGCCGCAAGGGCGGTGTTGGCCGCCGGTTTGCGCTGTACCTGCAGGCTATCTAAAAATCGTTTAGACTGCTCCAGCGCCTGCACATGGCTGGTAACTGTTTTTATATCTGCCAGTGTTGCGCCGGGCACGCCCAGCAGGCATTGTGTTACCGGCAAGTCGTATGTGCCGGTGATAAACAGGTTATGCGAATAGCATAAATCCAACACGCCGGCTACTTCGCCGGTGGTAGAGTTTTCAAACGGGACAATGCCTACAGCAGCCTGTCCCTCTTCTACCGATTTAAATACATCTTCAAAGGTAGGCAAGGGGGTTAGCCTTGCATGAGAAAATAACTGTTGCGCCACATGATACCCAAAACCGCCCTCTACCCCTTGGCAGGCAACCACATCTTTGCCCATGCGCGCTGTTTGATATTGGCGGGAGAGACCCATTAAATGCTGTAAAAAATCGCGGTAATAGGGTGCAAGCTCGGCATTATTTAACCGCCCCAGCCCCCGCTCTATCACCTGTGCTTCGCGAGTAGCGTCCAACACCGGCATGTTTGTGCGTATTTTTTCATCTGCCACCTCTGTGGCAGTGGCCATGCGCTCTGCAAAAAGGCGCGCCAATTCCTTGTCTATTTCATCTATGCGCACCCTCAACTCCTGCAGATCAGCCATCAATATCCCTCTTTTGCGTATAATTTATCAGTGCAAAAAGTATAACACAACGTATAAGGCGAAACAAGCGAAACACTGTTTATCTCTGTTTGTTTTAAAGACATTTTTACAACCAAAAACCAATGCACAACATAAAACAATCGTCATTTTATGTTGTGCATTATTTATAAAACCTATTTTATTTTTGTATTTTCATACATTTTATACAGTACTTTTCAACCTTTTGCAGGCATACATTTTAAATATCTGTTTTTTCGCCCGTTTTTTCCTCCAGCAAAGCCCTTGCAATACGGCGGGCGCGGTACAATCTGGTGCGTACCCCATCTTCTGACAAATCCATCAGCTCGGCTATTTCTTTGGTTTTATAGCCATATGCATTCAGCATCAGGGGGTAACGGTACTTTTCGTTCATGCCGGATAAGGCTTCCACCAAATATTCTACAGAGCTTGCCTGTATGGTTATGTCCTCTGCATCGGGCACTTTTTCCAGATTGCTTTCAAAAAAAGATTCACTTTCGTTTGGTGTTTCGCGCTTACGCTTTTTTAGTATATCCAGCGCTTTGTGGCGGGTTGCCAGCATAACAAAAGATTTTAACTCTTTTTTATTGTCTTTTCTTATGGTGCTAAAATGGCGGATAATATATACAAAGGCCTCGTGCACCGCATCTTCTGCCAAATAATTGTCGTGTAGTATCTGGTCTGCCACAAAATACATCAAGTTTCCGTATTCGTTATACATTAAAGAAAAATCTTGCTTTTCTTGGGCTGTTTCCAGCATTGCCAGATAAAGGGATAGCATTGCAGAACCTCCATATTTAAAGCGTACTGTACACCGCCTGCTTTTTTACAGGTTTTTTTAATATAGTTATTGTATAATGAAAAAAGTATAAAGTCCATTCTCAATACTCTTTTTATCCTTCATGTAACTTTCGGTTTGCTTTCACATTCTTTTCACCGTATTACGCAACTTCTTTCACAAACGGTTTGTATACTAACCAGTATACAAGATGCCATTTATCAAACAACTTGTTTGTATTTAATAAGGGAGCAATCATTATGGATAATAACACACCCGTTTTCCCCACACCGCAAAACAATCCCCCCGCAAACGAAACCGACAATACCACAGCCACTCCCGTTTACTCGGCTACCCCTGTAAACGACGTTCCTTCTGCGGAGTATGGGCAAGCACCGGCCCCCCAGCCCCAGGCCGACGCTAACTCCACCTATCACTACTCTTACCTTAATAATAATACGCCCCCATACCATGCAGCTACCGGCGGTTGGAATGTACCAGCTTCTGCCCCACAGCCCCCTAAAAAAGCTGGTAAGGGCGGTGGTAAACGCTTTATTGCTTCGGTGGCATTGGTTATAGCCTGTGCTGTGGCTGGGTTTGGCGGCAGTTATGTGGCTTTTAAAACCCTAAACAGCAGTGGGTCTGCCGTTATTTACAAAACTGCCTCCACCGCGGCAGGCACCCAAACCTCTAACAACACCGCCCTTTCTGTGCGTGATGTTGCCGCACAAGCCGGTGCTTCTGTGGTGTCTATTACCACCGAGGTTACCACCAATAACGATATTTTTGGCAGCGGAACTAGTGAGGGCGCCGGCAGCGGCATTGTAATTGCTGAAAACGGCTATATCCTTACCAATAACCACGTTATTGAGGGCGCAAACACCGTAAAGGTTACCCTGCCCGACGGCGACGAATACCCCGCAACTATAGTGGGCGCGGATGAGCAAACCGATATTGCGGTTCTAAAAATCGAAGCTTCCGGTTTGGTTCCCGCCGTAATCGCAGATTCTGACACGATGCAGGTAGGAGACTATGTGCTGGCAATTGGCAACCCACTGGGCACCTTGGGCGGCACGGTTACCAACGGCATTATATCGGCCACCAACCGCGAAATTACCATTGATGGCGTTACCCTGTATAACTTACTGCAAATGAGCGCTGCTGTAAGCCCCGGCAACTCTGGCGGCGGCCTGTTTAACGAAAACGGAGAGCTTGTTGCCGTTGTTAACGCCAAATCCAGCAGCCAAAATGCCGAGGGCCTTGGGTTTGCAATTCCTGTAAACACCGCCATGGATGTGGCACAACAATTGATAGAAAAAGGCTATGTATCGGGCCGTCCTTCGCTTGGTGTAATGGTACAGCAGGTAGACGCCAGCCAGGTTGCCCTTGTGGGCTTTGGTGAACCCGGTGTTTACATTGCGGGCATCACCCAAGGCAGCGCTGCCGAAAAGGCAGACCTTGAGCGCGGCGACAGGATTGCCACGGTGGATGGCAAAGAGATAACCACCCTTTCGGAGTTAAGCACATTTTTGCGCACCAAAACCGCGGGCGAAACCGTAGAGATTGGGTATGTACGGGACGAAGTAGCACACACCACCAGCTTGGTGCTGGATGAAAAGCTACCCGGCGCAGCATAAAAATCTCCTCTTTTCTTATTTATATAAAAAAGGTCCCGTTGGCTAAAACCAACGGGACTTTTTATGCATGTTCTATATTTGTTAAAATATTTTAGGGATTACTGTGCACTTGCTATACCTGTATTTTACAAAAAAGTTACATTACCCCATTTTGCCTTTATCAAAAGCTTGTACAGATGTTATAATTTTACCGTTCGTTATTATTTTAACATTTAAGCAGGAGGTATTTTGTGAACAGCAAAAAAATACTAGCAGGAATTGCAAGCCTGGCAATGACTTTTGCATTGCTGGCAGGCTGCGGCACTAACGCCAGCAGCATATCGTCCAGTGCCGATTCTTCCGCCCCACAGGCACAAACCATGCAGGCCGACATTGTGGTTATTGGCGCAGGCGGCGCGGGCATGACAGCCGCCATACAGGCCGCACAGGATGGTGCTACCAACGTAGTGGTTGTAGAAAAAATGCCCATTACCGGTGGTAACACCACACGCTCTACCGGCGGGCTAAACGCTGCCGCCACCAAATACCAAGAAGAAGCCGAGATTGAAGATTCTGTAGAGCTGTTTGTACAGGATACCATGAAGAGCGGTAAAGAGCTAAACGATATTGAACTGGTTACCGTGATGGCCGAAAATTCGGCCGCTGCTGTAGACTGGGTAAACGATATTGGTGGCGACCTTAGCGTTGTAGGCATGTTTGGCGGCGCTTCGGTAGAGCGCATTCATCGCCCCAGCGATACCAGCGCCGTTGGCCCCATGCTGGTAAAGGCCCTAAACAACAAAATGGCCGAGCTTAATATTCCCGTATTGCTTAACACCACCGCAACCTCTATTTTGGTTGACGAGACCGGCGCTGTTTCGGGCATTACCGCAACCAATGCCAATGGACAGGAAATTACCATTAACTGCAAAGCCGTTGTACTGGCCACTGGCGGTTTTGGTGCCAACAGCGAGATGGTTGTACAGTACAACCCCGATTTGCAGGGTTTCTCTACCACCAACCACTCCGGTGCAACAGGCGACGGCATTGTAATGGCAGAGCAGTTGGATGTTGCCTTGGTAGACATGGAGCAAATTCAAACACATCCCACCGTTAACCCCGATACCAGCGATATGTACACCGAGGGTGTGCGCGGCAACGGCGCTATTCTTGTTAATACCGAGGGCAAGCGCTTTGTAAACGAGCTGGAAACCCGCGATGTTGTTTCTGCCGCTATCTTAGAGCAGCCCGAAGCATACTCTTGGCTTTTGTTTGATGAGCCTGTGCGCGAAAGCCTAAAGGCGATTGAAACTTATATTTCTGCCGGCATTGTATTTGAAGCCGATACCGTTGAAGGCCTTGCAGAACAAATTGGCGTGGATGCAGCCACATTACAGGAAATGCTAGACACCTATGGCGGATACGTTGCCTCTGGCACCGATGCCGATTTTGCTCGTCCCGATTCTTCCATGCTTTCTGAGCTGAAAACACCCAAGTTTTACGCTGCAAAATGCGCCCCTGCTGTGCACCATACCATGGGCGGCGTTAAAATTAATACCAATACCGAAGTGCTGAACACCGAAGGTACCGCCATACCCGGCCTGTTTGCAGCGGGCGAAGTAACCGGCGGCGTACACGGCGCCAACCGCCTGGGCGGAAACGCTGTTACCGATATTGTTGTTTTTGGCCGCATTGCCGGCTCTGCTTCCGAAGCATACATTGTAGCCAACGGCGGAAATACCGAACCCACCATTGAAGTACCCAACGACACCGAAGAGGTAAAGCCCGAAGTACAGGGTACTTATAAAGACGGAACCTATACCGGCACCGGCAAAGGCAATAACGGCGATATTACCGTAGAAGTAGTGGTTGAAGACGGCAATATTACCAGCATCACCCTTACCGAGCATGCCGAAACCGAAGGCATTTACGAAGGTGCCGAAAAAGGCGTTATCGCCAATATCATCCGCACCCAAAGCACAGAGGTAGACACCGTAGCTGGGGCTACCAACTCTAGCAATGGCATTATGGAAGCCGTAGCGGCTGCACTGGCAGACGCACAGTAATGCCCCTGCGTATTTCATACAACAAAACAAAATAGAACAACAAAAAGCACCGTGGTTTTCCACGGTGCTTTTTTATATTTGTTTTTAATACAGGCTTTTTACTTTTTGGCGCATATACTCTAAAAAGGGCTTTGCGTTTAGGGTTTGCCCTGTTGCGTCCTTTAAAATTTGCTCGGGTGTTTTTAATTTTCCGTACTGCTGCACATTGGCTTTAAGCCAAGCTGCAATGCTGCCCAGCCCATTTGTGCTGCCCACTAAAGAGGATACAGCACCCAGCTCTTTTTGCATAGAGGCAGCAAACTGTGCCGCATACAGGTTGCCAATGGCATAAGAGGGAAAATAGCCAAAGCTGCCCCCCGCCCAGTGAGAATCCTGCATAATACCTTGGCTGTTATTGGCTGGCTGTACGCCCAGATACTCTTTATACTTTGCATTCCAAAGCTCTGGCAGCTCTTTGGCGCTTATACCTGTGTTTAGCATTTGCTTTTCCAGTTCGTACCGGATAATGATATGCAGATTATAGGTAAGCTCATCCGCTTCTATGCGGATTAAAGAGGGCTGTATATGGTTGATGGACTTCCAATATTCCTCGGCATTTTGCGCCAACGGTTTGCCTGCTAAGCGGCATACCTCGTCAAAATTACTTTGCCAAAAGCCCAAAGAGCGGCCCACAATATTTTCCCAAAAACGAGACTGAGACTCGTGTATGCCCATGGAGGTGCCATCCATCAGGTTACTTCCATCCAGGTCTGGGCTTATATTTTGCTCATACATTCCGTGCCCACCCTCGTGCATTACACTAAAAACAGAGGAGGAAGGTTGGTTTTCGTGGTATTTTGTTGTTACCCTTACATCGCCGCTGTGCACTGTGCAGGTAAAGGGATGCTCGGTAGAATACAGGTTTCCCGCCTGCAAATCATATCCCATTGTTTTAAGCAGGTACATTCCTATTTCGTACTGGTTTTTTTCGGCAACCGGTACTTCGGGGCAGCTTTGGCGCTGTGGCACAGAGGATAATATTTCTTTTGTTCCCGCCAGCAACTCGGCAAAAACCGGGTCTATCTGGTCAGACAACAATGCCGGGTCGTATTCTTCCAGCAGGGCATCATAGGCGTGCTTTTCGTACCCCCATTTATCGGCAAAACTACGAGAAAAATCAATCATTTTTTGCAGATGGGGCGCATACATATCATAGTCGTTGTTTGCTTTGGCCTCTTTCCATATCTGGCTGGATTGCGCCGCCGCTACCGAATACGCTTCATACTCCTGCAAGGGTATCTTTTTAAACCGTGTGTAATCTCTGTCTGCAACCTCCAGCATACGCGCCATTTTGGCATCATTTTCTGCTGGGGTTTCTTTTAAAATTTCAACCGCTCTGCCAAATTCATCCGCTGTAGACAGCCTAAATATTTCTCCCGAGATTGCACCCGCTGTTTCGGCACGTACATTTAAGCCTTTGGGGGGCATAATAGTATCCATGTCCCACTCCAGCAGTGCGGCGGCACTTCTTAAACGGCTGGTTCTGCGCAGGGTGTCTAAAAACAATTCTTTTGCTTGCTGCTTGTCCATTATTCTCTCCTCTTTTCACTTATTTTTTTGGCAAAGAGCAATCTGCTTTTGTGTACCGCACAGCCCCAGTCTCTTTGCCTTATATACTTTAGGCGATTCCTCTTTTACATTGCTAAACGCTGTATTATCGTTATGCAGCACTTTTACAGGCGGCTGCGTTATCTTTAACAAGCCAGTATAGTATAATTCTTATCCACACATACCGCAAGGCAGATATTTGTGCAAAATAAAAACAGGCAGGAATATTCCTGCCTGTTTTGCTGTTTTAACCGGGTTAGTGTACCAAAGAAAATGCCAGGAACAAGCCGCTCATCAACGAAGACACCAGCGATACCACTGTAATTTGTGTGTTGATAGAGGGGCCCGAAGTATCTTTAAACGGGTCGCCTACTGTATCGCCAATTACAGCCGCTTTGTGTGCATCGCTGCCTTTGCCGCCGTTGTGTCCAGATTCTATATACTTTTTGGCATTGTCCCACAGGCCGCCAGAGTTGCTGAGGAACAAGGCAAGCAACAAACCGCTTACAATGTTACCGGCCAAAAATCCGCCAATTGCTGTTACGCCGCCAATAAATCCAACCAACAGGGTAGCAACAATGCTCATCAATCCCGCAGGGATCAGCTCACGAATTGCGCCGTGTGTGGCAATTTCTATGCAGCGGTCGTACTCGGGCACAACACCCTCTTTGCCCTCTTTAAGGCCGGGAATGGTGTCAAACTGACGGTGAATTTCTTCTACCATACGCTCGGCATTGCGGGTAACGCCCAGCATTAGCATGGCGCTAAACACAGCCGGAATTGCCGCACCTACCAGCAGGCCAAAAAATACCAGCGGGTCCATAATATTAAACCCGTTTGTAATTGGGTTTGCAATGCCCATAGCCTCTGCCGCAACACCCACTTCGCTAATAAAGGCACCCAGCAAAGCAATAACAGTAAGGCCAGCGGCGCCAATTGCAAATCCCTTGGTAACCGCTTTAACAGTGTTGCCGGCCGAGTCGAGAGAATCGGTAATTTCAAGCACTTCATCGCCCAAATTGCCCATTTCGGCAAGGCCACGGGCGTTGTCTACAATGGGGCCGTATGCATCGTTAGAGATAATCATGCCAACGATGGAAAGCATACCAACTGCCGCCATAGAAATACCAAACAGGGCGTAGCCTTCGCCAAGGCCTTCGCACAATTTGTAAGAAACAAGAGCCGAAACCGCAATACCAGCCAGTGCAGGCAGCACGCTGATGAAAGCGTACGATACGCCGGACAGTATGGTAAATGCCGGGCCGCTTTCGGACGCTTTTGCTGTATTTTGCACCGGTTTTTTGCGGTCATCGGTAAAGTAATCGCTGGCAATGCCAATTATTACGCCTACCAAAAGGCCCACGGCAGAGGCGCCCCAAATTTGCCAGGGGAAACCAAACACTGCTGTGGCTACCGCTGTAAGCACGCCAAAAATGGCGGTGGTAACATAGGTGCTGGAGTTAAGCGCCACAGTGGGGTTGCCATTTTTACCCATACGGGCCATGGCTACGCCAATAATAGATGCCAACAGCCCTATGGCTGCATAGCAAAATACAATGCTCACGTTGTTGCCAATGTGCCCGCCGTCTAAAGCTGTTGCCATTACAAGCGCCGCAGACATAGATGCAACGTTAGAGTCAAACAGGTCGGCGCCCATACCGGCAACGTCGCCTACGTTATCGCCTACGTTATCGGCGATAACAGCCGGGTTGCGGGGGTCGTCCTCGGGTATGCCAAGTTCTACCTTGCCAGTAAGGTCGGCTGCAATATCTGCCGTTTTTGTAAAAATACCGCCGCCTGCCTTTGCAAACAATGCAAGGCTGCTGGCACCAAAGCTAAAGCCCAACAATGCAGTCGCGTCTTTGGTAATCATAAATACAAGCGATACGCCCAGCAAAGAAGAGCCCACAACAGCCATGCCCATTACCGCGCCGCCGCGAAATCCTGCCAAAAAGGAGGGGCGTATGCCCTGAACGGCAGCTTCGGCTGTTTTTTTGTTTGCAATAGTTGCAACCTGAATGCCTATTTTACCTGCCACAGCAGAAAAAACAGTACCTGCCAGATACGCCAACACCATGCGCACGTTGTCTAAAATGTTGGAAGCCCAAATGGGGTGGGGCAAAAACAAGAAGATAAGGATTGCCATTACACCCGCAAATTTAGCAAGTACAACGTACTCTTTGCGTAAAAATGTGTTGGCACCCTTGCGGATGTACTCGCCGACCTCGGCGATGCGTGCGTTGGACGAGGGTTGCTTTTTTACCCAGGCATATAGCCAGCCGGCAAAAAGAAAGGCCAGTAGGGAAATGCCGATAGAAACAACCATGAACACAGTAGAACTCACAACAACCATCCCCTATTCCAAAATATATTATCGCTTTGCCTTTAAAAAACAAAAGCAAATGCGAAAATTAACGGCCATCTGCCCCCAGTTTAAATCAACTTAAGTATATCACTGTCTTTTATACGGTACAATGCACAAGTATTCCAAATTATGCGTATTATTTTTTAGCAACATAGCAAAAAACAAGCCCAATAAACGCTTTTAAAATTAAATGTTTATGTAAGGATATGCTTGTACCCTATTTAACAATAAAAAAGTCCCCGGCAATATTACCGAGGGCTTTTGCTTTTATAAGGTAGCAGCTGTTATAGTACAGCCAAAATTACAAAGTTGGCAATAAACAGGCCCGAGGTTACCCACAAAATGGGGTGCACTTCTTTTATTTTTCCTGTGCAGGTTTTTACGATGCAGTAGAAGATAAAGCCGGCAGCAATGCCATAAGAAATGCTGTAGCACAAAGCCATAAAGATGCCTGCAAAAAATGCGGGAATGGCTTCTTCCAAATCGGACCATTTAATTTCCGCAAAAGAGGAAACCATCATTACACCAACCAGGATAAGAGCCGGAGCCGTAGCCTGTGCGGGCACAATGCCAATGATGGGTGCAAACAAAATGCTAAGCAAGAACATAATGGATACAACCACCGAGGTAAGCCCGGTACGTCCGCCTGCGCCAATACCGGCAGCGCTTTCTACGTATGTAGTGGTGTTGGAGGTACCAAAAACAGCGCCTACAGATGTTGCAACAGAGTCTGCAAACAAGGCCTTGTCCATCTTGCTCTTAAAGCCTTTTGCATCTTCCAATGCTTTCATGTCTTCTGCGCTAAAGATGCCGGAACGGCGGCCTGTACCAATAAAGGTACCAATGGTATCAAAGGTATCAGACATACTAAACGCAAATATTGTCATTAAAACCAGCGGCAGCTTAGAAACATCCGAGAAGAGTGAACCCATGCCCTTTGCACCAAAGGCTGCGCCAAAGGTTACGCCCAGCTCCGAGAAAGACTGGCCGATGCCAGAGTCGATACCGATGTTGCTTAGGTTTACAATGCCAAACGGTATGCCAATGATGGTAGAAGCCACGATGCTGATAAACACAGCGCCCGGTACTTTTAAAACCACCAAAACAGTCATTAAAATAAGGCTTATTAATGCAAACACAATACCAGCATTGTTAAAGAGGGGAATTTGAGGTGTTACAATACCGCCCGCTGCAATACCGTTAACCGTTTCTCCGCCCACCAAAAACTCCAGCAAACCGGCATTTTTAAAGCCAATATAAGCAATAAAGATACCAATGCCGCCGCCAATGGCGTTTTGAAGACTTTCGGGAATTGCCTTAATAATCAATTTACGAATTTTGGTAACAGTGATAAGCACGTTGATGATACCGCACAAAAATACCATTGCCAGCGCTTCTTGCCAGGTAAAACCAAGCGCAAAACAAACTGTGTAGGTAAAAAATGCGTTTAGGCCCATGCCGGGTGCCTGTGCGTAGGGTACGTTTGCAAATAAACCCATTACCAGCGTGCCTGCTACAGAGGCAAAAATGGTTGCCAAAAAGATAGCGCCCTCGGGGAAAGGATTGTCGGGGGTGCCGGCCATGGTTAACATGGACGGGTTTACAAACAGGATATACGCCATTGCAAAGAAGGTTGTAAGCCCCGCCAAAACTTCGGTGCTTACCTTGGTGTTGTTCTCCTTCAATTTAAAAAAAGACTGCATTACACAAACCCCTTTCTTATGATGGATACTGTACCGTTTACGTTCCTTTTTCTGTCCCAATCTTGTGCATTCATCATACTACAGAAAGATTAAGCCCTGCAACCAGATTTTCACACTTCTGTAAATCTTTGTACAATATTTATTAATTTATTAAATAAAGTCGCACAAAACTGCGTTTTATAAAGTATGACTTTTATATGATTTGCACAAGAAATAAGTATGTCTTTTTTGTCAAGCCTTTTGTGTGACATTTTTGTAAAAAAACAAAGCTTTTCTTCTTTGGGGCGGTTAACCCCACAAGAAAAAAAGCTTTGTTTTTATACTTTACTTGCCATGCAAAATAAGGTTATTGCCGTGTTTCTTGCACTGTAATTTTAACTTTGTTATACGATATTTGGCTGCTGCCGGTATCCAGCGTATAGCTAAAGGTAACGTCGCCGCCCTCTTCTGTAAGGTGGTTTTGTATTTCATCAGCAGCCACACCCAAGCTTAAAGAGCCATACCCGCTGTCGTAATGGCACACATGTCGTTTGCCCCGCTCAATTATCAATTGGCTGGGTGAGGGCCCATAGCGCAGCATAGACACCTTGTTTTCGTCCTCTACCCGCACGGTGGTTGTGTTGCCCTCGTAGCCGGTGGCCTCGCTCTCTTCATAGGTAATATAAAAGCGTCCGTTCCGTTTTTGAAAGCTGCCGCGCGTAAGCAGGTTTACAGTGTCTTTTTCTCCCTGCTGGTCCATTTCGCCTATAATATTTATTAAAAAGTTTTCTTTCATTTTTTTATCCTTTTAAAAACGCATTGCAAGCAGCACTTTACAACTGGTACCGCTCTATATCTACATATCCTATTTCATCTACACGGGTATTGCCAAGGTACATTTCTGCTATTTTTCCAAAGTGCAGGGGATCGTCCGACACATAACAACGCAGGGTACCGCCTGTTTCGCGGCCATTTAACAGGCCCTGTTCATTCAGCATTCCTTTGATAAAAAGGGCTGTCTCTTTGCCAGAGTCTACCAGTGTTACTCCGCTGCCCATTTCCTCTTGTATAATGCTTTGCAGCAGAGGATAATGCGTACATCCCAAAATAAGCGTATCCACTTCCGCCTTTTTTAGGGGTGCCAAATACTGCTGCACCGCAAGGGTTGCCAGCGCATCGCCGTGTAAAAAATATCCTTCTTCCACCAGCGGCACAAACAAGGGGCAGGCGGTTGCATATAGTTTTGCTTCGGGCATAATTTGCTCCAGCGCTTTTTGATAACTGCCCGAGGCTATTGTTGCATTGGTGCCTATAATACCTATTTTTTTAGTGCGGGTTGCAAGGGCGGCAGCCTTAGCCGTAGGCCCTACTACCCCTGTGTAGGGCACCGGCAGGGTAGCGGTTTGCTCTGGCAACAGGGTGCTGCTTACAGTACCGCAGGCGGCAAGCACCGCTTTTACTTTTTTAGACAGCAAAAAGGCAATGTCCTGCTTTGCGTACGAGGTTATTATTTTTTTGCTGTGGGAGCCATACGGCACCCTGCCTGTATCTCCAAAGTATACAATGTCCTCTCCGGGCAGTATATTGCGCAGCATGCGCACCGCGGTAAGTCCGCCCACACCGGAGTCGAACACACCAATGGGCTTTGTATTCATCCCACAGTCCTTTCAAGAGCAAGGCTCAAAAGCTTCTCGGTAAGGGCCTGCATGGGCAGCCCGCTCATTTCCATCAATTTAGGATACATGCTGATAGGCGTAAAGCCCGGCATTGTATTAATCTCGTTTAGCAGTACTCTGCCCGTCTCTTTTTCTACAAAAAAATCCACACGCGCAAGGCCCTGGCAGCCCGCCGCCTCATAGGCGCGCAGCGCGGCATCGTGTACTTCCTCCAGTTTTGCCTGCGGCAGATGTGCGGGCAAATACAGCATACTGGCATCGCCAGACTGGTACTTTGCCTCGTAGTCGTACATTTCATCGTTTGCAGATACCACTTCTCCCGGCAGGCTTGCAAATAACTCCTGATTGCCAAGCACAGCGCACTCTACCTCTTGCCCTATTATGGCGCGTTCAATCAAAATATTCACATCGTGCTCTGCAGCAAGGGTTAGCGCCTCTGCCAAATCGGCCTTACTTTTAACCTTGGATATACCAACGCTGCTGCCACCCACTGAGGGTTTTACAAATACAGGATATCCTAGTTTTTCTGCAATTTTGGCATCTATCTCTTCCACTTTGGCGGCATCCCGGCTTTTTACAGCCAGCCATTCGGTTTGTGCTATCCCTGCTTCGTCAAAAGTACGGTTGCTGGTAATTTTATCCATGCACAGTGCGCTGCCAAGTATGCCGCACCCCACATAAGGGATACCGGCCATTTGCAGCAACCCCTGTATAGTTCCATCTTCGCCGTTGCGCCCGTGCAATACAGGAAAAACAATGTCTATATACTTTGTTTGCACACCTGCATTGTCAAAAATAACCAGGCCATGCACCCCACTGTCGGCAGAAAGAACGGCAGGCACACAGGATGGATGCTGCTCCCAGCTTCCGTCCCTCATATTTGCGGTGGGGCCACTGTACAAAAACCACTGCCCCTTTTTTGTAATTCCAACCGTAAGTACATCATACTTTTCAGCAGAGATTCCCTCTGCCACAGCGGCAGCAGAAACACGGGATACCTCGTGCTCGCTGGAGGCTCCTCCGAACAAAACCGCCACTTGCAGTTTTGCCATTTAACCCACTTCCTTTCGCCCCGCAAAGCAGTGTTTTGCAGCTTTGCGGCAGGTTTTAACAGTATAGCATATATGCGTTTTTTTGCATAGTTATACACAAGGCATTTTGCCTGTGGTTTAGCCGTTAATTCGCTTTTTTCAAAATTGTTTTTTGCCCTTACCGCTACAGTAAACCCGCAAAATGGATAAGGTATAAGGCCCCCAGTATCAGGGGCTGGTGCACAAGGTATACCAACAAAGAATGTCTGCCCAAAAAGGCAAGGGGACGCAGCCCCTGTCTAGCTGCTTCACGGGGGGCACTTTCTTGCTTTTGGGTAATATCCAGCGCCAGCAATGCCCTTTTGTTTTTGTACACAAGCATACCCAGTACGACCCCGGCCGCAAAAACCCCCAGCCAGGGAAACAGCGGGTAATAATCAAAACTTGTAAAGCCGGGGTAAGCAATACCTATAGGCAAAAGCCAAGGCCCCTTTATCATTGTACTTTCGGTTACTTTACCCAGCCACCAAGAGAGTGGAACCAGCACAACAGCCACGGCAAAACGCACCTTTGGTGATTTTACAATTTTTTCAAACAGGGCCTTTAAAATCATTGCCGCCCCAAAAAAGTGCAGGATGCCAAACCGCACGTAATTTTCTCCCATAACGGGCAGGCTAAACAGGGTTACTATAAGCCCGCACCCCAATACAATGGCGCCCCTCTTAAAGCTGCTTTTGCCTAGCGTGCTGGACATGCCTGAAATAAGCATAAACAAAAGGGCAGAGCCGCGCCCCACATACCACCATATACCATCGGGATAAAGATTAAGCGGTATGTTAAAGTAAGCTACCAAATCAAACACCAAATGGTAAAGGCTCATAAGCAAAATGGCAAATCCACGCAAAACATCCAGTTCTACAAAGCGGCGGGCTACTTTATTTTTCTTTTCTTCCTGCTGCATAAATCCATCCGTTTCTGCCATTCTATCAAATGACTTTGTGCTTAGTTAAAGCAACTATAAAACTTTTTAAATCCTCTAAAAGCTATTTGGTTCTTTTTGTTCAATCCTCGTTTACTGTACGCAGGCTTTTTGTTCCCAACATATCGGCCTGTATCAAGCCCATAAATATATTATACCCCATGCTAACGTTTATTTATCAAAAGGGGTGCGGCAAATATGCTATTTATAACATTTGCCGGGCTTTGGGCTCCCATCCACAAAGGCCTGGATGCGCCATGCGGCAGCCCAACACCATTTTATACTATATAAAGCAACAGCGCGCGTTCCCTGTGCGGAACACGCGCTAAAAAACACAACTATTAGCGGCGGGGCTGCCCAACATAAACAATAGCCACACAATCCGGCCCGGTATTTGTAGATACAGCCGCACCCAGCTTAAAGGTGCAAAGCGGCGGGGTTTTCCATTTTTTAGAACACTGGGCCGCCAACTGGTCTATTTTTTCTTGGTCGGTGCCGCCAACCATATACTCGTAGGTATCATCTATATGCGAAACTGCAAATTCCATAAGTGAGGGCATAATCTCTTTATCGCCTCGCACCTTTTTTTGCACAATACTCTTGCCATCTATCAGGCTTACAATGGGTTTTAAACCCAAAAGCTCGCCCGCAAACGCGGCAGCAGCACTGATGCGACCACTCTTTTTCATAAATTTAAGGCTGTAAGAAGCCAGTACAATTTCCATTTTAGAGAAGGTCTCGTTCAGCCAAGCAACTACATCAGCAAACTCGGCACCATTTTGCAGCTTTTTGGCGGCTTCAGCCACATACCATCCATATGTCATAGAATAACTATGGCTGTCTACTATTTCGATGTTCATGCGGCTTTCGGGATATTTTTCTCTAAATTCTTCTACCGCCAACTGTGCGTTTCCATTGGTTGCAGAGCCTGTAGAGTTGATGGACACATACAATACATCCTCCACCCCACGGCTTTCGTATTTTTCAAACTGCTCTAAAAACCGAAAAGTGGTAATTTGAGATGTGGCCGGAATCCCTTCGCAGGTGCGCAGCATTTCGTAATACTGGTCAAAGTCAAAGTCTATACGCTCTGTGTAGGCTTTTCCGTCTACAGTTATATCAAAACACACAATATCTACGTCTACTTTTTCTTCCAGATCCACCATCATATCACAAGCCGAATCTGTCATAACAGCAAATTTTCTTTTCTGCATTGTTCACTCCTGCTTTTTATAAGCGGCTAAGCTGCCCCTCTTCTTCCAATCCAATAAAATCCCACTGGCGCAGTACCTCGTACGCGCCCACCGCCACTGTGTTAGAAAGATTCAGGCTTCTTAGCATGGTACGCATAGGCAGCCTTACACAATCATTGGGCCTTGCTTTTAACAGCGGCAGTGGCAACCCGGCATCCTCCCGTCCAAATACCAAGTAGCTGTTGTTTGGATACTCCACATCTGCATAGCAATGTTCTGCTTTGGTGGTAAAGAAAAAGAACGGACCTTTTTCTTTTTCCAAAAATTCTTCTAGGTTTTTATAGTAGGTTATATCCAGTTTGTTCCAGTAATCTAACCCCGCGCGTTTTAGTTTTGCATCGGTAATTTCAAAACCTATCGGCCCCACTAAATGCAGCCTTCCACCGGTACAAGCACAGGTGCGCGCCACGTTGCCGGTATTTTGGGGGATTTGCGGCTCTACCAATACAATATTTAAAACTTTTGCGTTTGGTTGTTTTTCTTTTTGCGTCTCTTCCATCTCCATTACACACTCGTTTGTGCTGCCTGCACCAAAAAAGGGAGCGCTTGCTCAAACCACACTCCGTGCCGTGCCTCACCGTGCCCGTTATAAGTAATTTGGGCTGCTATTTCAACATATTCAGCAGCTGTTTGCGCGGCCTTTTTTAAGCTACTTCCGTACAAAAGCATCCCCACCAATGCCGCAGCAAACAAATCTCCCGTACCGGGATAGCTTTGGGGTACATATTTTACCAAAATTTCAAATACATCGTTTTTTACAGCGTCATAGCCTGCAATCTGCAATTCTCCGTTTTGAGCAGGGACGCTGGTAATTAATACCGACTTTTTATTTGCAGCTATCGCTTCTATTCTGTTTTTAACCGCTGCATTATCCGGCTTTTGCTCCTGCATGTTTTCACCAGAAAGTACTGCACTTTCGGTCCAATTGGGGGTAACTACATCCGCCAAATCGCACAGCGTTTTCATTCGGGCAGCCAGCTGCGGGGTTATGCGGCTGTAAAGCTTACCGTTATCTGCCATGGCCGGATCTACTATACAAAGCGCATCTGCAAAAACCCGTAAAGCTTTTTCGGCTGCATCAAACTGCTGCTCGCTTTGCAAATATCCCACATACACAGCGTCAAAATGGATATTTTGCTGCTGGTAATGCAACAAGGCCTGCTCTACATATGCATCTGCCTGCAACACCGCCACCTCACCAAATCCACCCGTATGGGCCGACAATAAAGCCGTTGGAAGAGCACACGCCTGTATACCGCAAGCCGAAAGCGTTGGCAGCACAACCGCCATACTGGAACGCCCCACGCCAGATAAATCCATAATACATAATACTCTTTTGGGGCCTGCCATTTTACCAACGCCTCCAAGCATATAACCTTGCAGCAACATGCATTAAATGCGGCGGCAATAAGCCATTATTGTACCGCATATGCATTGCAATATGCCCCATATTATATAACATATAACAGTATGATTGCAAATATGAACACCCTGCTTATAAATGTCTGCATTTGCTTTTAACCACGCTGCTATAAAAGCACACTTTTACCTTTTGTATGTAAATATAAAAAGTATATTTTATTGCCGATACACTGTGTTTTTTGAATTACATCCACTTAAACAATTGTTTAGATTCGTTTTATACTGCATTATAACAAAGCCTTTGCTTTCGCTAAATAATATCGAATTGCGCCTGCATAGCACAAAAAAACGCCCCCGCAATGCGGAGGCGTTAATAAAAGGTTTAACTTAGGTTGTAGGGATGGTAACAGTGATGGTTTCGCCAGCTTTGCCATCTTTCTCAATGCCTTCGTACAAAGCAATTACAGAGTTAGAAGCATTGGTAGCACCTGCAACAACCTCTACCTTATCGGGGCTGCCTGCTGCAACAACATTTGAAGCCAGTTGAGGAATCCACTCTGCAGGAGAAGGTCCGCCTGCACCGGTCATAGCTTCGGCGTACTCAGTGCTTTCGCTCTTTTTAGCGCCGTCTGCATCGTAAGACTCATAAACTGCTTCTACAACCTTGCCATCTTTGTAGGTAAGGGTCAGTTCATCTGTCCAACCATGGTTTGCTTCTGCGTATGCTGCGTCTACTTTTGCAGTGTATACGCCGTCGGCCTTTTTGCCGCCGGAGCACGCTACCAAAGCCAATGCCAAAACGGCAGCTAAAGCAACTGTAAATAGTTTTTTCATCTTAATCTTTACTCCTCATGTAATAGAAATAATTTACCGGATAATTCCTAAATCAGCCGGTTTCCTCGTTAAATATATCACACGGGATATCAAAAATCAATGCTCTTTTCTATATTATATTAGTATATATTGCAAACAAGATATAAAGGCTTTCAAATGCATCGATACAATGATTTTTTCTCTTATGCTGCTCTTTCTTTTTTGCTTGCAAAACTGTATGTACCTGCCTTGGCAGGCACTGTTTTTGCCTTTTTTCGCACCGGAATACGATGGAAGCCCATGATGGAAATACGGAACAAATAAAAGCATGATACACACGCAAGAGGCATAAGCATAATAAAGCCGATAAAAGACAAGCTACTTTCTATAAAAGCGGCAAATAATAAAAGTGCCGATAACGCCGAAACCACAGTACCCACTTGTGCCGCAAACAATATGATTTTCCTTTGCATAACGCATCCTCCTGTAAAACAATACAACTTTAGGTCGTATTTGCATATTACTACAACCAAAAGTTGTTGTCAAGCAAAAATACAACTAATTTTCTTTTTTTCTTTACTTTTACAACAATTGGTTGTATTATAGATACAGAACTACAAATTGCTTTATGGGAGGATTTGAGCGCATGTTTGGCAAAAAATTAAAAGAGTTGCGCAAAAAATCGGGGGTTACACAAACTGATTTAGCAGAGGTTTTGGGCATTACCCAGCAGGCCGTGGGCAAATGGGAAGCCGGCCGTTCCGAGCCGGACTCTGATACTTTGAGACGTTTGGCAGAATATTTTGAAACCAGCATTGATTCTTTGTTGGGGCGCCCTGCCCCGGTATTTGGCGCTGTAAGTGCTTACGACCCTGCGGCAGAAATACAGATACCCGTTGTGGGCTCTGTACGCGCAGGGTATGGCGCTCTTGCTTACCAAGATGCTACCGGTACCGCGCCCGCCAATGTACGCGACCCACAAAATTACTTTTATTTGCAAGTAAAGGGAGACTCTATGGAGCCTCGCATACAGGATGGAGACCTTGCCCTTGTGCGCAAGCAGCCCACCTTAGAAGATGGCGATTTAGGCGTGGTAGTATTTGGAGACGAGGGCGAGGGCACCCTAAAGCGCTTTTTGCGCAAGGGCAACGCTGTGGTTTTACAACCCTTTAACCCTGCTTACGAGCCGATTATTCTTGCCGGAGAAGATTTAGAACATCTTTATATTGCGGGCCGTGTGGTAGAAACCAAAACACGCTGGTAATTTATGCACTGGGCCTGCGGCAAAGTATATTTTTGCCAGCAGGCTTATTTTTTGTACCCTTTTTTATCTTTTATTCTTTATTTCTTTTACATATTTATATAGCAAGCGCTTTAATAACGCTATTTTAGCAAGCACTACACAGGAGGATTTTATTTTGGACTTGATGCAAAAGCTTACCATTTTGGCAGACAGTGCCAAATACGATGCCGCCTGTACCTCCTCCGGCGCAGATAGGCCCGGCAACAAAGGGCTAGGCAGCACAATTGCCGCCGGCTGCTGCCATAGCTTTTCGGCCGATGGGCGCTGTGTTTCTCTTTTAAAAGTATTGATGACCAATTACTGCGAATACGATTGTAAATACTGCGTAAACCGTCACAGCAATGATGTGCAGCGCACTGCCTTTACGCCCGAGGAACTGGCCGAGCTTACCATAGAGTTTTATCGCCACAATTATATAGAGGGGCTTTTTCTTTCCAGTGGTGTGCTAAAAAGCCCCGACTACACTATGGAGAGAATGATTAAAGCGCTGGAGCTTTTACGCTATAAGCACAACTTTTGGGGATATATCCACGCAAAAACCATCCCCGGCGCTTCCTCTGCCTTGGTATACAGGCTTGGCCTTGTGGCTGACAGGGTAAGCATTAATATAGAGCTGCCCAGCGAAGACAGCCTTGGCCTTTTGGCTCCCAATAAAACCCGCAAATCCATTTTGCGCCCCATGGCACAAATTGCCGCCGCCCACCAGCAAAACTCTACCGAATTAACCCTTTACAAAAACACCCCCAAATTTGCGAGCGCGGGGCAGGCAACCCAAATGATTGTGGGTGCCACACCCGAGAGCGATTATAAAATCCTCACCCTTTCTTCTGCATTGTATGAGCGTTACGACTTAAAACGTGTTTTTTACAGTGCCTATGTGCCCGTGGTAGAAGATACCCTGCTGCCCTCGGTAGAAACCAAACCGCCCCTTTTGCGGGAGCATCGCTTGTACCAGGCCGATTTTTTGATGCGGCAGTACGAGTTTGAGGCGGATGAGATTTTATCGGAAGAAACCCCAAACTTTAACCCTTATTTAGACCCCAAATGCAACTGGGCTATACACAACATGCACCTGTTCCCTATGGATATTAACAGGGTACCCTACCGCGATTTACTTCGCATACCCGGTGTTGGCCCCAAAAGTGCCCAAAGAATTGTGGCCGCACGGCGGCATGGGCGGCTTTCTACCGTAGAGCTTAAGCGGATAGGAGTGGTGTTAAAACGCGCGCAGTATTTTATTATTACAGCAGATAACCCCACCGGCCTGCGCGCCAGTGCGCAAACCACCACCCGTGCTTTAATAGACCCCGGCGTTTACAGTGCCGGAATAGAACAACTTAGTCTTTTTGCAGCCCCGGCCGCACCCGGGCTGCCCACCACAAACGATGTTTCGTCGGTGGCAGAAGCGGCAGAGGAGGCTGTACTATGTCTGGCAAAGGCAATTTAACCACACCATCCGATATTGTGTATGTGTACGACGGCAGCTTTGCGGGCTTTTTGTGCTGTGTGCACGAAAGTGTGTACAGCCGCTGCATTCCCTCTGCAATTTTTTGCGAAACCGACATGCAGCCCACCCTGTACACCACCCTAGAAATACAAACCGACCCCCAAAAGGCAGATAGGGTGCAGGCCTCTTTTCGCAAAAAAATCTCGGCCCGTGCCGAAGAAATTGTAGAAACCGTGTTTTTAAGCTGCCTTGCAGAAAAAGAGCTTTGCCTTTTGCGTTTTTTGCTTTTGGGGTATCAACTGGGTGCAAAAGTGCCCGATATGATAGGCCACCCCGATGTTGCCCCTGTTTTGGCAGCAGAACGCCACCTACTTGGAGAAAACCATCTGCTTTTGGGGTTTGTGCGTTTTTCTGATTTTGGGGGTGTTTTGGCCTCCACCATTACCCCAAAAAACTTTGTGCTACCTTTTATGACAAAACACTTCACCACTCGATTTTCGGAAGAAGATTTTATTATTTACGATAAAACCCACAAAGCCGCCTTGGTATACCAAGACCATATGCATAAAATTATTCCCTTAGAGGAACTGCAACTGCCCGAGCCGAGCGAAAAAGAAGAAGCATACCGCTCTTTATGGAAGCAATTTTATAAAACCATTGCCATAGAGGCCCGTTACAACCCCAAATGCCGTATGACGCATATGCCAAAGCGTTATTGGGCCAACATGACCGAGATGCAGGAGCTTTTGTAGCTACATCTTGTTTTTACATTTGTTTTGCTATTTACGAATCCGGTCATGGCACACATACTAAAAGAGACGATGGATAATCCATCGTCTCTTTTAGTATACCGGCAGGTAAATACCACCATGGTAGCAATAATACTGCCCGGCTTTTAAATTTAGCAGCTTTTTAAGCGATTTTTCCGCCTGCTGCAAATCCAATGCAAACTGGGGGTTTGCAACCGCCGGTTTGCCTTTCTCTACCACCATGGCATCCCCCGTAATTACAAGGTTTTCTTTTTCCATCCACAAAGACAAATGCCCCGGTGTATGACCCGGTGTTTGTAACACGCAACAGCCACCGCACCAGTTTAAGCAATCCCCCTCCTGCAATAACACATCCACCTCAACGGGTTCTACCCGGCGCAGCATTGCGCAAAAAGCATTGCCAGATGCCTGTTGCTGCGGCAAAAGATGCTTTTGCATTTCTTCTGCCTGTTGCAGGCGTAAGGGCTTTTGTTTTGCCGATATGCTGGTTTCTTCTTTTGCGGTGGCGTATATTTTTATATTGGGATTTGTTTGTTTTAATAAGGCCGCGGTACCCATATGATCGTGGGTGTGGTGTGTAAGCACAAGTGCCGTTAGCTTTTGCAGGTCTATTCCGTGCCGTTTCAGCTCTTGTTGCAGCTGTGGCAAAGCGCCTGTAAAACCGCAGTCTACAAGTATTGTTTCCTCATCTTCTATAATAAGGGTGGGGTGTATTTTTTCTTTGCCCTCTCCCACAGGCATTTCCAGCGTAAGCTGCACAATTTTATACGCCATCCTCTTCTCCGTTTCGTTTCTTATTATTTTATCATTTCTTTTTTTATATGCAAAAAGTCACTTTTGATTTGTATGCTTTTTCTTCTTTGTTTGCACCTGCTCTTCTCGGCGCTCTCTTTCAACGACAATAAGATTTTGTGTTGAAACTTAACGCTTTTAAAAAACAATCCCCGCCTGTAGCCGCTATGTACGGCGCAGGCGAGGTTTGCAATTTACTATATTTTTTTAAACTTCTTTTGTTGCAATTTCTTTTAAAATATCGGCCACAAATTGGTCTACTTTTTTAGTGCCGCCGTTTTGCTCTTTACGCGCGCGCACCGCCACTGTGCCGGCCTCAACTTCTTTTTCTCCCATTACAAGCATATAGGGGATTTTTTGCAGCTGTGCTTCCCTAATTTTATAGTTCATTTTTTCGTTACGGGTATCATTTTTAACTCGGATACCGGCGGCGTTTAACTTTTTCTCCACCTCACGGGCATATTCATGATGTGCCTCGCTGATGGGCACCAGCATTACCTGGGTGGGCATCAGCCATACAGGCAGCGCGCCTGCATATTTTTCCAGCAATAAGGCAATGGTTCTTTCGTAGCAGCCAATAGAAGAACGGTGGATGATACAGGGGATTTTTTCTGTTCCGTCGCTGTCTACGTAGCTCATGCCATACCGTTTTGCCACCAGCATATCTATTTGGATGGTGATAAGGGTATCTTCTTTGCCGTATACGTTGCGAATTTGGATATCCAGCTTAGGCCCGTAAAAAGCTGCTTCGCCTTCGGCTTCTACATATTCCAAGCCCAAGTGGTCTAAAATGCGGCGCATGGTATCTTGCGTTTCTTCCCATTGCTCGGCAGTGCCCTCGTACTTTTCTTTGTTGTTGGGGTCCCACTTGCTAAAGCGGTAACTTACATCCTCGGCAAGGCCAAGTGTCTCTAAAATATATTTAGATTCCGACAGACAATCCCGAAATTCCTGCTCTACCTGGTCAGGCCGGGCAATAATATGGCCATCTGCCAAAGTAAACTGCCTTACACGAATTAGGCCGTGCATCTCGCCAGAATCTTCGTTGCGGAAAAGGGGAGAGGTTTCGCTATAGCGCAGCGGCAGTTCACGGTAGCTGCGTTTGCTGCTTAAATAAATTTGATATTGGAAGGGACAGGTCATGGGGCGCAGGGCAAATACTTCTTTGTCTTTTTCTTCATCGCCCAGCACAAACATGCCTTCACGGTAATGGTCCCAGTGACCGGATATTTTGTACAAATCGCTTTTGGCCATATAGGGCGTTCTGGTCAGCAGGTAGCCCCTTTTTTCGTCCTCATCCTCAATCCAGCGGCTTAACAACTGAAATACCTTTGCGCCGTTTGGCATTAGCAGGGGCAAGCCCTGGCCAATTACATCTACTGTGGTAAAGTAATCCAGTTCGCGCCCAATTTTATTGTGATCGCGTTTTCTGGCTTCTTCCACCATGGCAAGGTAGGCTTCCAACTCGCTTTGTTTTGGGTAGGCAGTGCCATATACACGGCTAAGCATGGGCAGTTTAGAGTCTCCATGCCAGTAAGCACCGGTAGCACTGGTAAGCTTTACAGCCTTTACCGGTGCTGTATCCATTAAATGGGGGCCGGCGCACAGGTCTGTAAATTCTCCCTGTGTATAAATGCTAATCTGCTCTCCGGCTTCGGCGTGCTTTTGTAGCAGTTCCAGCTTATAGGGCTGGTCTGCAAACAACTGCTTCGCTTCTTCAGCGCTTATTAGTTTGCGTTCTATTGGCAGCGCCTCTTTGGCTATTTTTTTCATTTCGGCTTCTATCTTGGGCAAATCCTGCACTGTAAATGCAGTTTTTACATCAAAATCGTAATAAAAGCCGTTGTCTATTGCGGGACCAATTGCAATTTTTGCATCCGGATACAAGCGCAGCACTGCCTGTGCCAAAACATGGCTGGCAGTATGCCAAAAAGCGTGCTTGCCCTCGGCGCTTTCAAATGTGCATATTTCTAAATTGCAGCTTTCGGTAATTTCATCCCGCAAGTCGCAGGGGGTGCCGTTTATCTTGCCCGCACAGGCTGCTTTATACAAACCGGCCCCAAGGCTTTTTGCCACTTCGGCAACGGTGGTACCGACCTCGTACTCGCGCACGCTTCCGTCTTTTAATCTTACCTCTATCACTCTTATTTCCTCCTTGTTATGCGCAAACCGGTAAAACAAAAACCCCGGCCTCGCTTTATAGCGAGGCCGGGGTGAGAAATCAATCCCACGGTTCCACCCAGGTTGCACAATAGTACCTCTTAACAACGGCTGTAACGGGCCGATCCGGCAAAAGTTCACTTTTGCGGCTGTTGCGGCGGTAGGCACCGGGTTACTGCGCAGGCGGCTTTCACCAAGCACCGCCCTCTCTGCGCGCCATACACCGTCCCGTGTCCGCGTCATTGCTTTGGTACAAACAGTGTAGCACCAGCTAAAGGGCTTGTCAAGAAAGGTTCTTATGCCAAACTTTCGGCAATTGTACGCATCATATCTGCACTCATTCCGTTTTGAGAAACAATTGCATAACAGTTGTTTTCAGAAGACCATACACACAGGTTTAAAAGTGTATCGCTAATGCCGCTGTACGAGCGGGTAACGCCTTCTGCTTCTTCCGAATAGGTTACCGCAAAGGTTTTGGTTATACCGCTTATATCCTCACGGCCGGGCGCCATTCTAATTGTAAATTCGGTTTTGCCGGTTTTGTACTCTATTTCGGCTATGCGGCCATCAATAAGGTTAAGGCCAACAACTTCGGCACCCTCCGGCAGGGTGGTGGGCAGGGTAGGCACAAAACCAGCCTGCTGGGTAAGCTCTTCAAAAGTGTTAATGGCCACTTTATCTTCTTTTTGTTCCGAAGACGCAGGCAAAGCAGCACCTGCCTGCGCCTGTACGGCACCTGCGGCTTTGGTGTTATTGGGCTGGGCACCATCTACAATCATGGGCACCAGCAGGGTAATGGCTACTGCCAATATTAAGCAAAATGCAAGGATTAAAACACCGGCACGGCGGTTGCGCTTTGTATGAACAGCCACAACGGGTGCATTAGAAACCTCCTGCGCAGGCATAGCCGCGGCATTGGGGTTTATTGCTCTTATAGAACGTACGCCGGTATTATGGATGTGTCGGGGTGAATTTTGCAAGTTAAAATCCCTTCCTTAGACGCCGGCAGAAAAGCACCGGCAGGTATGATGGGTATCCACTATAAGCCTTATAAACAAACAACACAGAAAACCGGATATTTGAAAGGCAACATGCTATAAGCAGTTATACTAGCATCTAATTATGAATAAATTATTACAGAATAGTTTCTGGCTGCCATTTTCGGGCATCTGCACAAAAATATTACTTAAATTTTGCCTTATTCAACTATTCTCCCCCAAAATACTTTACTTTGCTAAAGGAAGTTCAAACCAAAATACCGCGCCTTCTCCCGGCTTGCTGTTTACACCGTAGTTGGCATAATGCGCATCTAAAATTGCTTTTACAATCGATAATCCCAGCCCGGTGCCGGGTTTTCCAGAGTCGGAACGTGACCTGTAATATCTCTCAAAAAGGTGGGGGATGTCTTCTTCCGAAATCCCTTTTCCATGGTCGGTTACTTCCAGGCGTACCCGTTTGCTTTCGGTCATAAATACTCGCAGGCCAACATAACCATCCTCGCCCACATGTTGTACCGCATTACCCAGTAGGTTATGCAGTACCCGCTCCAACAGCATGGGGTCTGCAAACACTTCGCAGGTTCCCTCGCTGGAAAAATCGAAGGTGAGGTTATTCTTTTTGGCAAATACTTCGTATCTATACGCAACCTCATCGCACAATTGGCAAAGGCTAAAGCGCACAGGCTCCAGTTTTTCGTTGCCGCTAGAAACACGCGAAAGTTCCAACACACTGTTTACCAAGGCCGACAGGCGATCGGTTTCGTCCACAATTACATTTAACTGCTCAGTACGTTTTTGCGGGTCTTCTCCGCTTAAATCCCGCACCGTCTCAGCATATCCTTTTATAAGTGTAAGAGGCGTTCGCAAATCGTGGCTGATATTGGCAAGCAAGTCTTTTTGCAGCTCTGCCGATCGTTTTACCTCTTTGGCCATCGCGTTGAAATCTTCTGTAAGGGTGGCTATTTCATCATCACCATGTGTTGCCACCTCTACATCATAGTCTCCCTTGGCCATTTTTCTGGCGGCGGCCGAGAGTCGGTTTAAGGGGCGGGTAAACCAATGGCTAAATATCCATGCGCCGTTAATACCTAAAAACATAAGCGCCATAGAAATAGGCAGCAACAAACTGCGCAGCACGTTGCCTGCCTGCGCAATGCGCTCTAAATTAGCAGAAACAATTACCGAATATCCCTCGGTGGTGCGCTGGCCCAGCACCATCTGGTGCTGCTCGCTGCCTTCGCTGCCAAGCGTGCCCTCGTAATAACCCTGGGCGGCAACAATGTTGCGTATGCCCGCCACAATATCACTGTCCGGTACTATAAGCTGCCCACTGCCGCCATTGACAGAAAAGCCCAGCTCTATGGGATGCAGGTAACATTTGCTCAGCCTGTCGTACAAAAACAGGCGGGTACTGTAACTGCTGGTAAGCACAGAGATATCCAAGCAGCGGTTGTCCAGCGTAAGAGTTCCCGCGTCCACCGCCGCAGATAATCTTGTTTTAAATTCTTCCGAAACCGTAATAGTGGCCACATCTGACGATTCGCTTACCACAATTGTGGCAAGCGGTATGCCCTCTTTTTGCATATCGTTTATAATGCCCACCACTGTATTTAGGGTGCGCCCAAGGTCTTTTTTAATTGTATTGTTGTACACCGGCTGCAACAGCAAAACAGCAAAGGTGTAAAACAGCATTACCAAAAACAGGCACAAAACCACCACAAACATTGTTAGCTTGCGGTGGATGCTACCCTTGGCCTTTTGCTGCTGTACTCCACATGCCTTTTCTAAACTCATCCTGCCTCCGGTACAAATTTGTACCCAACGCCCCATACGGTGGCAATGCTGTCTCTGTAGCGGCCCAAATGGCTGCGCAGCATTTTTACGTGGGTATCCACTGTTCTGTCTTCTCCGGTGTAGTCGTAATTCCACACCTTCTGCAATATTTTTTCGCGCGTTAGCGCCACCCCGCGGTTGGCTGCCAAAAACACCAGCAGGTCAAACTCTTTGGGGGTCAATTCTGTTTCTTCTCCATCTATGCGCACGGTGTGCGAAACTGTGTCTATCGAAAGCCCGCCAAACACGTAGCTTTCACCCTCCGATTTTTCTTTGGGCAGGGTGCGCCCCAGCACTGCTTTTACACGTGCTACCAGTTCCCTCGGAGAAAAGGGCTTTACAACATAATCATCTGCACCGGTTTCCAGCCCGGCAATGCGGTCGTACTCTTCGCCCCTTGCCGTAAGCATAATAACCGGTGTTTCTATTTTGCGGCTGCGCATCTCCCGCAGGGTGCTCATCCCATCCATAAAGGGCATCATAATATCCAAAATCACCAAGTCTATGCCGCCTTTGGCCAGCACGGCAAGAGCCGAAGAGCCATCTCCCGCTTCATCACATTGGTACCCTGCATGCTCTAAGTGTTCTCTTATCAGCTGCCGGATACGGGCCTCGTCATCCACCACCAATATTTTAATCATAATTTAATCCCTGCCTTACTCTTTTATCTGATTTTAGCCTTTATCTTTGTTGTATTTGTGAAAAGAAAACGGTACAATTGGTAAAAATATTACTAAATACTGCACTTATCCCCGAAAGGATGAAAACACATGCCTCTTTTGGCCGGTATAGGAACGGCTGCCGCCATATTAGTTTTGCTGGTGGCTTTGTTTGTATTTTGGCTTAAACCAGGGCGCCCGGGCGCACAGCAACAAAAGCCTTTTATGGGGCTAAACGTTGCACATCGTGGCCTGCACACCGGCAATGCCTCTGTGCCAGAAAACAGCCTGCCCGCTTTTGAAAAGGCGTGCGAAGCCGGATACGGCATTGAGCTGGACCTTCAGCTTAGCAAAGATGGTTACGTGGTTGTATTCCATGATGATACCCTTACGCGCATTTGCGGGGTAGATGCCCGGGTAGACAGTAAGACCCTTGCAGAACTGCAAGAACTGCGCCTGCTTGAAAGCAGCGAGAGCATCCCGCTGTTCAGTGATGTTTTGGCCTTGGTAAACGGGCGCGTGCCGCTGATTGTAGAATTGAAGATGAGCCGCCAAAATGTCCTGCTGTGCCAAAAAACCCTAGCGCTGTTGCAGGATTATGCCGGGGATTACTGCATAGAAAGCTTTGACCCCCGCATAGTGGGCTGGTTTAAAACCAACGCCCCCTCCATACTGCGCGGCCAGCTTTCCTCGCCCCCAAACAAACTGGGCAACGGCATACTGGGTGTACTGGTAGGCAACCTGCTTAGCAACTTTTTAGCCCGGCCTCAGTTTATTGCATACGACATTGCGGGCAAACCCCTGCTAGCGCGGCTGGGCAGCCGAGGTGCCATGAAAGTTGCATGGACTGTACGTCCAAATAATACCATTGCAGAAATTGAAAAGCAAAACGACACTGTTATTTTTGAATTGTATACACCGCCAACCCATTTTAAATAGAAAAAAGCCGGAGAAATTCTCCGGCTTTTTTTATTATGCAAACGCTACTATTACGCCGCCCTGATTGGCATATACGGTAGAAATACCGCCCGTGGGCACCAGCACTACTTCTTTTATGGCAGCACAGGCATCCAAAATCATCTTTTTTAAATCTGCCGCCCGCTCCGGGCAATTGCAATAACTTAATGTAAGTATTATATCTTTTGCTTTTTGGGTTTTTTCGTTTAAAATCTCTACCAACCTGCCCAGCGCCTTTATGGTGCCTCGTACCTTTTCCAACGCAACAATCTCGCCGTTTCCGTTTTCGCCCATAATCGGGCGCAGCATCAGCATGGTACCTATCATGCCTGCCAGTTTGGGGATGCGACCATTTTTAATCAGGTTGCCAAGGTCTTCTAACACAAACAGGGTACGCATATTGTCTACAAAGGCGGGCATTTCTTCTTCTATCTCATCCATGGTAGCACCGCGCAGCAGCATGCTCTCCAGTTGCAGCACAATACGCAGCTGCCCGGCCGCGGCGCTTTTAGAATCTATTATAAAAATCCTCTTATCCGGAAACTCCTCCAACACCAAATCCCGTGCGGCCATGGCAGAGTTAAAACTACCGGATAACTTGGAAGATAGTGTTACCACCACACAAGCATCTGCGTTGCGCATCAGCTCTGCGTATTCTCCGGGGGCAGGCGCTGCTGTGGTAATGGGGTTTTTGCTGGCCTTCATATCTGCCAGCAGTTTTTTTATGGGTATGTTTCCATCGTCGCGGTATTCTTTGTCGCCATCCACCGTAATGGTAAGAGGCACCACACATAGCCCCATAGCGGCACGCATAGCCGGGGTTGTGTCGCAGCAAGAATCTGCAATAAGCTGAATATTTGTGGTTTCGATATACTTCATAGTAATCCACCTACGGATAAATAGTTTTTATTATTAGCTTAACTGATTTTTAATTCTACGCTTTTTTACGTGGTTCGTCAAACGGTATTGTCCTGCTTGTTTTGTTCTTTTTGTTTTGCTAAGATAAAAGACAATAAGGTATTATACAACAGTTTTTGCTGTACCGCATAATTTACCCCAAGTTTTGCAAATTGCGAAAGGATGCCCCCACATGGATAACCGCGTAGCCAAATACTTTGCCCAAAACAACATCTCCCTTACCCCTCTTTTCACAGGCGAAGACACCTCTACCGTGCAAAAGGCGGCTGCCGTTTTAGGCGTTGAAGACGGGCAAATTGCCAAAAGCCTTGCCCTGCAACTGCCCGATAAGGTAATTGTACTGGTTACCATGGGTACCGCCCGGCTGGATAACCCCAAGTACAAAGCGCAGTTTCATACCAAGGCAAAAATGCTAACCCCCGAAGATACACTTGCCGCTACCGGTTTTCCCGTAGGGGGCGTGTGCCCCTTTGCACTGCCAAACGACGTAGAGGTATATTTAGACGCCTCTTTAAAGCAATACAGTGTTGTTTACCCCGCCGCCGGTACACGCGACAGTGCTGTAAAAACAGAAGTAGACTGCCTTGCAGAGTATACTGGCGGCACTTGGGTTGATGTTTGCAAAACAGCAGAATAAGTGCCCTTTATTAGTAATGTAATAACCATTAAAAATACTTTAAAGCGCGGGGCGCTATACAAAAAGGAGGCAGTGCGTTATGAAGACCGATATCGAAATTGCCCAAGAAGCCAAACTTCGCCCTATTTTTGAAATTGCAGAAGAGGCTGGCATTCCGTCCGATTGTGTTATTCCGTATGGCCTTTACAAGGCCAAGATAGACCACCGCCTGGCAAAAAAAACGTCCAATAACCCCGCCGGAAAGATTATTCTTGTAACTGCCATTAACCCAACCCCTGCCGGAGAGGGAAAAACCACAACCTCTATCGGCCTTGCCGATTCTTTGCAAAAATTGGGCAAACGCACCATGCTGGCCCTGCGGGAGCCCAGCCTTGGCCCTGTTTTTGGCATGAAAGGGGGCGCTGCCGGCGGCGGATACGCCCAGGTTGTGCCCATGGAAGAAATTAACCTGCATTTTACCGGAGACCTGCACGCCATTGGGGCTGCCAATAACCTGCTGGCCGCTATGATAGACAACCACATCTACCAAGGCAATGCGCTAAATTTAGACCCACGGCGCATTAGCTGGAAGCGCTGCCTGGATATGAACGACCGCCAACTGCGTTTTGTGGTGGATGGCCTTGGCGGAAAAGCCAACGGCACCCCGCGTGAAGATGGCTTTGATATTACGGTGGCCAGCGAAATTATGGCTGTTTTTTGCCTTGCCACAAACCTTGCAGACCTTAAAACCCGCCTTGGCCGTATTGTTGTGGGCTATGCGTACGATGGCCAGCCGGTTACCGTTTCGCAAATAGGCTGCGAGGGCGCTCTTGCCGCCCTGTTAAAAGATGCCTTTGACCCAACCCTTGTACAAACATTAGAGGGAACCCCGGCACTGATACACGGCGGTCCCTTTGCCAATATTGCACACGGCTGCAACAGCGTAATGGCAACTTCTCTTGCTTCTCACTTAGCCGAATATGTTGTTACCGAAGCCGGTTTTGGGGCAGACCTTGGCGCCGAAAAATTTGTAGATATTAAATGCCGCCTTTCGGGCTTGCGCCCCTCGGCCGCCGTTGTGGTAGCCACAGTGCGGGCACTTAAACATCATGGCGGGTGCCCTAAAGATAAACTTGGCGTACCGGACGTTGCTCTGCTTGAAAAGGGCGCGGCCAATTTGGCCCGTCACATCCAAAACCTGCGTGGCCAGTTTAACCTGCCTGTTGTGGTCGCCATCAATGCCTTTCCCACAGATTCTGCCGAGGAGCATGCGTTGCTGCTGCGCCTGTGCGAAAGCTGGGGTGCACAATGTGCAGTAAGCGAGGTGTTTGCCAAAGGTGGAGAGGGCGGTATACAGCTGGCAAAGGCAGTTATACACGCCGCCGAAGAAAAAGAAGCCCTGCACTTTACTTATCCCTCCGAAATGCCACTAACAGAAAAGATTTCTGCCATTTGCCAAAAAATATACCGCGCAGGAGAGGTGCAGTATATTTCCGCCGCGCAAAAACAACTGGATACTTACCAGCAACTGGGATACGGCCAGCTGCCCGTATGCATTGCAAAAACACAGTATTCTTTTAGTGACGAAGCCACCCTGCTAAATGCGCCCGAGGGCTTTACCGTAACGGTGCGGGAGGTAAGGTTATCGGCCGGGGCTGGTTTTGTGGTAGCCATTGCAGGCAGTGTAATGACAATGCCTGGCCTGCCAAAACATCCGGCAGCGTTGGATATTGATGTGGATGAAAACGGAACCATTAGCGGTTTGTTTTAAAAGCAGAGGCGGCAGGGAAAATCCCTGCCGCCTTTTTATTTACACCGGCCTAATTTAAATTTCAATCGAAATTGTTTGTCTCCTGTGGTATTCTAAATAAACCAATGCAACCCTGCTGGTGTACGCATATATTTATTATGCCCGCACAAACAAATTTACAAATTTTTTATGGTATATTTATGTTATATCGTAATGTCGTTATTTTTATGTTTTAATTTGCATAGTTGCAAGCCCAGCTTGCCAAAAAGCAAGCTGTATTTGGTAGTTGTTGCTTTGGTTTTGCGGCAAAATAGCAGTACGGCAAAGCCACATCGCGGCCCCTTGCCAAATTATTATAAGGCGGTAAATCATTATGGAATTTTATCAAAAACTACAGGCTTTACGAAAAGAAAAAGCCATCTCTCAAGAAGAACTTGCCGAACGGTTAAATGTATCGCGTCAGGCAGTAAGCCGGTGGGAAAACGGGCAGGGCTACCCCGAAACCGAAAAGCTTTTGCAAATAAGCCAGTTGTTCTCTGTTTCTTTAGATTATCTTCTTAAATCAGAACCACCTGAAAAAAGCACAGCCGAAGGCATCGCCGCCCCTGTTGGTTACTATGCCAGCAGAGAAATGGTAGAAGGGTATCTCTCTTTTAAGCAGCAGGGTGCAACACGCATTGCTTGTGGCGTGGCGGTGCTTATTCTTTCATTGCTTTTCCCCATTCTTTTAAATAGGGATTTTGGCAGCGTTTTGTTTTTGCTTGGTGCCGCCATGGGGGTTGCCATTTTGGTTTCTCTTATTTTTCGTCAAAATGATTATTCCCTGTTGGAAAGCCAGCCCCTCATTTTCGATCCTGCCTTTTTGCGTGATTTCTCTGGCAAATATGCCTTGATACGCAAGCGCAGTGGCTTTTTTATCACTTTTGGCATTATATCTATTATTGTAGGGCTTGCACTTACCGCCCTTACCGATGCTTATATACCGGATTTTTCGGGTGCATTTTTTGTTCTTTTTACGGCTTTAGGTGTATTTTCTATTATACGTGGCGGCTCTAAGCTTTTAAGCGCCAATGTAATTGCCAAAAACAAAGAGCACATTGCCGAAGAGCAGCACGATAGCCGCTATGGTTGGATTTATGGTTTTATTGTTCCTTTGGGTGTATTTGCCATGATTGCCTGCGGCATGCTGTGGGGCAGTTGGAGACTTTCGTGGATTTTTGTTCCTGTTGCTGCCCTTCTTGCATCCGGCATTGCTTCTTTTTTAAAGTACCGCGACCGGTAATTTTTGCCTTTTTGCACTATGCTCGCATACTTTAACCCTTACCTATATTTATTCTTTCTCTTTTTATAGCAGTTGTTGCTGCCAGTTTGCAAAATCCTTCCTTATTTTTGAGGAAGGATTTTGTTTTGTTCCCTTTGTTAATTTTTTTGCAATAATATACTTGTTGTGTGTAAAAAGCGCACGGTCAATGCTTATTTTAACATTGTTTATGTTTGATTTTTATCCCGTAATTGCGTATACTTATCAAGGATATTTTACACGAATTGGGCAGGCAAGTACCGCAACCGCTATATACCGGGCACGGTTGCCTGTTTTTTGTTTTTACATCCATACAAAAGATTGGGGTTTTACTATGCCAGTGTATACCACCACAGACCTGTTTGACCTTACAAAAACAATTGCGCAGCCCCTGCTTTCTGCCACGCAGTACCCGTGGGAGGCACTGGCCGATATTGGCGGTTTTATTTTACGCACCGGGCCGCAGCTTCCGGCAGAAAATTTTGATCATCCGGCAGAGGATATATGGATTGCAAAAAGCGCCGTTGTAGCTCCCTCAGCCTCCATCACCGGCCCTTGTATTATTGATGAAAATGCCGAAATACGCCACTGCGCTTTTATTAGGGGCAATGCCGTTGTGGGCAAAGGCGCTGTTGTGGGTAACTCGTGTGAACTAAAAAATTCTATCCTGTTTGATTGTGTACAGGTGCCTCATTTTAACTATGTGGGCGATTCTGTTTTGGGCTACAAGGCTCACTTTGGGGCAGGGTGTATTACCTCTAACGTAAAAAGCGATAAGTCTTTGGTTGTAGTAAAAAATGGCGAAGACAGTGTAAAAACCGAGCGCAAAAAAGTAGGTGCCCTTGTGGGCGATTGGGTAGAGGTAGGCTGTAACAGCGTGTTAAACCCCGGCTGTGTGCTGGGGCGCGAAAGCCAAATTTACCCTGTAAGCTGTGTGCGCGGTACTGTGCCTGCCAACTGCATATACAAATCTTCCGGGCAGATTTGCCCCAAAGTATAACCGATTTATTTATTAAGAAAAGGGTGATAGTTTTGGCAAGATTATTTGGCACAGATGGTGTGCGCGGCATTGCAAACGAGGAGATTACCGCCGAAATGGCAATGAACATTGGGCGGGCAGCCGCCGCTGTTTTAACACAGGGCAGCCGCCGCAGGCCTTTGGTGGTTATTGGCAAAGATACCCGCATTTCTTCCGACATGCTAGAAAGTGCATTGGCTGCTGGCCTTTGCTCTGTAGGGGCCGACGTTATCAGCACAGGTGTTATTCCTACCCCTGCGGTGGCTTACCTTGTAACCCAGTACAAAGCGGATGCCGGCATTATGATTTCTGCCAGCCACAACCCCTATCCTTACAATGGCATTAAAATATTTAGCGGCGACGGCTTTAAGCTGCCCGATGATTTGGAAGACCGTATAGAGGCGTTGGTGCGCGGAGATTCCGGCGCTATGGCGCTTTCTACCGGTGCTTCTCTTGGTACCCTTTCGTACCGCAAAAACGCCGTAAATTTGTATGTAGAGCATCTTAAAACCACCGTGCCTACCTCGTTAGAGGGTTTGCGCATTGCGGTAGACTGTGCCAATGGCTCGGCCAGCGCCACCGCCCGCCAATTGTTTGAGGATTTGGGCGCGCAGGCAGAGTTTTTGTCTTACGAACCCAACGGCACCAATATAAACCAAGACTGCGGCAGCACACATATGGAAGCCCTTACCGAATATGTTTTAAAGCACAAGCTGGATGCAGGCATTGCCTTTGACGGTGACGCCGATCGCTGCCTTTGTGTAGACGAAAAGGGAAACCTGATAGACGGCGATATTATGATGGCCATTTGCGCATTGGATATGAAGCAGCGGGGCAAACTGCGCCACAACGCCGTTGTTGGCACCGTAATGACCAATATGGGCTTTAACAAATTTTGCGAAGCAAACGACATCCACTATGTTGCTACCAAAGTGGGAGACCGTTATGTGCTAGAAGAAATGGAAATGGAAGGCTACCGTTTTGGCGGCGAGCAAAGCGGCCACGTTATCTTCCGCGATTTTTCTACCACAGGCGATGGTCAGCTAACCGCTATTCAGCTTTTGTGCCATATGCGCAGTACCGGCAAAAAATTATCAGAGCTTGCAACTGTGATGACGCGTTATCCGCAGGTGATGAAAAACATTCGTGTTTCTCCCGAGGGAAAACTGGCTTTTTACACCAACGATGCCGTAAAAGAAGTTACCCAAAAGCACAAAGATTTGCTGGGTGACGAGGGCCGTGTGGTTGTGCGTGTTTCGGGAACCGAGCCGCTTATACGTGTAATGGTAGAGGGTAAAAGCGAAAAAAGCATTGAAAAGGCCGCTACCGAGATTGCAAAGGTTATTGAGCACGAACTTACCTAAAATTTAAAAGCATTAAACCCCCACGCAAAGCGTGGGGGTTTTTATAATATTACATGCCTACTAAACAAAAAAAAGCCATTGCCCTTTAAGGGCAATGGCTTTTTATTTATAAATTATTCTACGTTGGTGGCTGTAATCTGGTCAAAATAGTCTGCATATTCTACTTCAAAACCCGCGCGTATAGCATCTTTTTGCTCTACCAAAATATCGTTCATTTTGGTTAAAAACAGGGTGTTCCAGTTTGCATCCAAATAATCTGTATTTAAGGGTTTGCGCAGGATGATATAAAAACCATGGTCTGTTTCTACTGGCTTCGATATTTCACCTATTTCCAAATCTTTAGCCGCAACCTCATACTCTTCTACCATATCCTCCGGGCCAAAGGTATGCCCGTCATCCGCCTGTGCTTCGGCATCGGCGTCGTACAATTCGCGCATTTCAGCAAAGGTTTCTTCGGGGTTTTCGCTGGCTTCAATTTGCGCATAAATGGCCTGCGCTTTCTTTTTAACCGCGTCTATTTCTTTTTGGGTGGGTTCTTCGTTTTCAAACTCAAACAAAATATGCTCTACGCTGGTATAGTCTTTTGCCCATTCTTCTTTATTCTCAGCATACAGCAGCCTGCGGGCTTCGGGTATAATCTTGCCAATCAGCGCCTGCAGTTCCCACATGTTTTGCATTTGGTTTAAATCAATTAAATAGTTTTGCGCCAATATGGCGTCAAGGTCTGTTCCGGCCTGCTGCTCAAATTCTTTTACCTGAGACGCCACCTCGGCCTTTTCGTCCTCACCCAGGCCCACACCTAATTTTTTGCCAATCTCTATCCAAGCATGTAAATCCAAAATTGCATCTTCTACTTCTTGCTTTAACTGGTTTGTTTTGCTTCCATCCGGGTCATCTGCCCAATAAGAAGAAACATCAATCGAAACCGAAGAATCAGCCTCTGTTTCCTGGTCTGCTACTATCTGGCTTTTAGACACCAAAAAATAGTACCTGTAATCTGCAAAAGATACTTCTTCGTTATTAATTGTAATGGTGGGCTTAAGCTTTGTTTTTAGCTTTCCATCTATAACAATGCCAATTTTAGGCGTATTGGGGCTTGTGTATGTAACTGCAAAAATAGCGGCGGCTACCCCGCAAACAATTACAATTACAGCAAAAAGAGCGATCAATCTAAGCGTTTTCGACATAGTGCCCTCCTGCACCGGCATGTTTTTCTTCGCATTTTATTATACTCTATAAAATAAAACTGCGCTATAGTTAGCTATTATGTATATCTTTTTTGCTGCTGCTTAGGTATACTTATGCGGGGAGTGATAATAAAAATGACACAGCCACAAAATAAAACCGTGCAAGAATTGTTTGAAAGAAAATCCGTACGCTCTTTTACCAGCCAGCCCATAGCAGCCGATATAAAGGAGCAGCTTTTCAATTCGGCCATACAAGCGCCAACCGCAGGCAACCAGGTACTGTACACTATTTTAGAAATTGAGGATGCCGAACTAAAGCTTGCTCTTTCTAAAACGTGTGACAACCAACCTTTTATTGCAAAAGCACCTCTTGTTCTTGTTTTTTTGGCAGATTGTAGACGCTGGTACAACGCCTACAAGGCCGCGGGGATGCAGCCGCGCAAACCCGGCGCGGGCGATTTGTTGCTTGCCTGTGAGGATGCCATGATTGCCGCGCAGAACACCGTTGTTGCCGCCCACTCTTTGGGGCTGGGTTCCTGCTATATTGGTGATATACTGGAAAACCGCGAAGAACATGTTAAACTGTTGCATTTGGATGAGTATACCCTGCCCATTTGCATGGTGGTATATGGCTACCCAACACAGCAGCAAATAGACCGCCAAAAACCGCCCCGCTTTGATGCAAAGTATGTTGTGCAGCGCAACACCTATACCGCGCCGGATGAAAAACAACTGCGGGAGATGTTTGAGGGGCATACCTACGGAAAAGATTTTGACGAGTATATTTCCGCTTTTTGCAAGAGAAAATACGAAAGCGAGTTTTCGGCAGAGATGACTCGCTCGGCGGGGGAATATCTAAAGCAATTTGTTCCTTTTTCTAACAAAGAATAGGCGCTTACTGCTCTCTTTCTACAATTTTTATTTAACTTTGGTTTTGCAAAAATATAACGGCTCCATTCTGTAATATCCTTTTACAAAAATAGGAGAGGAATTTTCCCTCTCCTGTTTTATCTTTTGTATGTAATGCAGCCTTGCACTGCACATATCCAAAAGGGGGCAGCACTGCATTTATACTGCTTATTACCCTTTTACGCTTTTACGCTTTTACGCTTTTACGCTTAAATATTGTAACAGTAATTTTATAAGATAGTTTAGTGGAGAATATTTTCAAAAAAGTTGCTTTCTTTTACAATCTTTTTCATCAGCCCGTCAAACTGCTGCGGGGTAAGGCACTGTGCGCCATCGCTTAAAGCATGGGCGGGGTCGTTGTGTACCTCTATCATCAGGCCATCCGCCCCGGCAGCTACAGCCGCAAGTGCCAAGGGTTCCACCATCCAGCTAATACCGGCCGCATGGCTGGGGTCTACCACCACCGGCAGGTGGCTGTTGCGCTTTAGCATGGGGATAGCGCTGATATCTAAAGTATTGCGCATACTGGGCTCAAAGGTACGTATACCCCTCTCGCACAAAACTACGTTTTCGTTGCCACCCGCCATAATGTATTCGGCACTCATCAGCATTTCTTCTAATGTGCAGGATAAACCGCGTTTTAGCAAAACCGGAATATCCAATCTTCCAATTTCGCGCAAAAGCTCAAAGTTTTGCATGTTGCGCGCCCCCACCTGCAACATATCCACACCGGCTTCTATAAACAACGGCAGGTGAGAGGCATCCATCACCTCGGTTACAATGGGCATGCCTGTGGTTTTTTTTGCTTCCTGCAACAGCTCCAGCCCTTCGGCACGCAAACCCTGAAAAGAGTAGGGGGATGTACGGGGTTTAAAGGCGCCCCCTCGCAAAAACTGTGCCCCGCTGGCTTGTACAGCCTGCGCAACTTCTGTTATTTGGGGTAGGTTTTCTACGCTGCAAGGGCCTGCCATTACCGCAAAATGCCCGCCGCCTATTTTTATGCCGCCCGCTTCTATAACCGAATCGTTGGGATGAAACTTACGGTTGGCTTTTTTGTAAGGTTCGCTTACGCGCTTTACCTCTGCAACACCATCGTGTGCCCGCACAAGGTCTATATCCACGGTAGAGGTGTCTCCTACAAGACCAATCAGGCGGGTGTGCGTGCCTTCGGATGCATGGATTTGCAAACCCTGTTCTTCAAATTTTTTACAAAGCTGTTGTACCTGCTGTTCGGTCGCGTCCGATTTAAAAATCACTATCATGTTGTTTCCCCTGCACTTTCTTATAAAAAATTAATGTTATATAAAATAAAAACGGCCGACCTCCCTGCGGAGGCCGGCCGACGCGTAAACAAAAAACTATGCGCCTATCCTTTCCATACCGCAACCAACTAAGCCCTTGCTAAAATAGCAAAAGCGGTAACGGTAGCTGCTGGAAAAAAGTTTTTTCATTTTTAAATATCTCCTGTTTGTAAAAACAATACGCTGTTTTGCTAAAGTATACACACCTGGTATTGCATTGTCAACCCGCAACTGCCATGGTAGAATATAAAGGAGAAAGGCTGTTGCAAACAGCGGTTTGGCATTTTGCCTTTTGCACTTTGCTTTAACGGGCCTTCTTTTAATTACTGCTTTATAACGTATGCTATAAAGCATTTTTTATCCCTATTTGCAGCATATGTATCTATTAAAAAGCTGCCGTTTTGCAATTCATCCTTTACGAGGTGTTATTTGTGGCACAGGCAAAAACCAATGCAATGCGTTTATTAGAGCGAGAAAAAATTCCTTATATCATGCATGAATATACAGCCGAAGAGGGCGCTATAGATGGCGTTTCGGTAGCACATAAAACCGGGCAGGAGCCTGCGCGCGTATTTAAAACCTTGGTGGCGCAGGGCGCTACCGGGCAAATATTTGTATTTTGCATACCGGTAGAGGCACACCTAAACCTAAAGGCGGCGGCGCGTGCTGCCGGAGAAAAGAATATTGCAATGATTGCCGTAAAAGAAATTAACAAATTTACCGGTTATGTGCGGGGCGGTTGCAGCCCTTTGGGCATGAAAAAAGCATACCCCACCTTTATTGAAGAAAGCGCTCATTCTTTTAGCACCATATTGGTAAGCGGCGGGCGCATAGGTACACAGGTAGAATTGAACCCGGCACAACTGGCAAATGCCGCCGGAGCTTCTTTTGCAAACATAGCACACTACGATTTGCCCGATTGATTTTATTTTACAGGAAAAGAGGGAAGAATTTATGAATGATGGTAAAAAGATTGCCGGAGCGATATTTGGAGTTATCTTTTTGTTGTTTCTTTTGCCAAGGGCTCCATCTGCCGCTTTTATTATTATAATCATTTTGGTTTCAGTTCTTGTGCGGCGCGCAAACAAAAAAAAGACGCAGGATAACCAGACCAAAGAATTTAGAGATAACCAATGGACCTCCTCTAATTACTTTAATACCACCCCCCAGCCGCCTTATAACGCTTCTGCCCCATATACTTCGCAGCCCCCTGTTCCTCCTGTTCCAGGGCAGGTTCCCCCGGTATCTCAGCCCGTTATCCTTCCCCCTTCGGCGGTAACCGTACAACAGGTACCCCCTCAGGCTCCCGCATATATTCCGCCCGGTGCTGTTGTTTCTCCCGAGGAAGAAGCACATTTTTGGAAAGAAAAAGAAGATCTTCCTGTTATTTCTCAAAATTATCCCGGAGATGGCGGCGCTTGGGAAAACGATGCATTTTGGAATAAAAACCAGGATATCCCCGCACCTTCTTCTGTTTTGCCCGGCCATACAGACCCCAAAGAAAGTACTTCTTTTTGGGCAGAGCGTTCTTCTCTTCCCGATTCGGTTTCTACTCTGCCGGATACGCAAAACCAAGATGACACAAAAGATTATTGGGGCAATGCCAAAGATTCTTTTTGGAACACACCGGCCACAACCCGCTTTGACAGCGATGCGCCTTCTTCCTCAGACGAAAAGACCCCGTAAACCTAGCTTATCTATTATTTTTATAAGCAAAAACCCCTCTGCTTTGGCAGAGGGGTTTTATTAATGCATTTATTGAGACGATGATTGTGAAGCTTGAGAATCAGATGAAAGGGAAGAATCCCCATTTAAAGATCCATCCATTACAGAAGAGGACGAAACGCCCCATTCCTCTTCCATCATCCAAACATACTCGTCTAATGTAAGGCCCATATCGGTAATGGCTTTGGCGTGGTTTGTGCCCACATAGCGGTAATGCCAAGGTTCAAACGCAATGCCTGTAATGGGGGTGGTGTCTTTTTCGTAGCGCAGTATAAACCCAAAGCGCGTACAGTTTGCCATCAGCCATTCGTATGTTTCGGTTTGCTCAAAGTTTTGGCTCAGGCTGTTTAAATCTATTGCAAGCCCCGCTTCGTGCTCGCTGGTACCCGGAATAGCATAAAAGGCCTGTGTGCGTGCAAGGGCTTCTTCTTGGGTAGCTCCCTTTGCAAGTTCTTCTTGTATAGCGCGGTTATAGTTGCTTGTCTGCTTTTCGTGGCTGCGGTAGGCCGATACCGGCGTAAGGGTAATACCGTCCTTTGCCGCTGCCTCTTTCATTGCCAAGTAAGCAACCGCGGCATCCGATTGCAGCCGCCACCCGCCTCCTACATCTGTAAGCTCTACCGTAAAATCGTCGGGTAGCAACCTGTCTGCCCTAAGCAAAAGGGGAATGCCCTCCTCGTCGTAAGGGCCAACCACCGGCGGGGTAAATACCGATTTAGACTCTGGCAATGAAGAAACCGAAACACTGCTGGGTACAGAAGAAACCGATATGCTGCTAGACTGCGGCTGCACAACATTGCCCAGCCACAACGCCAGCAAAAACAATACAATAACCAGCCCCAAAAGGATGGCAAGTGCCGTCACTTGCTTTCTTCTTTTTTGACGGCGGCGCATGCGGTTTGCATACCCCCGGGGCGCTGGTAAGTTTGGCATAAAAGTTGTTTCCTTTCAAAGGCATGGTTCGGGCTGCGCAATTATGCAAAGGTTGCCAGTTTGTGCGCGTCAAAATCTGCTTTATTAATAATGCTAAAGCGGTTTACTTTCCACTCGCCGTTTTCGTATATCATTTGCACGGTTTGATAGTTGCTGCCCGCTTCTGCCGGCTTAGAGTTGTCTCTTGGCCAGTACTTGTAGCTAAAGGTAGCATTAAAGGTAATAACTGCTACACCATTGCTTTCAGACGCAGTGAGGCTTTGCCCGTCCACAACGGCACTTACATATTCAAAATTATTGTCTTTGTTGCCCGAAAGCCCCATACGGCGCTCTACCTCGGTACGTGCGGTAGAGGTTGCTGTTTTTAAAAGGCTAATGTCACTGCTGTTGATGCTGTTTAGGTAGCTTTGGTAAAAAGATACCAGCAAGCTATTTGCCTGATCTACCGATACTGCGGAGGCAATATCCTGTGCGCTGCTGCCAGAAGAAGACGAGTCGCCCCCGCCCTCTTCTCCACCGCCCTGCTCTCCGCCGCCGGTTTGCCCGTCGCCTGTGGTAAGGTCAATGCTGTTGGGCGCTTCAGTGGAAAACAAATCTACTGTTTTGCCCTCTGGTAGGGTAGATGCATCCTGCCCCGGTGTCATCAATTGGGCTGTATACTGTCCCGGCAAAATACCCGAGAAAACAAGGCCGGTTCCATCTTCCGACAGATTGCCAGAATACTGCTTGCCGTCCAACACCAAAATACTGCCTTGAGATGCCTGTGGCACCAGTACCTGTACAGCATGAATATCAATATAGTAACGTTTGATAAACAGGAATACGGGTTCGCTCTTCATCTGAATTGCCGCATACGGAGCCGTTGCAGCCGGTGTACCCTGCTTTAACTGGCTGCGTAGGGCGTCTTTGCTGGTTTGGTCTGTAAAGGCGTTAAAAAGCGGATCCCACTTTCCAGCTCCGTCGGCATCGGCACCGCCCGGCAGGCTGGCTGCATCCTTCTTTTCCAGTATGCTTATAAAGTTGCTAATGGTTCTGCCGGAAGAATTAAGGTAATAAAGGGTACCTAAAAATCCGCCGCCCGCCAGCAAAACAATTGCCAGTATAAGGGCTATAATTTTTACAGCCCCACCCTTTTTACGGGGTTCTTCGTAATTATCGTTTTGGCTGTAATAAGGTTCGCGCGCCGGGCGCTCACCGCGATATGTAGAGCGCGGTTCTTCATCATACCCAGCATCGCGCCGCTGGCCCTGTGCCCGTGCATTTTGGCGGGCGGGCTGTGTACGGGCGGGCTGCTGCCTGCGCTCTGGTTGAGGCTGGCTGTTGTAGTCCTGCTCATCATAATATTCATCCTGCGCAAACCCCTGGTTATACTGGGGCTCTTCGCGGTATTGCTGCTGGCGGGGCTGCTCTCTGTATACCTGCCGCGGGCGCTCTGCCTGCGGTTGCTCGCGGTATTGCTGGCGCGGCGGCTGCTGAGAGGGCTTCTGCTGCCTGTACTGCTGCTGCGGCGCCTCCTCGTACTGCGGCTGCTCGCGCAGCTCGTACTGCTGGCGGGGTGCCCGAGGCTCGGCCTCTGCATGGCTTTGCGGTGTATTGCGCGGGGCAGGGTTGTGGTACTGGTGCTGCGCCCTTCCATTTTCGGCATAGGGTTCCTGTTGGTTTTGCTGTACTACATTTTCTTCCCAAACAGGCTCTATTTCATGTTCTTCTTCGTAAACAGGCTGCTGCTGTATCAGGGGGCTTTGGTAAGGTTCCTGTAAAGGCGGCTCTCCCATTTCTCCTGCAGGGTACAGGGGGGCTTCCTGCTGGGGTGCATAGCCTTGCTCTTCATATCCTTCGCCGCCGGCGTATGCTTCTCCCTGGGCATTGTCCCAGTTTTCTTCATACTGTTCCTGCTGGGGCAAAATATCCTGCGGCGGGTAGGCCTCATCCTCATAGGCCGCCCTGCGAAAATCCCCGCCCTCTGCATCCTGCGGATATTCCTGCGAAGCGGTATAGCCCCCGTCCTGCACGCCATCATCAAACAGGTTTTGCGGCTGCTGGGGCTGGGCGTATTGAGGCTGCTCGTACACCGGTTGCTGGCTGTACGCGGGCTGTTCATATATCGGTTCTTCGTATTGAGGCTGTTCAAACAAATTATCCGGTGCGGGTTCTTCCTCAAAGATACTGCCCGCCGCAGGGGCCGGGGCAGAACCGTACATCTGTTGGTTTTGCCCATCGTTTCTTGTGGTGTCTACCACAAAGGGAGAATCGAATAAATCATTCTCCGCCCCCCCGCCAGTGGCGGCGGCTGCCTGGTTTTCTTCCATGGCATATCCGCAGTGCACACAGTATCTTTCGTTATCAGCGTTTTCCATACCACAATGGGAACATTTTTTCATAATTGAACCTCCCAAAAAAGCTTAATGCCGGGTTCTCAAATATGCGCCAAATGCGCACTTTACATTATATAGGATTGCGTTTACAAGGTCAACGAAGCGATGATACGCTTATTTTTTATCATTTTTGCTTACCATAAGCAATGATAAGCCCCTTTTAAAGCCTTTTTTATTTGGTGTACCATTTTGCTCTTATTTCTTTTGCATATCCCGAGATTTTTGAGCTGCGGCTTTCATCGCCTGCTGTACAGCCGCCCTAAATCCTCCCGCCTCCAACGCTTCTACGGCAGCAATAGTGGTACCACCTGGGCTGCACACCATATCTTTTAGCTCTGCGGGGTGTTTTTGGGTTTCCAATACCATTTTTGCGCTGCCTAGCAGGGTTTGCGCACAAAAGGTATATGCCTGCGCACGCGGCATTCCCTCTGCCACTGCGGCATCGGCCATGGCCTCTATAAATACAAAGGCATATGCCGGGGCCGAGCTGGATGCCGCAATTACCGCATCAAACAAATTTTCGGGCATCAGCACGGCTTTTCCGCAGCAAGAAAACATCTCTATTATTTCATCCCGCTCCTGTCTGCTTACCTGCGGGTTTTCTGCAATGGCAGACATGCCTTCTCCCACCAGCGCCGGGGTGTTGGGCAGCACCCGCACAATCTTGCGTTTTCCCCCAAACATTTCCTGCACAGCCTCCAGTGTTTGCCCGGCTGCTACACTTACCACTACGCATTCGGGTGTAACCTCTGCTTCTATTTCTTTTATAACAGTGCTGTACAGCCCCGGTTTTACGGCAAGAACCAGTATGTCGCTTTTGGCAGCCACTTGGCAGTTGTTGCCGCTCACGTTTACGCCCAGCTCCTGCTGCAAAACACCCAGCGCCTCTTTATTTACATCCGAAATATAAATTTGCCCTGCCTTTGCATAGCCAGATTTTATAAGCCCGCTTACCACCGCTTTGCATATATTGCCGCCGCCAATAAACCCTATTGTCTTTTCCATCGTGCGCTCCTTTTACAATTTTATTGCTGCCACAGGCCAATACAAGCTGGCATGGTTTTACAAAACAACTGCACTTTTGCATACTTAATTAACGGTTTTAAAGTCGGCTTTTCTGCAACAAAGCCTCTCCTTTATATATAATTCCTTATATTATAGCAGGCGTTTTATAAAAACGCCTTAATTTGTTATGCTTTGTTTTAAATTTATGCCATAAACCTGCCTGCTCATTTTTGTATCTCAAATTATCAGCCTCTCTTTTTAAATACAAAAATATCACGCAAAAAAATCGATATACCTCTTGACATCTTGCAAGTTTGGGGTAAAATAAGATTAGCACTCGAGGTTAAAGAGTGCTAAGATTTTAAAAGGGAGGTGACCGGTTTTGCCGATAGATGACAGAAAACGCCGCATTTTAATGGCTGTTGTTTCTTTGTATGGAGAAGAGGGCGAGCCGGTAGGTTCCAGCCTGTTAAGCCGTTACTTCAACATGGCTGTTTCCTCTGCCACCCTACGCAACGAAATGGCCGCTCTTACACGGCTTGGCCTTTTAGACCAACCCCACACGTCTGCCGGACGGATACCCACTGCGAAGGGATACCGTTATTATGTAGACAATCTTTTGGGCGTGCCCGACGGACCGTCGGAAGCCGACCGAAATGAGATTGACGAAGTTTTTAAAGATATGGACTACGACCCCGAAAAGTTAGCCCAACAATCGGCCAAAACATTGGGAGAGCATATCAACTGTGCGGTGGTGGTTACCACGCCGCGCTCGGACGATTTACGCATTGCCCATTTTGAGGTAATACAGGTTGGCCGGTATACCGCGGCCATTTTGGCCGTTACCAGCGCCGGTGGTGTAAGCACTCGCGTTGCCAAGGTAGATTACGAGCTTAGCATTGAAGATGTAGAGCAGGCCGCCAATGTTTTAAACCGTTCTTTGCGGTTTGTTACCGCTGCCGACGTTACCCCCTCGCTGGTTATGACATTGGTAGACCGCTTTGAATCTATGTGCAGAAGCTGCAGGCCCATCCTTTCAGCTGCCCTTAAATTGCTAAGCGAGGTAGGAAAGCCCAGCACTTACATTGAGGGGCAGCAATACTTTTTACGCTGGCCCGATTTATCGGGAGAACTGCAAAACCTGATGGAGCTGTTTAACAGCCCCGACGAGCTGCAAAAGGTAATTCAGCCGCAGGGGTTCCACACAACTGTTCGTTTTGGTGAAGAGATGCCCATTCCCATCCCCGAGCTTTGCATCATTTCACGCAAATATATGGCTGGCGGCGGGCTTACAGGTATACTTGCCGTGGCCGGCCCCGCCCGCATGAATTTTAGAAAAATTATACCGCAGATAGAATACTTTGGCGAAAAACTGGGCCAGAGTATGAGCAATTTGTCTGCATAAAAGCACAAAAGGAGAACATAAGGAATGGCCAACACAGAAAACAGCAAGAAGCATCAGGACGAAGAAAGTGTAGAAGAAACCGTACAAAACCAAACCGCCGAAAGCAAAACCGAAAAACAGTCCAAAAAAGCCGAAAAGAAAAAAGGCGAGTCCGGTGGCTCTCACGCAGAACTGGCTGCTGCCCAGCAAAAAGCACAGGCGGCAGAAGAAAAGGTGGAAGAACTTAAAAATTCGTTGCTGCGCACCGCAGCCGAGTACGATAACTACCGCAAGCGCACCCAAAAAGAGCAGGAGTCTTCTTTTCAAAATGGGGTAGCCCATGCTGCCGAGGCTCTGCTGCCTATATTGGATACCCTGGATGCCGCCGCACAGGCGCCCACCACCGATGAAGAGTATAAAAAAGGTGTAATGCTTACCCTGGCAAAAAGCCAGGAAGTTTTTGAAAAGCTGGGCATACACGAGATTGAAGCCATGGGCCAGCCGTTTGACCCCAACCTGCACAACGCTGTAATGCAGCAGCCGGCAGAGGGAGCCGAATCGGGCATCATCACCCTGGTAATGCAAAAAGGATACACCCTAAACGAGCGTGTTATACGGCACTCTATGGTGGCAGTTGCCCCGTAGCCCCTATGCCGGATAATAATATAAATTAAATTATTTTTGAGTGAAACAAACAGAAGGAGATCAATTGTTATGAGCAAAATAGTAGGTATTGACCTTGGTACCACCAATAGCTGTATTGCCGTTATGGAAGGCGGCGACGCAGTTGTAATTCCAAACGCAGAAGGCGCGCGCACCACCCCCTCGGTTGTTGGCTTTGCCAAAACAGGCGAACGTCTGGTAGGCCAGGTTGCCAAACGTCAGTCTATCACCAACCCCGACCGCACCATCGCTTCCATCAAACGCCAGATGGGCACCTCCGAAAAAGTTGATATTGACGATAAAAAATATACCCCGCAAGAAATTTCAGCCATGATTCTTACCAAGCTAAAGGCCGACGCCGAAGCTTACCTTGGTGAAAAGGTAACCGACGCAGTTATCACCGTTCCCGCTTACTTCAGCGACTCTCAGCGTCAGGCCACCAAAGACGCCGGCGCCATTGCAGGGTTAAATGTAAAGCGTATCATCAACGAGCCCACCGCTGCCGCTTTGGCATACGGTATGGACAAAGAAGCCGACCAAAAAATTATGGTATACGACCTTGGCGGCGGCACCTTCGACGTTTCGGTTATCGAAATGGGCGACGGCGTAACCGAGGTACTTTCTACCGCCGGCGATACCCGTCTTGGCGGCGATGACTTCGACGACCGCATTATCAACTGGCTGGCCGATGAATTTAAAAAAGAAAACGCCATTGACCTGCGCAACGACAAAATGGCTCATCAGCGTTTAAAAGAAGCTGCCGAAAAAGCTAAAATCGAACTTTCGGGCGTTACCAGCACCCAAATTAACCTGCCCTTTATTACAGCCGATGCCAGCGGCCCCAAACACTTGGATACCACCCTTACCCGTGCCAAGTTTGACGAGCTGACTGCCGATTTGGTAGACCGCACCATGACCCCGGTTAAACGTGCACTTAGCGATGCCGGCTTAAAACCCAGCGACCTGCACAAAGTTTTGCTGGTTGGCGGTTCTACCCGTATTCCGGCTGTGCAAAATGCAGTTAAATCTTTTATGGGCACAGAGCCTTCCAAAGACATCAACCCCGACGAATGCGTTGCACTTGGCGCAGCCATCCAGGGCGGCGTTTTGGGCGGCGATGTAAAGGGCTTGTTGTTGCTGGATGTTACTCCTTTGTCCCTTGGCATCGAAACCATGGGCGGCGTAACCACCAAAATTATCGAGCGCAACACCACCATCCCCACCAAAAAAAGCCAGATCTTCTCTACCGCTGCAGACAGCCAGCCCAGTGTTGAGGTAAACGTACTGCAGGGCGAGCGTGAAATGGCAAAAGACAACAAGTCTCTTGGCACCTTCCATCTGGATGGCATCCCCGCCGCACCGCGTGGCGTACCGCAGATTGAAGTAACCTTTGATATAGATGCCAACGGCATTGTGGCTGTTTCTGCCAAAGACCTTGGCACCGGCAAACAGCAAAGCATCACCATCACCGCTTCTACCAACATGAGCAAAGATGATGTTGAAAAGGCCGTTAAAGAGGCCGAGCAGTTTGCAGAGGAAGACCGCAAACTGAAAGAAAAAATTGAGGTACGCAACACTGCCGACTCTATGGTCTACCAAACCGAAAAAACCATTGGCGATTTGGGCGAAAAACTGTCGGAAGAAGACAAAACAACCCTAACCGATAAAAAGGACGCCCTTAAAAAAACACTGGAAGGCGAAGACCTAGATGCCATTAAGGCCGCGCAGGAGGAACTGCAAAAAACCCTGCACGAAATTAGCAGCAAGGTATATGCCGCCACCGGCAACCAGCAGGCAGCCGAAGATGCAGCCGCCTCTGAAAAGCAGGAAGATGTAATCGACGCTGACTTCACCGAAGTGGACGACAACAAATAACAATAACCATACTGCATAGCGCGCGGCAATTGCTGGCAATACCGGCTGTCGCGCGCCGTGCCTGTTGTTTAGAAACACATAGGAAGAGGTGAGGCCGTTTGGCTGAAAAGCGCGATTATTACGAGGTACTTGGGGTTGCCAAAAACGCCACCGATGCTGAGATAAAAAAAGCCTTTTATAAAAAGGCAAAAAAATACCATCCAGACCTAAACCCCGGTGATAAAGAGGCCGAGGCAAAGTTTAAAGAAGTAAACGAAGCCAACGATATATTGAGCGACCCCGAAAAAAAATCTCGTTACGACCAGTTTGGCCATGCCGGTGTAGACCCTAACTACGGGGCCGGCGCAGGCGGAGGCTTTGGCGGCGGTTTTGGGGGCGGCGGCTTTGGTGTAGACCTTGGAGATATTTTTGATACCTTTTTTGGCGGCGGCGGTGGCTTTGGCGGTTTTGGTTCGCGCCAGGCAGCCAATCCCAATGCGCCCAAAAAAGGTGCCGATATACGTGTAAGCCTTGGCCTTAGCTTTATGGAGGCCGTACAGGGTGTAACCAAAACCATACAGGTTACCCAAAAAGACACCTGCTCCGAGTGCAGTGGCAGTGGCGCAGCCAAGGGCACCACGCCCGAAACCTGTCCCGACTGTAATGGCACCGGCAGTGTTGTAACCAACACCCGCACCGTGTTTGGCACCATGCAACAGCGCGGCCCCTGTACCCGCTGTGGCGGCAAGGGCAAAATTATTAAAAACCCCTGCACCAAATGCCGTGGCACCGGCCGTGTAGATACCTCTAAAAAGTTAGAGGTGCGTATTCCCGCTGGTGTAGATGATGACCAGACTCTTTCTGTAAGGGGCAAGGGCGATGCTGGGTTAAACGGCGGCCCCAGCGGAGATTTAATTGTAATTATCAACGTGCGTCCCGATACGCTGTTTGAGCGCAATAAATACGATGTTACCGTAACGGTGCCCATATCCCTGCGGCAGGCTGTTTTGGGCGATTCGATTGTGGTTCCCACCATCGATGGCAAGGTTGAGTATACCGTGCCCGAAGGCACCCAAAGCGGAAAGGTCTTTCGCCTTAAAAATAAGGGCATCCCCTACGTAAACGGACGCGGACGGGGAGACCAGTATGTTAAAGTGCTGGTGGATATCCCCAAAAAGTTAAGCCGCGCCCAAAAAGAAGCTCTGGATGCTTTCGAGTCGTCTATGAAAGACGACAACTACGAACAGCGTAAATCTTTTGCCAAAAACATGAAAGACCGCTACCCCGATAAATAATTTTATGCAAAGGCCGGTATTTAACCGGCCTTTGTTTTTTTCATTCTGCTTTTTACCTCTTTAAATCTACCTGTTGGCATCCCGCAACGTCCTTTTGCCGTACAGGCCTTTTTTTACACTCTGCAGCGTGATACACTTTGAACATAGGGGAGGTGAACGGATGAAAACACGCATCGAAATTGTGGACGGGCTGCCGGAAGAAGAAATTATTATACGCTGCGGGAGCATTAACGAAAAGGTTGCGCAGTTGCAAAAATTAATACAAGAACAAACCTCTTCTCCTCCTATTTTGTTTTATAAAGAAAATCAGGAATTCTATCTTCCCCTTACGGATATCCTTTTTTTCGAAACCTCGGGCGAAGCCATTTATGCCCATACCTCTGCCGACGCCTACCGCACACGCCTTAGGCTGTACGAGCTGGAGCAACTGCTGCCGGGATATTTCATCCGGGCTGCCAAAGGCAGCATAGTTAACACCCGGCAAATCCACTCTCTCTCACGTAACTTGGCGGGCGCAAGCCTTGTTCAGTTTAAGAACACCGAAAAACATGTATATGCCTCGCGGCATTATTATCATGCACTGCATCAGTTGTTAAAAGAAAGGAATTTTAGATGAAACGTAAAAATTGGTTTTGGGGAATTTTATTTTTACTGTTGGCTACCCTGTTGGTAGTGGGTCAGTTTGGCCTGCTTGGCTCTTTTGGTTTTTGGAGCATAGTTACCCTTGTCGTGCTGGCAATTGTTCTTATTTACAGCTTGGTACGCCTGCAAATGTTTGGGGTAACCATGTCTTTGGCATTTGCTTACATGGTACTGCAACACCCCTTACATTTGTATATACTCTCTCCCTGGATATTAATTGCCACCGGCGTACTTGCGGGCATTGGCCTTTCTCTTCTTATACGGCCACGCCACCGCCATATATATACTTCTCAAAATACCGGCTACCCCCCTAATTACAACTATATTCCTCCTGTAGCCCGCGACAATGGAACCGAAGACGAAAACCACCCTTATGCCCGCGTGCAGTTTGGCGCGCTTACCAAATACCTGCACGGCCAACAGCTAGAAAGCTGCCGGTTTGAAGTAAACCTTGGTTCTTTAGAAGTTTACTTTGGTTCTTCCACCCCCTTGCCCTCCGGTTGTAACGCAAGTATCGATTGCTCTTTGGGCAGCATCACAATCTACCTCTCTCCCGACTGGCAGGTAATAGACAACACCAGCGCCTCACTTGGCAGCGTAAACTCTTCCCCCAAGGGGGCATACAGTTCCACTTCTCCCACCAAAACCCTTTATTTAAATGGCAATGTCTCACTTGGCTCTGTCGAAATTAAATATATCTAGCCCATTGTTTTTTTAGCTTACCGTTTATCGGTTTTACATATAAATTAAAAACCGCCGCATCCCCTTACTGGGGCTTTGCGGTGGTTTTTTATTGCCCTATTATTTTTGAGAAGGTTATGTTACTGTTCAGTCCAAATTTGGTGTGGTATACTGTTGGCGTAAGTATTTTATTTATACATTATGTATTGTTTGTATTTGTTTTTTCTTTTTGTATTTACTGCCATATACCCCAAGGAGGCAACATGAAAATTGTAGTATTGGATGGAAATATCGCCAATCCCGGAGATTTAAGCTGGGATGGTATAGAACAATTTGGCTCGCTTACTGTGTACGAAGATACCCCCCATCATCTTGTTGTACAGCGCATTGGCGATGCCGACGCTGTGATTGTAAATAAAATCCCCCTACGCGAAGCCGAGCTTTCTGCCTGCCCCAACCTGCGGTATATAGGGCTTTTGTCTACCGGTTATGATGTAATTGATATAAAAGCTGCCGGCAAACTGGGCATTACAGTATGCAATGTACCCGGCTACAGCACCGCAGGGGTTGCCCAGCATACCATTGCCCTGCTTTTAGAGATTTGCAACCAAATTGGCCTGCACAATGCTTCCATCCATGCCGGGCGTTGGCGCGATGATGGCCCCTGGTGCTTTTGGGAAGCCCCCATTGTTGAGGCACTGGACAAAACCATTGGCCTTGTTGGCTTTGGCAGCATAGGGCAGGCGGTTGCGCGCATTGCATCTGCCTTGGGCATGCGGGTTTTGGCAACAGGCTCTCGCCCCACACCAGAGGGAGAAAAGCTAGCTACCTATGTTTCTTTGCCACAATTATTGGCGCAAAGCGATGTTGTCTCTTTGCATTGCCCCTTAAAGCCGGAGACTAAAAATTTGATAAATGCCCAAAGCATTGCCAGCATGAAGCACGGTGCCATACTGCTTAACACCGCCCGCGGCGGCCTTGTAGAGGATGCCGCCTTGGCAGAGGCCTTGGCTGCCGGGCACATACGTGCCGCCGGGTTGGATGTAGTCTCCCGTGAGCCCATCCTGCCCGAAAATCCTCTTTTAAAAGCCCCCAACTGCTTTATCACCCCTCACATAGCTTGGGCCGCACGCGAAACCCGCGCACGCTTGCTTAATCTGGTAGAAGATAATATGCGCCTCTTCCTCAAAGGCACTCCCATCAATGTGGTAAGCATTCATTAAATGGTTTCTTACACAACTTTTATTCGTCCTTTATTTCATTGCTTATTATCTTTTGGGTATATTCTTTTTTCAACATTTGCACGTTACCATGTTTAAAGTTTAAATTTCACAAACTCAACCTCTTTATTTTTTATTTAAAAAGGCTCCGTTTTCTTCTTACTTTTAAATAGCAACCACAAACCGCAGGCCAATTTCTTTTGCCACCGGCCTCGCACAAATGCATTATTATTACAGTAAAAGTATTTTGCCTTTTATAAAAGTCACTGCCATACAAGGAGAATCGTCATGGAAAATTCTGTACGTCCTATGCGCCGTAAAGACCGTTTGCTTACAAGCGAAGAAGCCTCTACACTTTTATCTGGTGCAGAATATGGCATTCTTTCTACCGTGGGGCAGGATGCCCAGCCCTATGCAACCCCCTTAAGCTTTGTGGTAGAAAACGAAACAATATACTTTCACTGTGCTTTTAGCGGTCAAAAAATAGATAACTTAAAATGCCCGCCAAAGATATGTTTTTGCACAGTGGGCAAAACACAGCCAATTTTTGAAAACAACGATTATTCTACCTATTACGAAAGTACCATTGCCTACGGCAATGCATACGAAGTAACAGACCCCGCCGAGAAAGAGCAGGCTTTACGTCTTTTGTGCCAAAAATACCTGCCCAAAAACATGGAGGCTTTTGAGTCTGCCATGAAGCAATCTGCCGCTCATACAGCCGTATGGGGCATTCGCATTCACACACTTACCGGCAAGGCTAAGCGCCCCAAGCCCTAACCCATAGCCATACTGTTTTTATTTACCCGCCCTGCCAACTAGGAGGTTTTACGGATGAAAAACTTACAGTATTTGCAATTGCTTGCAAAAGAATATCCCTCGTCCGACGCAGTCTCGGCCGAAATTATCAACCTTTCGGCCATTTGCCGCCTGCCCAAAGGCACCGAGTATTTTTTTAGCGATATTCATGGCGAAGCCGATGCTTTTTTGTATCTGCTAGGCACAGCTTCGGGCGTTATACGCAGCAAAATAGAGGCTCTGTTTGCCAATGTATTACCCGAAACCGAGCGTGCCCTTTTGTCTAACCTGGTGTACCAACCCGAGGAGGTTTTGCACTGCCGCCCCGACGGTGCCGAAGGGGAGGACTGGCTTCGCATCCAAATTTACCGTTTGGTACAAATTTGCCGCTCGGTAGCCAGCAAGTACACCCGCAGTAAGGTGCGCAAAAAAATGCCGCAACAGTTTGCCTATATTTTAGATGAGTTGCTGCACGCCGACACTGAAGAAAACAAAGAGACATATTACACTGATATTATCCATACTGTAGTAAAAACAGATGTGGCAGAAAAATTCATTTCTGCCCTCTGCACCCTTATTCGCCAATGCAGTATCGACCAACTGCATATTATAGGCGATATCTTCGACCGCGGTCCTCATGCAGACCTTGTGGTAGAAGAACTGATGCAGTACCCGCAGGTGGATATTCAGTGGGGCAACCACGACATCCACTGGATGGGTGCCGCCATGGGGCATACCGCATGTATTGCCAATGTGGTGCGCCTTGCCATCAGCTATAATAACTTCGATTTGCTGGAAGATGCCTACGGCATCAACCTGCGCCCTCTTTCTACCTTTGCGGCCGAGGTATACGGCACCGACGAATGCCGCGCCTTTTGGCCCCATTTGCTGGATAATAATGTGTTTGACCCCATAGACGAAGCTTTGGCTGCAAAAATGCACAAGGCCATCGCCATCATTCAGTTTAAGCTGGAGGGGCAGCTTTTGGCCCGCCACCCAGAATACGAGATGCAAAACCGTACCCTGCTTACCATGGTAGATTTTGCCAAAGGCAGCATTGCCATAGACGGCAAATCGTTTGCGCTGCGCGATACATTGTTCCCTACAATCGACCCTGCCGATCCCTTACAGCTTAGCGCAGCCGAACAGGAACTGATGGCTGTTTTGGCGCGTTCTTTTACCCACAGCCCTTTGCTGGCACGCCATATGCGGTTTTTGTATAACAATGGCAGCATGTATAAAATATCCAACGGCAACCTACTTTATCACGGCTGCATCCCCATGCGGGAAAATGGCGAGTTTAAAACCGTTTCTATCGATGGCGCTCATTTATCCGGCCGCCCGCTGCTGGATGCAATAGACGCCAAAATACGCTCTTACTATTACTCGGGCAAAAAATCTGCCCGGCAGGATACCGGAGATTTTATGTGGTACCTTTGGTGCGGCAGCGATTCGCCTTTGTTTGGCAAAAGCCGCCTTACCACTTTCGAGCGTTACTTTATACAAGACTCTGCCGCACACACCGAGCATTTTAACCCTTACTATAAGTTTAACGAAGACATTGCCACCTGCCGCCGTATATTGCAGGAGTTTGGCCTTGACCCCGATGGCGGGCATATTGTAAATGGGCATGTGCCGGTACGCCTGCAAGATGGCGAAAGCCCAGTAAAAGCTGAGGGACGCCTGTTTGTTATTGATGGTGGTATTTCTAAAGCCTATCACAGCAAAACCGGCATTGGCGGCTATACGCTTATCTCAAACTCTCACTATATGGCTTTAGCCGAGCATCGGCCTTTTGCCGAGTTACAAAACGAAGGGTATAAATACGCCCCCACCGTACAAGTAGTAGAACGTTACAGCCACCGTATTACAGTAGCCGAAACCGATATTGGCCTTACTCTGCAAAGCCAAATGAAAGCGCTGCAAGATTTGCTGGCGGCCTACCGCAGCGGTACCCTGCGCGAAGTGCAAAAATAAGGAGTATGCTTTGATTTTTAAACAAATTGTTTCCCTTTTAAAAAAAGATAAGCTGGCGGCCCGCCGCTACGAGAAAGACAAATCCCCCCGCTTTAGAGATTGCGTAACGGTTTGCCAAAACGGCAGGATTTTGTTTCAACGTTTTAACATGGGCGAAGCCGCGGGCCTTGTATGCGAATTTTGGTCCTTGCAGGTATCGGATAATGGGCAAATTGTTTGGGACGACGTCTCTTGCACTTACTCTGCAAAGGGTGAGGCCCCCCAAAACTTTACCGGTTTTGAGGATGGAAAAATCCATTTTGACAGTAAACCTTTCACATGGTCTTGCGATGCCGAGTATAAAACCTACCCAAAGGCTGGGTTGGGCTTTTTAAAAATGCTATTTGCTCGCTAAAAACTTCTTCTTTTTGTATAATTTTGCTTGTTTTATACCCATGGCATACTTTGCAAAAAAGTATGCCATGCTTTTTACAAATACGGTTATTTTAAGGCTTGCATTCAAAAAAAGGATATGGTAATATATATAAGCGTCCCAAAGTGGGGGAGAATTCCCGAGTGGCCAAAGGGGGCAGACTGTAAATCTGTTGCGTAAGCTTCGATGGTTCGAATCCATCTTCTCCCACCAAAAAAAGATACGCTGTGCTTTCTTAAAAGAAAACACAGCGTATCTTTTTTCTTTTTCATATATAAATACTTTTACGCTTTAAAAACCATCAAACTCATCCCTTATTTCACTCAACAATAAACCCTAAAACACAAGAAAGAGCACTCAAATTCGCTGTAAAGCGATATTGCGTGCTCTTTCTTTTTTCACTTTCGCATACGCAAGCGCATTGTATTTACGCTATACCATTCGGTTTTATCCTTTGTAAAGTCAACACTAGTCAACTTATCCTTACAGCTTTCCTAAAAACAAAACGGTAACTTCTGCCACTTGCCACTGTTGTTCCTCCGGCGTTATTGTGGCGTTTCCATCTCCTTTTTGGTGTCCATACATTCCAAACTGGCCGTGGTTACCGCCCGCAATGCTTACATACTCTGTAACAGCCGGTAGTTTTACATTTGCTTCTTCATACTTTTGCCAGTTTAACACTTCGTCTTTTGTTGCGGTAATGCTTAACACTTGCAGGCTGCTTGCAGAGATATCTGCACTGCTGTAAGAGGCCAGCAAAACCAGCCCCTTTACTGCTTGGTTTTTTGAAGCAAAGCTTGCTGCCGCAACACCGCCAAGCGAGTGCCCCCCTACGGCCCATACCTCAATGGCAGGGGCTTCTTGTATTGGCTTAGCGGCCGCATCCATATCAAATACCGCCAGCTTAAATGGCACCTGCAATAAGCAGCAATAGTAGCCTTGGGCCGCTACCTCGGCAAGGTAGGGCAGGTATGCCTCCGCTTCTACCTTGCCACCCGGGTAAAATACATAGCCCGCTTTTGGTGTTCCCTCTATAGGCAAAATGGCAATATAGCCCTCTTTTTGCTCAACGCGTACACCATATTCCTCCGCCTTTTCCCATGCTAAGGTGTCGGCGGGGTAGTAAACACCTGTATAAACAAAAAAGGCGGTTGCAAGCACCAATACTAAGACACAAAATGCAGATAAAAAAACAAGAACTTTTTTGCTTTTGGGGCGCTTACTCATTTCCATCTGTATCTTATTTCCTTTCCGTGCATCTATTACTTAAATACTTAACGACAGTTTAGCATATTTTTACCAATATAGGTCTTATAAAAATACATGGCAC
>JBKEAM010000089.1:0-29683 GCA_047972265.1 Oscillospiraceae bacterium | reverse complement strand
AAACAAGCAAATGAGACACAATCATTTAAATGGCTTGATAATTATATAGTTAGCAATTAAAAACAATAACTGCTATTTTTAAAACTGAAAGGATGGTTTTTTATGTATGGCATGATTCCTTTTACAAAAGGTGAAGCGAACTTATTTAGATATTTGGACGATTTGGAACGTGGATTTTTTAGAAGTACAGTGAACGGAAGTACACAGTTCCGCTGCGATATTCAAGATGAGGGTGACCGTTATCTGCTGGATGCAGAACTTCCCGGATTTAACAAAGAAGATATTAATGTAGAACTGAAGGACGACCGAATTACTATTTCGGCTACCCATAAAACCGAGAGCGAAGAAAAGGACAAGAAAGAAAATTTTATTCGCCGCGAGCGCCATTATGGAAGCTTTAGCCGCAGCTTTGATGTAAGCGACATTGAGGCCGCAGACATTACCGCAAGCTATAAAGATGGTGTTTTACAGCTTACACTGCCCAAAGTAAAAGAGGCACAGCCTGTTACCCGCAGCATCTCTGTTGAGTAAATTGAGCGGCAGCGGTTTATATAAATATTCATACACATCCCCTCTTTAAAAGAACCAGCCGCCTATATGGCGGCTGGTTCTTTTTTTGTGCATTAGAGATACTAGAGATATTTAAAAAATTAACAAAAAGGCAAATAAAAAACAGTGCCGGATATTTCCGGCGCTGTTTAAAAAGCATAATTAGTCCAGCAAGGCAAGCAGTTTCTCTTTTGGTACAAAGCCAACGCTTTGTGCAACCTGCTCGCCGTCTTTAAAGGCAATTACAGTTGGAATGCTCATAACACGAAACTTGGAGGCCAGCTGCTGCTGCTCGTCCACGTTTACTTTGCAAACTTTATACTGAGGATTTTCCTCGGCAATTTGCTCTACAATGGGGCTTAGCATTTTGCAGGGGCCACACCAGCTTGCCCAAAAATCAACAAGAAACGGCTTATCGCTTTTTAATACTTCGGCTTCAAAATTATCGTTTGTAACAACTACCGGCATACCTTTCATCTCCTTAAAATAACATCTTACAACAAATAAATTGCCGCAAATAACGCGGATAGAGTAAGTGCAAGTTAAATAAAATTACGTGCAAGGATAGATTGAAAATGCAAGAGCAAAGATCTTCTATCTATTAAAATAATACCATAAGCATATGGTTTTTGCAAGCAACACAAAGCCGAAAAGCTGCCCCCAAAGCCGTAAACAATGGGCTAAAGATTTAACAAAAGAATGGCGATGCCAAAGTAAATAACCAAAGAGCAGCTATCCACCAAAGTAGATATGAGGGGAGCGGCCATAAGGGCGGGGTCTAGCTTAATAGCCTTGGCAAGCATGGGCAATGCCCCGCCAATGGCATTGGCAAGAACAATGGTAAACAGCATTGCCAACGATACAACAAGCCCTACCCCCCACTCACCCGGGTAAGAAAGCATCATGCGCACCATATTTACAGCAGCAAGCGGAATGCCCACTAAAATACTGACACGAACCTCTTTCCATATAACAGAGCCGATGTTGTGCAAGGAGATTTCTCCCAGTGCCATACCGCGGATAACCAGTGTGCTGCTTTGGCTGCCCGCATCGCCGCCCGCATCTGTAAGCAAAGGAATAAAGGTGACCAAAAGCGGAATGGCGGCAAATACAGCGGTAAATCCATCTAAAATGGTGCTGGTAAGCATGGCGCTTATCATTAAAACCAACAGCCAGGTAAGGCGGTTGCGAGAAAGAGAAAACACACCGGTTTTTAGATAGGGTTTTTCGCTGGGCGCCATACCGGCCATTTTTTCAAAGTCCTCGGTGGTTTCTTCCTGTATAACATCCACAGCATCATCTACCGTAACAATGCCCACAAGGCGGTACTCGTTATCTACCACAGGCAAAGAGATAAGGCTGTATCGGGTCATCAGGTTTGTGGCGGTCTCCTGGTCGTCGGAGGTGATAACCGAGAAGATATCCTCTTCCATCAAATCTTCTACACTTTGGCCGTCCGGCGCAAGCAAAAGGTCTTTAACGCTTACCACGCCAAGCAGGTGGCGAGTACTATCTATTACATAGCAGGTATAAATGGTTTCTCTGTCGTGCCCTACAGACCGGATGCGGTTGATGGCCTCTTCTACCGTCATTGAGGGATGAAGGTCGGTAAATTCTGCTGTCATAATGCTGCCGGCAGAATTTTCGGGGTAACGCAGGAACTGGTTTAAAAGTGCACGTGTTGCGGGAGTAGTGGTTTGCAACACCCGTTTTACAAGGGCGGCGGGCATTTCTTCCAGCATATCTACCGCATCGTCTACCGCAAGGTCTTCCAGCAACAGGCCAATTTCTCTATCGGATATTGCAGAGATAATTTCCTGCTGGGCTTCGGCGTCCAGTTCGGCAAAAACCTCCATAGCCTGCTCTTTTGCCAAAGTGCGAAAAACAACAGTGGCTTGTTCTTCGGGCAGGTCTTCTATAAACTGAGCTACGTCAACAGCGTTCATCTCTTGCAGAGCACCGCGTAAGGCGTGGTAATTGCGCTGCCCGGCCAGTACACCAAGGCGCACTTCTTTATTGCGTTTTGCCATGTTGCTTTTCTCCTTTCTGGCTTAATACAGTAAAACAAAGAAAAATTACATTAAAAATACTTTTGCAATGGTAAAGTAAATAACAAGTGCAAAGGCATCTACCAATGTGGTAATAAGGGGGGCGGCCATAACGGCGGGGTCCATTTTACAGGCTTTGGCTGCCAGCGGTAAAACACCGCCCACTGTTTTGGCAAAAAGGATAGATGCAATAAGAGTAAGGGTTACAACAAGGGGCAAAAGCCCGGTGCCGGGGTAAAATACCAACAGGCGTACAAGGTTAACCAAAGACAGAATGACACCCACAATAACGCTGACGCGTGTTTCTTTCCACAGCACGGCAACCCAGTCTTTCAGGTTGATTTCTCCCAGCGCCATACCGCGAATGACCATGGTGCTGCTTTGGCTGCCCGCATTGCCCCCGGTGCCGGTAAGCATAGGGATAAAGGAAACAAGCAGGGGCAGGGCTGTATACATATCCTGATACAAACCCAGCAAAATACTGGTTACCATGCCGCTAACCATTAAAATCATTAGCCAGCCAATGCGGTTTTTGGCCAGTTGAAAAACGCCTGTTTTAAGATAGGGTTTTTCGCTGGGCAGCATAGCGTTCATCTTTTCAAAGTCTTCGGTGTCTTCTTCTTGTATAACCTCCAGGGCGTCGTCTACCGTAACAATACCAACCAGGCGGTTTTCGGTATCTACTACAGGCAAAGAGATGAGGCCGTACTTTGCCATTAATTTGGCGGCTTCTTCTTGGTCTGCCGTGGTTTCTACCGATATAATGTCCTCTTCCATCAACTCAGACACAAGGCCGTCGTCCTTTGCTAATAGCAAAGCTTTGATGGTAACGGTGCCAAGCAGGTGGCGGGTTTTATCAATTACATAGCAGGTATAAATGGTTTCTCTGTCCTCACCTACCCGCCTAATGCGCTTAATGGCCTCGGCTACCGACATATTGGGCCGAAGATCTGTAAATTCTGCTGTCATAATACTGCCGGCAGAATTTTCGGGATAACGCAAAAAGTGGTTAAGCTGTGCGCGTGTAGCAGCAGAAGAGTTGCGCAGTACTTTTTTTACCAAAGAAGCTGGCATCTCCTCCAGCATATCTACAGCATCGTCCACCCACAGTTCCTCAATAAGGCTGGAAACCTCGGCATCAGAAATAGATTGGATAATGCCCTGCTGCACATCGGTATCAAGCTCTGCAAAAACTTCCATTTCATCTGCTTTGGGCAGGGTGCGAAATGCGAGAGCTGCCTGTGTGGGGGTAAGCCCGCTGATAAACTGGGCAATGTCTACCTCGTTCATAGAGACAAAGGCGTCTTTTAACTGGGCATATTTTTTTTCTTCCAACAATTCTTTTAAATCCAAAGGTTTTTCTTCTTTTTCATCCATTGTACGGGCACCCCCTTTCTGTAAAAATAAAAAACCGCGCAAAACGAAGCCGGTACCATACCGGCAAACGCCCTACGCGGAACCATTCCAAAACAAAGCGGCACAAAAAGCCGCTTTGTTTTATTATCCAAAAGCAGAGAACAAAACAACCTTACCCACAAATATGGCGGTTAAAGAGCAGGTTATTGTTTGTGCTGCATAAAGGAGGAACGTCTTCCACGCCATTGCATCGGGCGCTTATGTCCACCTGCTCTCCCCCCTTTACCGTTGATTTTTCTCTATATTTTAGTATACCTTTTGATGAACCGTTTGGCAACCCCTGTAAATGTGCCGGGATTTAAATAAAGGTAAAATTATGCCAAACAGCATAGTGCAGCAGCTACAGTGTGTTGCCAAATTCTGGCTTTAGGCTGCGGGCAAACAATGCGCCCAGAGCCTTTTTGGGGTCTTCTTTTTCGTACAAAATTTTGTTAAGAGCATTGCAGATGGGCATATCTACACCCAAGGGAGCGGCAAGCTGCAAAAGGGCTTTTACGGTATAATATCCCTCGGCCAGTTCGCTGTAATCTTCACCCTTTACAAAGCTTTCTCCAAAGCGGCGGTTGTGGCTGTGCTGGCTAAACAGGGTGGCTTCGTAATCGCCCAAATGGCACAACCCATAAGCCGATAATTCTTTGCCGCCTGCCGCAGCAATCAGGCGCGCAACCTCGCGGGTGCCGCGGCTCATCAGTGCGCCCTTTAAGCTGGTAAGTGCAAAACCATCCAGCATACCGGCGGCAATACCAATTACGTTTTTAGCGGCTGCGCCAATCTCGTTGCCGATTAAGTCTTCTCCGTAATAAAAACGGATTAAATCACTGGAAAATTCTTGCACCAGCATCTCTTTATCATTTGGATTTTGGGCATCTATTACCATGCAGTTTGGCACAGCGCGCACAAACTCCTGCACATGGCCTGGACCCAGCCAAACGGCCGCCCTGCAACTGGCGGGCAGGGTTTGCTGCACAACCTGGCTTAGACGCAGGCCGGTGCCAATCTCGATGCCCTTCATGCATAGCACAAAAAGACGGCCATCGGTGCAGAAGGGAGCAGCCTGCTGAAGCAGAGCGCGTAAACTTTGAGAAGGAACAGAGATAAGCACCACATTGTTTTGCAGGGCTTCCTCAAAATTGGTGGTAAGGTGCACGGTATCCGGCAGGGTAAGCATGCTGTTTTGGCGGGTTTGTATAAATGCCTGCATATGTTTGCTTTCGGCACGCCCGTACAATGTTACATCATGGCCGGTGCTTGCAAGGTACCAAGCAATAAAACTGCCCCAGCGCCCGCAGCCAATAACACTTACTTTCAAATAAAAGACCTCCAGTGATGGAATCTAAATGCAAAAGGCATCTGCACATTAAAGGAGATGTACAGATGCCATTCTGTCATTCTGCATAAGGCAGCACAAATGCTCTGTAAGCCTTATAAATAATTAAATGGATATAGGGCTAAAAAGATGTGTTTTTAACCGGGCGTGATTTAGTTGCGCATTTCCAGCAATTTGTTTTTCAAATCGCTTTCAATGCGGGTAAGCTCAACCTCGGCCTCGCCGCGCTTGGCACGTCCTTCATCCTGAATGCGCACAACCTCATCCAATGTTTCTATCAGGTTTTGGTTGGTTTGCTGCAGGGTTTCTATCTCTACAATACCACGCTCGGATTCGCGCGCGGTTTCTATGGTGGCGGTTTTAAGAGCCTCGCTGTTGCGGCGCAAAAGCTCGTTGGTCATATCGGTAACTTCGCGCTGGGCTTGTGCTGCCTGCTGAGAGTGTGCCATGCCAAGGGCAAGCACCATCTGGTTTTTCCACAAAGGAATGGTGTTAACCAAGGTAGATTGGATTTTTTCGCTCATCAACGTATCGTTGTTTTGAATTAAACGAATTTGCGGAGCCATCTGGATGGAAATGGTTCGGGTAAGCTCTAGGTCGTACAATTTTTTATCAAAACGGTCTAACAGGTTTACCAAGTCGTTTACAGCCTGTGCATCTTCGGGCAGGCCGCTGGCTTCGGCTTTTTGGCGTAGGGCGGGCAGCTCGGTTTCTTGCGCTTCTTGCAGCTTTTTTTTGCCGGCCATAATGTACATAGTAATTTCTTTAAAGTACAAAACATTTTGCTCATACATTTTGTCTAGCATGGCAATGTCTTTCATCAGGGTGATTTGGTGGCCTTCTAGGGTTTGGGCCACCTTTTCTACGTTCTTTTCGGCACTTGCATATTTGCTTTGCAGGTTGGCGATTTTGTTGCTTGCTTTTTTAAACAAGCCCAGAAACCCGCCCTTTTCTTCTTCGGTTACGTCAAAACCGCGCAGGTCGTTTACCAAAGTAGAAAGCATCTGCCCTACTTCGCCAAGGTCTTTACTGCGAACAGATTTAAGAGCGCCCTCGGAAAAGGACATCATCTTTTTTTGGGCACCGCTGCCATACTGCACAACAATGCTTGTATTGTGCAGGTCTATGGTTTTGGCAAACTCATCTACCTGCTTTTGCTCGGCAGGAGAAAGTTTTACACGCTCGGTAATTTCTTCGGGCTTTTTTACAGTGGGTGCCACAACCTGGGGGGCAGGCTCGGTATCCAGCGTTAGGGTGGGGGTTAAATCTGCCTCTACGGGTTCTACATCCAAAGACAGCTCGGGCACTTTTAACTCTTCGCTCATCATATCCTCCTAAAGTAAACTGATTATATAGGGTATGCCTGTTTAAGGCTGGGTATCGGCGGTTAACTCCTGTTGCAGGGCGTCTTTTGCAAGGCCCTCTTGTTGCAGCATAGATTGCAGCACCTCTACATCGGTGGTGACATCCAAGGTGTCCTCGTGGTATAGGTTTTCTAACAAATTGGTATAAGCGCTATCTAACGTACCCAAGGTTTCTTCAATCTCACGCATGGCGCTTTGCACGCTGGCAAGCTGAATATCCATAGAATCGTACTGGCGGTATTTATCCAATACTTTTAGGGTAGTGGGCAGGTAATAGCTTGTAAATTTGCGGGTGGCCGGCAGTTTTTGAGGATGCTGGCGCACATAGGTAAAAATCTTTTCTACGGTAGATTCCAGCTTTTTGATTTTAAGGGCAATTTGCTCGTTTTGCACATGCACACGCACTTCGCGCAGGGCAGACAAAGACTTTTCGCCCTCTATACTAAACCGCTCTATCTCGGCGCTGCCAGCCTGGCCAAGACGGCGCTCACGTTCTTTTTCTTCCAGTTCCTTTTGCTTGCGGGCTTTTTCGCTGTCTAAATACAGTTGAAACGCCTCTGTGCCAAGCATGGCGCAAGTTTCTTCCGCGTCCATGCGCACCTCGGGCAAATAGCCCATTTTTAGGGCCTTTTTAACATCCTGCCGTGTTTGGGCAGGGGTGCGGGCATTAACAGCGGCAAGCTGATCGATGGTGCAGACCTTTTTTTCTTCTAACAGCAGGCGCATGCGGTATGCTTTTGAGGCAAGGCTGCGTTTGCCTATACCTGCCGCCATAACGCCGGCGCTTGCGGCAGTGGTACCGGCTAAAATTAACATTGGGGCGGCAATACCGCCAGAAAGCAGGCCCACGGCACCCACAACCCCTACTGCCAGCATACCCACGGCGCTTAAAACAATGCCCAGTATACCCAAGGTCATTTGGGCTATACCTGCAAAACGGTTTGTATCCCGCTTAACTTTTGGCAGGCTGCCTTGCCACACCGGCCCATTGGGGCGCACCAGCGGCCCGTTGGGATTGTTGTAATGGGGATAAACGGGTTCGGCATTATAAACGGGGCCGTTTGGGCCATTTTGTGCAGGATTATTAACAGGGGGCTGCGGTTGCGGATACCCCTGCCGGTTGGGCTGGTTATTGGGGGGCTGCTGCTGTCCCTGATACTGTGTAGCGGTTTTTATGCTGGTTCCTACCTCGTTAATGGCGGAACGCACCGTATCCCCAATTTGTTTTCCTAAATCGTGCCACGGGTTGTTGTCCAATTTGGCGTCCTCTCTGCCTAATGTGGTTGCGTGTGCAGTATGCACCTTTTATATGTTTATTTTGCCTGCAACAAACACAGGCAATTGCAAAAATATGACAAGACACCTGCAGAGGCTGTGCAAAAAAACAGCGCATGGCACAGCGTACAGCTTATTTTAAATCATATGACATCATTATACTATAACCTTATAGGGCAAACAATACCTGTTAAAGGGCATATTCTGCTTGTGGGGAGCAAAAACAAAAACATGCTTGACATTTTAATGATAAAGATATATTATATTAAATAATACAAAATATCATTAAGGAAGAAATGCTATGTCTTTATCTCGCAACACAATCCAGCGGCAACTGGTACTAGAGGCGGTAAGTTCTACACACTTGCATCCTACAGCAGATGAAGTGTACGAAATGATTGCCAAAACACACCCCAGTGTAAGTAGGGCAACCGTGTACCGCAACCTAAACCTTTTGGCAAGCCAGGGGGACATACGGCGTTTGCCACAGCCGGGATTGGCCGACAGGTACGATTATAACATGCATCCACACGCACATTTTTATTGCGATATGTGTAAAAGGGTGTATGATGTGCCTGCGCCGCAGCTGCCAGCAAGCGCCTTGGTGCTGCCCGAGGGATTTGTATCAGAAAGACAAGAACACTCTTATTATGGTATTTGCCCGTACTGCCGGCAAAAGGAAGATGCCGGCACAATATAACTTTGGGAGGTAAAACAGCATGGCAGAATTGAAAGGAAGCAAAACAGCACAAAACCTGGCAAGCGCTTTTGCAGGGGAGAGCCAGGCACGCAATAAATACGGTTTTTACGCCGAAAAGGCCCGTGAAGAGGGTTACGAGCAATTTGCGGATATTTTTGAGGAAACCGCACGCAATGAGCGTGCCCACGCTAAACTTTGGTTTAAACTGCTGCACGAAAACGATGTGCCAACCACCAATGTAAACCTGAAGGATGCAGCCGCAGGCGAAAACTACGAGTGGACAGATATGTATGAGCAGTTTGCAAAAGAAGCCAAAGAAGAGGGCTTTGACAAAATAGCCTTTTTGTTTGAGCGTGTAGGTGCCATTGAGAAGGCACACGAAGCCCGTTACCTAGACCTGCTTAAAAACGTAGAAGGCGGGCTGGTATTTTCTCGCGAAGGCGACCAGATTTGGCGCTGTGCCAACTGCGGCCACGTTGTAATTGGCAAAAAAGCACCCCAGCTTTGCGCCGTTTGCGGCGTTTCTCAGGCATTTTTTGAAGTGCAGAACCAAGCCTATTAATCTTTTCTCCTCTATATAATGTAAAACAACCGCCAGGGTTTACCCCGGCGGTTGTTTTACATGGATAGATAAAAAGATAAGCTGCATATCTTTTATATTTTTGAGTATTAGGCTTTTTGTACAAAGAAAAAAATCAACATTCGATAACAACCAGAGGAAGTTGCATTTCTTGTGGGGTAAGGCTGCCGGAGGCCGCACGCGCATGTAGGTTTTGAATACGCGGAGCCCAAAACAGGGATTTTTTGCCGGTGGCAATGGCAAGGTAATCGCCTAAAAAGCTATCCAAGCGGGGGTGGCGTTTACCGGTGCCCAGCCAATCTTTTTCAAGTACCTCTTTGCGGGGAAGCAGCAAAAAATCGTCTCCAAATTCTTCGGCAAAAAGTTGCTCAAACCGGGGGGCCATCCCCTCTTTTACAAAACAGGCAGAAGCCCTTGGCTCGATGGAGAAAGGCATTTTAAGGCAGGCAGAAAGCTCTTTGTTGTGAACGGGGAAAGCAAACTCGTATTCGATACTGCCACGGTCTGCCGTGAGGACAACAAGAGAATTTTTTAGTTGAGAGCACAGCTTTTGAATTTGTGTGTTTAAAAAGCGCATGCGAGACTGTATGTGGTGAGGGCTGTGGATGCCCAAAAGAGAATCGGCTTCTTCCCAGTGGGCAAAAACAACTTTGGGGTCCTCCCCTTTACAGGCGCTGATGATTTTTTTAGAAAATTGGCGCAGGTTTAAGGCGGCGTCGTTATCAAAAGGGGTTATGGAAACACAAGAAAGTTCGCCGCCGCTGGCTTCTTCTAAATGAGAAGAAACGGACACAGCCTGCGGTATACTATCGGGCTGGCTGCCAAAGGCCGGAACATAACGATTGTAAGAAAGGGTATTTGAAGGGAGATTTACAATATCGTCTGTTTCTGCAATATACTGGTCTTCTCCCAAATATCCATGTGTGATAGGACACAGGCTGGTGCGAATGGTATGATAGGCGGCCAGAGAGGAAGGAGGGAAAACAGCGCTAAGCTCCCCTGCCATGTGCTGGTGCAAAAATGCGGATGCGGGGAGATATTTTTGCAACAGATGCAGGCCAACACCGCCCAAAAAGAGGAAGACAATATTTTGATATTTGTTTTTAAGCAAATTATCTAAAAGGGGCAGCGTGTTGCAGGCAGGGCCGGCGTTGTAATGTTGAAGCAGGGAGCCCATAACAGCGGTATGGCTTTGGGCATATACAGGAGCCTGAATAGACAAAGAACAACACATCCTTACAGTTTATACATAGAGCAATGTTAGAAATTAAAGTTTACGCAAGTGGGGCATTGCTACCCGAAAGAAAAGAGTAAGATGTCATAGAAAGAGAGCCGAGTACACAAATTTTGTTAAAGACTTGTACAGCGTCCTGCGGATTTGCGGCGCCTAAAGCATACAAAAGAGGATCAAAATGATCGCGGGTAGGAACAGACAGCTTTGCGCTTTCTCCCGCCTGGGTATAATTTTGCACGGCATCGAAGTTTCCTTCTTCGATGTTTTTTTGAATAAATTCATCGAAGGTATAGGCCCAATCAAACCCGCCCTCATTGGCCCAATCTACAAGGCGTAGGTTATGCACTACATCGCCGCTACCTATAATCATTACCCCTTCGTCCCGCAGGGGAGCCAATGCCTGCCCAAGCTCAAAGTTTTCTTGCGGGGTGGCAAGCGCGTTTACGCTAAGCTGGCAAACAGGGATATCGGCCTGAGGAAACAAAAACCGAAGCACGCTCCAAGCGCCGTGGTCCAGTCCCCATTCGTCACTGGGAACAAGCTTTGGCCCCACAAGCTGAATAGCACGCTCTGCCAGTTGGGGTGCACCGGGTGCGGGATAGGTAAGGTCATACAATTCTTTGGGAAAACCATAAAAATCGTGGATGGTTTTGGGTGTTTCTACGGTAGAAACATACCAGCCACGTGTAAACCAGTGCGCAGATACGCACAAAATGGCTTTGGGACGGGGCAGTTGCTGGGCAATTTTTGTCCAGCCGCGGGTAATTTCATTATCTTCCAGCACGTTCATGGGAGAACCGTGCCCAACAAACAAAACAGGCATGCGTACAGTATCCATTGGCAGCTCCTTGCTGATAATCTATTTTTTGAAAAAAATTGCCAAAAATAAGCATCATATCACAAGCGGCGATATTATATATTAAAAAATTGCATAATAGAACATTTTTTTGATATATTGTATTGATGGGCTATATATATTATATATGTTAGGCAGATTTTTAAGTATGGATTATTTTGGCTTGTTGGGTAAAAGGCAAAATAATAAAATGGAAAAGGTAAAAGTAAAACCGTTCCCGTAATATAAACGGGAACGGTTTAGGTTAATAATTATGCCAAAGACTGTGCCAGGGTTTTAAAGAAAAGCTCGGGCTCATCGGTAATGGCGGAGTGTCCCGCAGAGGGGAAAGTAATCATGGTGGCTTTATCGCCCAGCAAATCGGCCGTTTGCTGGCCCCATGCAAGGGGCACAACAAGGTCTTTTTCGCCATGCAGAATAACCACAGGGCAGTGTATTTTGGCAATGCGTCCACTGCCGGGGGCAGAGCCCGTGGGGGCGTCTGTCATGTTAAAGGTTAGCAAAGAATAGTCTATATCCACCAGGTTACGCTGTTTCATAATAGCGGTAAGGTATTCTTCGTAATCTTCGGCAGGGGGCTGGTTTAAGTTGTAGATAACCGCATCCCAAATGGCGCGCATAGTAGCACGGTCTCCCGAAGCATAGGCGTTTAAAGCCGGAAGTACTTGTATGGGATCGCTTGCGATTTCTTCTTTTGTTGTAAGCAACTGGGTAAGAATGGGCTGGCCGTTTTCATCCTTTTTAAACATGGGGTACCCTGTGGGCGGAACAGAATCCAGCAAAACAGCCTTGGTTACCCGGCCTGGCAGGTCGGCAGCAATTTCTAAAACAATACCGCCGCCGGTGCTCCAACCGGCAAGGGCAAATTTATCGATGCCCATTGCATCCACAAATTCTTCAATATCCAGCGCAAGTTCGTGTAAAGAATTAAAGGTTTGGTTATAGGTGGAATCTCCAAAACCGCGCAGGTCTGGTGCATATACATGAAAATCCTTTTCCAGAGCCTGCATGGTGGTTTGCCAGTGAACAGAAGAAGACATATTGCCGTGAACAAGTACCGCAACGGGGCCGCTGCCGGCCTCACGGTAAGCAAGGGTTTCTCCGCGGGGAATGGTTACCGTTTTTACTTCGTATTGCTTCATAAAGTGCTCCTTTCTGTATTGCCGAACAATAGTATAAAATGCAGTTACTGTTGTATGCAGACGCGGCCTCAAAGAGGCCGCGGTAACAGTATAAAAACGCAAAACAGATATAAAGGAAGCTGGTAGTAGAAAATGCGGGCTGTTTTATTTGGCCGCCACTTGCTCTAATGCGGATTTTAAAGCGGGTAAAACAGTGTTTACATCGCCCACTATGCCAAGGTCTGCCACCGAGAAAATGGAAGCCTGCTCGTTTTTATTGATGGCGATAATAAGGCCCGATTCTTCCATGCCGGCCACGTGCTGTATTGCGCCCGAAATGCCGCAGGCAAGATATACATCGGGGCGTACGGTTTGCCCGGTTTGCCCAACCTGCTGTGCCTTGCCTATCCAACCGGCATCTACCGCTGCGCGGGAGGCAGAAACAGTGCCGCCCAAAAGCGCCGCAATCGATTCGAGGTCCTCGAACTTTTCGGGTGCGCCAATGCCGCGCCCGCCGCTTACCAGCACCTTTGCTTCGCGAATATTCATTTTAACGGGCGGGTTTTTAACGGTTTCTATAATTTCAATCCTGTCTCCCCCTGCGGGCAAAGAAACAGCTTCTTCTACCACTTGGGCACTTGCGCAGGGGCGCAAAACCTTTTGCATTACGCCGGGGCGTACGGTGGCCATTTGGGGGCGGTGATCTCCGCATACAATGGTAGCCATCAGGTTGCCGCCAAAAGCGGGGCGGGTCATCATAAGGTTTGTGGTGTCTGGGTCAATTTCAAGCGAGGTACAGTCGGCAGTAAGGCCGGTGCGCAGCCGTGCAGAAAGGCGGGGGGCAAGGTCTCGCCCGATGGCGGTTGCGCCAAAAAGTACAATTTCGGGTTTATAGGTATTGACCAAATGATTTAATACATAAGTATAGCTTTCGGTGCGGTAAAATTCCAGCGCTTTATCAAAAGCAGACAACACGTGGTCGGCACCGGCTTCGGCCAGTTGGGTATAGGGCTTAACGCTTCCATCGCCCAGCAAAAGGGCGGTTACACTGGCACCGCGTTCTTCTGCCAGTTGTACCGCTTTGCCAAGCAGCTCTAAAGAAACATCCGAAACCTGTCCGTCCAGCATTTCTATAAACACGCCAACGCCGGTATAATCCTGTTTATTCATGGGGATGCCTCCTTACAGCATATAAGTTTCTTTTAATTTTGCCACAATGGCATCGGCCGCTTCTTTGCCCTCCAGCTTTACCACCACACCTGCGGGTTTGGTGGCCTTGGCAAAGGATTTTTTAACCTTTGTGGGAGAGCCCTTTAGTCCTAAAACAGCCGGGTCAATTTCAAGGTCGGCCGCTGTCCAAATTTCTACCTCTTTTTGCAAAAAGGCCTCAAATATTTTACCGGGGGTCATATAGCGCGGCTCGGCCAGCTCGCTTAAAGCGGTAATAAGGCAGGGAAATTTTGCGCGCTGCAACTGGTAACGGTCTTCGAACTGGCGCTTAACCACAATGCCACCCTCTTCGGGGGTTACGGCCTCAGCATAGCTGATATTGGGAATGTCCAAATGCTCGGCAATTTGCGGGCCAACCTGTGCGGTGTCGCCGTCTATTGCCTGCCGCCCGGTAATAACCAAATCGTAGGGGATTTTGCGGATGGCAGCAGCCAAAGTAGAAGAAGTGGCCAGGGTATCGGCGCCTGCAAAGGCGCGGTCGTTTAATAAAACGGCACGGTCTGCGCCCATGGCAAGGGCTTCGCGCATCATACGGTCTGCCTGGGGCGGGCCCATAGACAATACGGTAACGCTGCCGCCGCTTACTTCGCGCAGGCGCAGGGCTTCTTCCAGTCCGGCCTTATCATCGGGGTTCATAATACTGGGCACGCCATCGCGAATAAGGGTGCCTGTTTTGGGGTCAAGGCGCACCTCGGTGGTGTCGGGCACCTGCTTTATACATACAATGATATTCATCTGTAAGCCTCCTATTTAAGCAATGCGCCCGAGATAACCATGCGCTGCACTTCACTGGTGCCTTCGTAAATTTCGGTAATTTTTGCATCCCGCATCATGCGCTCTACATCATACTCGCGCATGTAGCCATAGCCGCCGTGAAGCTGAACAGCCTCGGTGGTAACGGCCATGGCGGTTTCGGACGCAAAAAGCTTTGCCATGGCGGCCTCTTTAGAGTAAGGCTGGCGTGCGTCCTTGGCGGCTGCAGCCTGATATACAAGCAGACGGGCAGCTTGCACGCGGGTTTCCATATCGGCAAGGCGGAACTGGGTGTTTTGGAAGGCAGAAATGGGGCGGCCAAACTGCTGGCGCTCTTTTACATATGCAACGGTTTTATCCAGCGCGCCCTGTGCAATGCCCAGCGCCTGTGCGGCAATGCCGATGCGGCCGCCGTCGAGGGTTTTCATGGCAATGGAAAAGCCCTTGCCTTCTACGCCCAGCAGGTTTTCTGCCGGAACTTCGCAGTTTTCCATAATCAGCTCGCAGGTAGAAGAGCCGCGAATGCCCATCTTTTTTTCTTTGGGGCCAACCGAAAAGCCGGGGAAGCTGGCTTCTACAATAAAGGTAGAAATACCGCGGGTGCCGGCGGAGGGGTCTGTCATGGCGGCAATTACATATACATGTGCCTTGCCTGCGTTGGTAATAAATATTTTGCTGCCGTTTAAAATGTATTTGTCGCCCTGTTTTACGGCAGTAGTTTTTTGGCCCGAGGCATCGGTGCCGGCGCCCGGCTCGGTAAGGCCAAAGGCACCAAGCCATTCTCCACTGGCAAGCTTGGGCAGGTATTTTTCTTTTTGAGCGGGTGTGCCAAACTCGTAAATGGGGGCGGCGCACAGCGAGGTATGGGCAGAAACAATAACCCCTGTGGTGGCGCAGGCGCGGCTTAGTTCTTCTACACACATGGTATAGGTGAGGTTATCGGCACCCTGGCCGCCGTTTTCGCGCGGGAATGGGATACCCAAGAAACCATATTTTGCCAGTTTTTCGGCGGTTTCGGTAGGAAAACGCTCCTCCTCATCAATTTCTTGTGCCAAAGGGGCAACTTCGGTTTCGGTAAATTTTTTAAAAAGTTCTCGGCACATTAAGTGCTGGGGGGTAAGGGTAAAGTCCACGGCTCATCCGTCCTTTCTGGGCATCAAGGTGGCTGTGCCCTCTATTACTGTTTTTCCATCCTGATTGGTACACACGGTGACAAGGCGAACAATGTTTTTTTCGGGTTTTATCTCGCTTACGGTTACAGTGGCGCGAATGGTATCTCCAAAATAAACAGGGGCGGTAAAGCGCAGGTCTTGCCCAAGATAAATACAGCCGGGGCCGGGCAGTTGGGTGCCCAATGCGGCAGAGATAAGCCCTGCGCCAAGCATGCCGTGCGCTATGCGCTTTTTAAAAATGCCTTTTTCGGCCTCGACAGCATTGATGTGGGCACTGTTGTTGTCTCCTACAATACCGGCATACAGGTAAACGTCGCTTTCGCTGATGGTTTTTTCTACATAGGCAGAGTCGCCCATCTGTATCTGTGCAATACTTTTCCCTTGCATTCTATTACTCTCCTTTTACACTTGTGTGTTTAGTATGGATGAAAGAATATGTGCTATGGTGTAAGTGCTTACAAAGTATGCTTATACCCTTTTTAAAATAACCGCAGTGCCCATGCCGCCGCCTATGCATAAAGAGGCAAGCCCGTAAGATGCATTTTTTGCTTGCAGCAGGTGGGTAAGTGTTACGGTAATGCGTGCGCCCGATGCGCCCACGGGGTGGCCGATGGCAATGGCGCCGCCGTTGAGATTGGTTTTATCGAGAATGCTTTGCTGTGTTACGCCGTGTTCTTCGGCCAGTTCTGCCAATACGCCAAGGCTTTGTGCAGCAAAAGCTTCGTTCAATTCAAACACATCAATATCGGCCAGGGTAAGGTTTGCATTATTAAGCGCATTGCGAATGGCCGGTACGGGGCCAAGGCCCATTACGGAGGGATCTACACCGCCCTGCCCAATGCCGACAACCTCGGCCATGGGGGTAAGATTGTATTGTGCAAGTGCATCTTCGCTTACCACCAGCATAAAGGCGGCGCCATCGTTAATGCCCGAAGAGTTACCCGCAGTAACGCTTCCGTCTTTTTTAAAGGAGGGGCGCAGGCCGTTCAGTTTTTCTAAGCTGGTGGTACGGTTGGGGTATTCGTCTGTATCAAAAACAGTTTCGGCTTTGCGCTGTTTTACGGTGATGGGAACAATCTCGTTTTTAAAAGCACCGGCATCTACTGCGGCAATGGCTTTGCGTTGAGACTCGATTGCAAATTCATCCTGCATTTGGCGGGTGATAGAGTGTTTTTCGGCCACGTTTTCGGCGGTAATGCCCATGTGGTAGCCCTCAAAAGCATCGGTAAGGGCATCGTTTATCATATGGTCCAGTATTTCTTTATTGCCCATGCGCAGGCCTTGCCGTGCACCGGGGATAAGGTAGGGAGCCATGCTCATGTTTTCGGTGCCGCCTGCAATGTACACATTGCCAAGGCCTGCCTTAATAGAGGCAACTGCGTTCATAACGCTTTTCATGCCGCTGCCGCACACCATATTTATGGTGTAGGCGGGGATGCTGGCGGGGATGCCCGCGCCAATGCTTACCTGGCGGCCAATGCCCTGCTTAAGCCCGGCGGGTAAAATATTGCCAACCAGTACTTCGTCTATGGCCTCTGGCGGCAGTGCGGTTGTGGATAAAATATCCTTTACCACTTCGGATGCAACTTGTATGGGAGACACTGTGCTGAGAGCGCCGTTAAAGCTGCCTACAGCTGTGCGTTTGGCGGCGGCTATGTATATCTTTTTCATAAAAACCTCCTGTGGGGATATTGATTGTAATATATGGGGTAATGGCTTGTATCTGTACAAATGGATAGATATAATGCATAATATGCATTGTTGGCCCTATACAAACCAGAGGGCGGGCCTTGCCAAAAGAAACATTAAAAAGTACTGTACGGCAGCATTTATACCGGCTGCCTGCATTTTGCCGGATGAAAGGAAAATGAGTATGCCAAGCCAGACATTTTTAAACCTGCCAACCGAAAAACGAGACCGTATTTTGCAGGCTGCCATTAAAGAGTTTGGCCAACGCGGTGTAAACGAAGCAAATCTTTCGAACATTGTAAAGGATGCCGAAATTGCCCGCGGCAGTTTGTACCAGTATTTTCCTACCAAAGATGATTTGTATGTGTATGTTTTTGAAACCCTGCGCGAGCAGCGTGCCCTGCATACCGAACCTGCCTATGAACTGTACAAAAAAGATACCTTTTTAAACTTTTTTGAGACATTTTATTTGCTGGACAGTGAATACCTGTTGGCAAACCCCAGCCACATAAACCTGGGCATACAGTTGTACAGCCAAACCCACGGGGTGGCACGCGGCCTGATACAGCGGCAGCAGACAAAATACAAAGAAACTTTTTTGATAGCAATAGAGTTTGATAAAGAGAGGGATCACATAGATAAAACGGTGGATTCCTCTATTTTGGCCGACTTGTGCGTACACTTTGTAACCGATATTTTTATCTTTCAGAGTGTAAATAACCAACTGTCTATGGCAAATATAAAACAGCAGATACGTGAGACGCTGGCCATTATTGAAAGAGGAATTTTGCCGCAGAGCCGTGCTTAAACCAAGGGCAGAGTGCAAAGTAATTTTTTAACAAATTTTGCAATAAAAGCAGCCGCTTTAAGCGGCTGCTTTTTTGGTTACAGTCTCATGCCGCCGTTTACGCTTAATACATGCCCGGTTACATAGCTGGATTCGTCGCTTGCAAGGAATAAAGCGGCGTTTGCAATTTCTTCCGGCTGGCCCAGGCGGCCCAGCATGGTCATGGCGGCAAATTTATCCAGCAGTTCCTGCGGTACGGTTTTTAAAATATCCGTCATGCAGTAGCCGGGGGCAATGGCGTTGGTGCGTACGTTGGCACCCTTACGGGCAAATTCTTTTGCCCAGGTTTTGGTCATGCCAATAACACCGGCCTTTGTGGCGGCGTAGTTTGTTTGGCCAATGTTGCCGTACTCGCCCACTACCGAAGAAATGTTGATGATAGAGCCATAGCCTTTTTCCATCATAGAAGGGCCGATAAGGCGGGTAAGATTAAATACACCTTTAAGGTTTACGGAGATAACAGCATCCCACATATCATCGGTCATCTTTTGCACTAATGCGTCACGGGTGATGCCTGCGTTGTTTACCAAAATATCAATTTTGCCGTACTTTTCTACAATAGAATCAAAAACTTTTTGGCAGCTGGCGGTGTCGGTAACGTTCAACTCCATGTATTCTACATTGGGAGTTTCGTAAGACATGGGTTTCATATCTCCGGCAATAACAATAGCGCCTTCGGCGGCAAAGCGTTTGCAGCACTCTTCACCAATTCCGTTAGAACCGCCGGTTACCAGGGCAACTTTTCCTTTTAAACGATCAGACATTTGTAGGCCTCCTTGTTTTACTTGGCCCGGCGGATAAAAGCCGGGAGTATGTGATGACGATGGATGTTAAAATAAATGCCTGCTTTTATGTAAGAAGATAAGCGTTTTTTTAAATGATTTTTGCAGAGGTGTCTTGGTTGACAAAGCCCAAAACAATAGAGGTAAACTCGGCAGGCTTCTCGTACATTACGCCATGCCCACCACCCAAAATCATTACGTGGCCTGCATTGGGAATTTTTTCGGCCAGCTCTTTTTGCTGGTATACAGGGGTTACGTAGTCAAACTCTGATGAGATGACCATGGTTGGCGCATGGATGGAAGACAGGTGCTGGCGCACATCATGCTGTTCGGCAGAGCGGGTAAGGCGGCCGAAAGAATCGTACACTTCCGGCGTGAAGGCTTTTACAAAAGCGTCCTCGCGCGCACTGGCCCAGGCATAGTTTTTTTCGTAAAATTGGGGCGCGTACACAATGGGGATACAGGTTTTAAAAAACTGATGACCGTCGTAGCTTTTAAAGGCGTACTCCCACGAGTGGCCGATATCGCGCAGCCAATCGGAGGTATAGGCAGTGGTGTTGGAAAGCACCAGCTTTATCAGTTTTTGGGGGTATTGCACCGCAAATTGCAGTGCAACCTCACCGCCATAACTAATGCCCATAATAGAAGTTTTTTCGAGCCCGATATGCTCTAAAAATGCCGCTACCAGCTCCACTTGTTCTTGCTGGGTATATTCCCGCTGCATTTTACCGCTGCGGCCCTGGTCTAAAAGATCCAACAAAAGCAGACGGTTATTTGCCGAAAAGGAGGGCAAAAATGCCTGCCAGGAAGCACAGGACATAAAAATACCGTTTAAGATGAGCAGCGGTGTGCCCTTGCCGTGTTCTTCGTAATAAATATCCAGCCCGTTATGGCTAAAAGTGGCCATTGCAATGCGCCTCCTGTTTTAAATCCAAAATTGAAGGTCGTGTGCGGTTTTGCGCAGCTCATCGCGGAATTTGGGATGTGCAATGGAAATAAGCAGCTCGGTACGCTCGCGAACGGTGGTGCCGCACAGGTTAACTGCTCCGTATTCGGTGACCACCCAGTTTACATCGTTACGGCTTAGTGTAACCGCAGCGCCCGGTTTTAGGGTGGGCACAATTTTAGAAACCTCTTCCCTCTCTCCGGTTTGGGGGTTTTTGGCCATTGCGGTAGAGTAAAGGGCGATGATAGAGCGCCCGTTTTTGGAGTTTTGGGCACCGATGGCGGTATCGGCCTGCCCACCGCTGCCGGATATTTGCATATGACCGATGCTTTCGGAGCAGCACTGCCCGGTAAGGTCTATTTCTACACTGGTATTGATAGAAACCTGGTTGTCGTTTTGGGCAATGACATAGGGATCGTTTACCCAGTTGCCGCGCTTTACCAGCAAATCGGGGTTGTGGTTCATAAAATCGTACATTTCTTGGCTGCCGTAGGCAAAGCCAAAAACAGTTTTGCCGGTGTTCATCTGCTTTTTGGAGTTATTGATGACGCCGGCTTTCATCAAACGCATAATGCCGGTAGTCATCATTTCGGTGTGCACACCAAGGTCTTTTTTGCCGTGCAGCTCGGCGCATACAGCGTTGGGTATGCCGCCAATGCCTACCTGAATGCAGTCTCCGTCATTGATTAAATCGGCAATGTATTTGCCAATTACACGGTCTTTTTCACTAGGCTCCGCATCGGGCAGGGCAGGCAGATAGTAATCGCACTCGATTACATAATCGATGTCGTCCCATTCGATGTAGTTATCCCCCTCGGAGTAAGGAACATTGGGGGTAATCTCCAATATAACAGTGTCGGCAAGTTTGCCCACTTCTTCTTCATACACATTGCCTGCACTAAAGCGAACCCGGCCGTTCTCGTCCGGCATGGTGGCAGAGCAAATCATGATATTGCTTGTGCGGTGCATATTGCGTTTTTTGGCGGCAAAATGCAGGTTGTTGGGCAAAAACGAAACCCGTCCGGTTTTTTGCAGTTTGCGCACAATGGGGCTGTAAAACCAAGATTCTAGCTTAAAGGCCTTTAGAATATTTTCTTCCTTTAAGTAATCGCCTATTACGGTGGGCAGGCAGCTGGTAATGGTTACATCTTTTACCCTATCGGCAATGGTGTGCAGCTTATTTAAAAACTCCACAGGCTCGGCCGCGGCCATACCAACCGTAATAAGGTCGTTGTCTTTTACCATGTCAAGCGCTTGCTCGATGGTGATTTTTTTAGAGCTGTAATCAAACATACTTTCACTTCCTCTACTCTATCCTTGCGTAAACAAAGCGGATTATTCGGCCGCACCCCAGCGGATGCAAGTGGATGCCCAAACATAACCAATGCCGGCGGCAATCATGTTTACAAGCGTACCGTCTTTTACCTTGCCGCTTTCCAGGCCCAATGCCAAAGAAAGGATTTGGTCTATCTGGCCTACATGGCCATACTCTTCGAGATAGGTGGTTTGCTCGGGTGTAAGACCAAGCTCGGCCACCATACCAACGTGCTGGCTGCGCTTAAAGTGCAAAATGGCAAGATAGCCAATATCTTTGCGGGTGAGCCCGCCGGATTTACGAAGAGATTCGTCTATACAATGATACCAGTTTTTGATGGAAACCTCGTTTAAGCGGGCTTTCATGTGTGCTGCGTCCAAAAGGCGCAAAGAGCGGTAGCCCTCTTCGATATTATCGCTGTTAAAGGGCTGGGCAATGCCGCCAATTTGTACCCCGGCGTCGCGGCTCATGCTGCCGTCTCCCATAATATGGGTGCCAAGTACAAGGTTGCGGCCCAGGTTTTTTTGCAAAATAAGCGCGCCGCCGCCTGCGCCAAGATTGTACATCATAGACATGTTTTTGTCGGTAAAATCTACAAAATCTCCATTGCGGTAACCACCTGCAATTAAAACAGTGTGGATATCATCATCGGCCAATAAAAGGTCTTTGGCCATTTTAATGGCGGTACAGGTGGTGCAGCAGCGGTTGGCAATGTCTATGCCCCAGGCATTTACAGCGCCAATTTTATCCTGTATATACAGTGCGGATGTGGTAAGGGGATATTCTTTCCATTCCTCGCCAATGCAAAGGATTACGTCAATCTCCTTTGGGTCAAGCCCTGTGCGGCGCAAGGCATCCTGCGCGGCGCGCACACCCATGTCCTGCGTGCCATCGTCGTTGCCGGGCACTACCTTTTTAACAATGCCAAGTTTATCAACAACGGCTTCTTCACTCCAAATGCCTTTTGTGGCCTCGGATATTTCTTTGGCGGTCATATAAGTATCTGGCAGGTATAAGCCATAACCCAAAATACCAACATTTGTTTTTTCCATTTTAAAAGTGCAGTCCTTTCAGAAAAAAATCCAATCCATCTTTCCAATCCAAGCTGTGCAATGCGGTGGGCACCTTATAATAGGAACTATTATTCACTTATACAAATAAACTGCTGCGAAAAGACAATTTATTTGAAAAAGGAATTTGCGATGGAATTACATATGACACTGTTGTCATATTACGAAGTATATCAAAAAAAACCGGGCTTTTCAATGTGTTTTGAGGTCTTTTTATCTTTTTTGCAAAATGACAAAAATATATGATAAATACTGTTAAAATGCACAAACGGCGTTTTTATGGGTTGGAAATGTATGGAAAAGTACGGAAGTGATAATATTGTCGTTTTGTACAAAGAAATTGGAAAAATATGACAATTGTGTCGTTTTTAAGCAAAAGTGAATAGCAGCGCATTAATAGGTAAAAAAATAAAAGAAAACAAGAAATAGAATGTTTGTATTTGTTTAAAAAATATGATAATACGAATATTTAAAGACTTTAAAGTTAAATGACATATGAAAACATATTAAATATGAATGTATGTTCAATTATGAGATTAAACTATTTTTCGATATGTGTCAATACTATTTTTAGTTAAGATTACATGTTTATATTGCATTATTGCCTAAAACTTTTAGTTGACAAAGCTAACACTTGTGGTTTATTTTAGTATCAACCAATCCAATATGTTGTTTGCACTACAGCAAGGGGCTTTTTTTACCTTGTACATGAACTGGTGTTCAATATTTGCAAGGGCAGTACCTGTTTGCGCAGCAAGCCAAGCGAAATGGCTTTGCGGCAAATAACAGAGCCTGCCAAATAATTTGTACATTTGTACTGGAGGGGACTGAATGTGAGCAATGCTTTCAGCACGCTGCTGCAGTTGATTTTGCGCAGCCTGGAAACAGGCAGCGTTTACGCGCTGGCGGCTCTTGGCATCATTATTATTTACCGTACCAGCCTTATTACCCACTTTGCACAGGGGTCTATGGGGATGTTTAATACCTTTGTTGTAACCATGTTCTTTACATCCTTTAATATGCCGCTGTGGGCCAGCGTGTTGTGCGGTGTTGTCTCGGCGGTGCTTACCGGCTTTTTGGTAGACGTGCTGATTATACGCCACGCCAAAAAGGCTTCGCCTGTGGCGAAGCAGATTATAACGCTGGGGCTGATTATGATCTTTTTGGGGTTGGCCCCCATGTTGTTTGGGGTAGACCCCCTGCTGCTGCCCCGCTTTATTGCAGGCGGAGAAATCAGCTTTTTAGGGGCATCTATTTCTTACAACGCAATACTAAATATTTCCATCGGCCTTCTCTTAATGGGCACATTATTTTACATGCTGCAGCGCACCAAGCTAGGGCTGGCTATACGCACCACGGCCTCTAACGAGCCCACGGCCCGCCTGATGGGCGTGCCCACACGCACTGTAACAATGTTTGCATGGGCCCTGGCCGGAATTTTGGGTATGCTTTCGGGCGTTATGATTGCCCCCACCACTACGGTTACCACTACATTAATGAACGCAGTACAGGTAAATGCATTGTTTGCCTGTGTGCTGGGTGGGTTTCAAACTTTTTATGGGCCGGTTATTGGCGCATACATCATTGGCGTAGGACGCAACTTCTTGGCATATTACGTAAGCGATATCTGGGGCGAGCAATTGATGTATCTTTTGATACTATTGTTCTTAATTTTCCGTCCCAACGGTATCATTGGCAAAAAGATAGTGAAAAAGGTATAAGGGGGAGCTATTGTGAAAAATCAGGTAAACTCTCCCCTGGCTTCTAAAACAAGCCTTGGCAAGAGAATTTTTAAAAACCATTATCTGCGCTTTTTGTTATTTGGCGCATTGCTGGCATTGTTGCCGGTGGCATCATCTTTAAAAATTATAAACAACAGCATTATTACCAGCATTGGCGGCGTACTTATTTATGCCATTGCGGCACTGGGTTTAAACGTATTGCTGGGCTACTCGGGGCTTATCTCTTTGGGCACAGCCGGTTTTATGGGGCTGGGTGCATATGTAGCCGCCTATGTAACAGCAGACTTGGGGCTTTCTTTTTGGATAGCAATTTTGCTGGCGGTTTTGATACCTACCTTTATAGGGGTTTTAATAGGGCTGGTTTCTTTGCGCATTGCGGGGCTGTACCTTGCAATTGCCACCCTGTGCGTATCCGAAATTTTGCTAAAAACCTTTGAGCAAGTAAGTGATATTACCGGCGGTATGCAGGGTAAAAAAGCATCCTACCCAACCATATTTGGCACAGCGTTTAACCGCGAAACAACCTACCTGTTGCTGGTTGTGGCACTTGTACTGGTTATGATACTTACCTATAACCTGGTAAACGGCCAAATGGGCCGTGCCTTGCATGCAATGCGCGGCAGCGAGGTAGCGGCCCAGGCAATGGGGGTAAACCTGCTTAAATATCGTTTGCTGGCCTTTACGCTGGCAACTGCATATGCGGGTTTGGCAGGCTCCTTGTATGTGTTTTTTATCAAATTCTCTTACCCATCTACATGGGTGCTCAACTTCTCTTTGTATGTGCTGGCGGCAGTGGTTATTGGCGGCTTCCGCAGCATTTACGGTACTGTTATTGGCGCATTTATTGTTTGGGGCGTGCCGGATTTGATTTTGAAAAATCTGCCGGTAATTGGAGACATTAACGGACTGCCCTACATATTTAACGGCATCCTAATTATATTGGTAATCATGTTTTATCCGCAGGGGCTTGCACAGATACCCAGAGATGTGTCTCGCCTGATACGCTCGTTAATTGGCAAGAAAAAGGATAAGGATGTTACAAAGGAGGGGGAAAAACTATGACAGATATTTACATGGATCCCTCCAATGCACCAGCCGGCGAAACCAGAAACACCCTGATGGAAAAAGAGGCGCTTAGGGTAGAACATCTTTCGATTGCTTTTGGCGGCCTTAAAGCGGTAGATGACCTTACTTTTACCGTACGTGAAAAAGAAATTTTTGGTTTAATTGGGCCCAACGGCGCAGGTAAAACAACCGTGTTTAACTGTATTACTCAGTTTTATAAACCCAACAGCGGCAACGTGTTTTTTCGTACCGACGCAGACCGCATGGCAAAATCAAAAAGGCAAACAGAGGATGAGAGCCAGGTAATTAACCTTGTGGGTAAGCCTGTACATAAAATTATCCGCTATGGCCTGGTGCGTACCTTTCAAAACGTAGAGATTATTAAAGAATTGTCTTTAATAGACAACGTGCTGGTGGGTGCCCATATCGATTTTAAAGCAACCGTTTTTGAGCAAGCGCTTAAACTGCCCCGGGCGCGCCGTGAGGAACGTGAAATAAGAGCCCGCGCAGAAAAAGCACTTGAGTTTTTTGGAATTGCCGACCGCAAAGACCTGCCCGCAGGCGGCCAGCCTTATGGCGTACTTAAAAAAGTAGAGCTTGCCCGCACACTGCTAACCAACCCCAAGCTGATTATTATGGACGAACCGGCAGCAGGCTTAAACGATGTGGAAACGCAGGAACTGGCCGAGCTGATACGCGCCATACGCGATACGTATAACTGCACCATTTTGCTGGTAGAGCACGATATGCGCCTTGTAATGGGTGTATGCGACCGTATTTGCGCTATTTCGTTTGGCAAGTTTTTGGCCTGCGATGTACCGGCGGGCATACAAACCAACAAGCTGGTACAAGAAGCCTACCTTGGCGAAGAGGAGGGCGAATAATGGGCCAAATAGTGTTGGAAATTAAAGATCTTAAAATCTCTTATGGCGCAATAGAAGCCGTAAAAGGGATTGATGTACAGGTAGAAGAGGGAAAAGTGGTTGCCTTATTGGGAGCCAACGGTGCGGGTAAAACAAGCACCTTGCGCTGCATATCGGGTCTTACATCCGCTACCTCGGGCACAATAAGTTTTTATGGCCGTGCCATTACCAATATGCCGGCCGAAAAGATTGCTGCGCTTGGTCTTGCGCAATCTCCCGAGGGCAGGCAGATTTTTGGGGATTTGACAGTAGAAGAAAACCTGAAAGCAGGTGCCTTTACCGTTAAAGACCGCAAAACCGTGCAGGAGAGTTTTGCACGCTGCTACAGGTATTTTCCTCGTTTGCAAGAGCGTAAAAAGCAGCTGAGTCGAACACTTTCGGGAGGCGAGCTGCAAATGTTGGCCATTGCCCGCGCGCTTATGGCAAACCCCAAGGTTTTACTGCTGGACGAGCCGTCTTTAGGGCTTGCCCCGCTGGTTGTACGAGATATTTTTGAAATTATTGGCGAAATTAAAAAAGAGGGCACTACAGTGGTAATTGTAGAACAAAATGCCCTGCAAACCTTAAAAATAGCCGACTATGCCTATGTGCTGGAAGTAGGAGAAATAAACATGAAAGGCCCTGCCCAAGAACTGATAAAGGACAGCCGCCTGATTGAAGCCTACCTTGGCACGCAATAATTATGGTTTTTACACAATGTGTGTAAGAAATATACAGTAAAAAGGAAATTGGGAGGACATACAATGAAAAAACGTATGCTTGCAGCCCTGTTGGCCGCCATGCTTATGCTTACCTTTGTAGCGTGCGGCAATAGCGCGGGCTCTACCGGTTCTACCACCCCATCTGGCAGCACTACCACCTCTGGCGGAAGCGACGAACCCAGCAGCTATGTGCAGGGCGTTACCGACACCGAAATTATCATTGGCAACTCTGCAGCTACCTCGGGCGCATATGCCCCGGTAGGCGTACCCTTTGTAGCCGGTATTGAAGCTTACCTTAAAATGGTAAACGAAGAGGGCGGCATTGACGGACGCACCGTTACTTTTAACCATTATACCGATGACGAATTTGATCCGGTAAAGGGCAAGGCTGCACTTACAGCTATGGTAGAAGACGAAAAGTACTTTGCCATTGTTGGCCATTTTGGCACACCTGTAGTTGCTGCAACCATTGAAGACCTGAAAGAATACGGCATTCCTTCTGTATACTTTGCAACCGGTATTGGCCAGCTGTATGCAGATCATGCAACCACCAACGAAGAAGGCTACAACATCTTCCCCGTACAGCCCATTTACCGTACCGAGGGCAAAATTATGGTAGCGTACGCTGCCGGCCAGTTTAACGCAAAGAAAATTGGCATTATTTACACCAACGACGACGCAGGTATGAACCTGTTTGACGGCGCAACCGAGCAGGTTGCCGAAGTTGACGGCGTAGAATTGGTATCCGCACAGGTAACCGCCGGTACTGCCGACGTATCTGCCGCTGTTACCACCATTAAAAATGCAGACGTGGATTATGTGATCGTGGCTTCCATCCAGGCAACCATGCCTACCATTGTAAAAGAACTTGCCAACCAGGGCGTAAACAAAGATTGCATTACAACCTATGTTAACGTATCCAGCGCCATGAGCGAGGCAGTTGTAAACGACATTAGCGGCAAATTTGACGTATACGGCCTGGGCTGGGTTGCATATGATGATCCCTCTGCTTTAGAGCAGTACCAGAGCTATATTAGCGAAGAATACGCCATGAACGCCTACGCACAAACCGGCTGGATTGCAGCACACTTCTTCTGCGAAGGCCTGCGCCGCTTGGAAGGCGAGGAAGTAACATGGGCCAGCTATATGGCAGCTTTGGAAGAAGCACCCATCCAAAACCCGTTTGGCGGCATCATCGACTTTAGCGATGGTAAGCGCCTTGGCACCCAGGAAATGAACCTTTCTAAGGTTGTGCCCATGAGCGACGCTGCTCCGGCTGGCTGGGAAGCAATTACAGGCCTGAAGAGCATCGATTCTTTGCTGAGCGAAGCGTAAGACAATAAGGACAATTTTAGTATAAAATTATCTAAAGCAGCAGGGAGAGGCCGGAATGGTGCCTCTCCCTGTTGTAAAATATGGGCAAAATGGGGTATACTTACAGCGCTGGGAGGGGGCGAGAAATGGCTCATTTACTGAATAAACCGCGTACAGAGCGCGGCATGGCTACGCTGAACAATATTCTCAGCGCTGCGGCACAGGTGTTTTTTGAAAAAGGCTATTATGGGGCAAATGTAAACGAAATTGCAAAACTGGCAGGGGTAGCAACCGGCACGGTATATATTTATTTTGACGGTAAGTACAACCTGTACAAATATCTTTTGTTGCAATGCAGCCATCAAATTCGTAAACATTTAAGCCTGGCCACCAAGGACTGTAAAACACGCCGCGAGGCCGAACGTGTGGGCTTACACAGTTGGCTGGAATTTACACTGCAAAACCAGTATATGTACAATATTATATGGGAATCTTTGTATGTAGACAGACAGCTGTTTAGGGAATATTACGATGCCTTTTGCCAGTCTTACGTAAAAGGGCTGGAAAATGCAAAGCTGAAAGGTGAAGTGCGCGAAATAGACAGTACGGTTTTATCGTATGTTTTAATGGGCGCAACCAGCTTTTTGGGGCTGCACTGGGGTGTTTTTCATGATGGAAAAGCAGACCTTGACTACGTTGTAAACGAGTTTATGAAAATACTGGATGGAGGAATGTTTACCTCTCTGCCTATGATGCCTATGGGAGAGATACCCAAGGCGCAGGCCCCTGCCGGTAACATGATGTTCCACGTGGAAGTGGACGAGGATTTTTTTGAAGATCTGTACGGTAAAGAAGGACAAAAAAAATCCGGTCCATCCTCTGACGAAAAATAAACCTGAGCTGCATTACAGAAAATTATGTGTTAAGTAGGAACACAGCAGGTTTAACAGGACAATAAAAAACACCCCAAGGTTTTAAATGGGGTGTTTTTTGTATGGTAAAAACAAGTAAGTGCAAAAGAGTAAACTAGGGATAAACTTATATTGCCATGTTATGGCAAAAAAACATTTATTGATGATATAATGAAAAATATAAATTTTAAAATAAGTGTAATGGTTAAAGGCAGGCCAGATACTATGTGCTAAAATACAACTATGCAGTTTGAACTTTTGAGATAAGCCAATACAACAAAAGAAATGGTTGAACATATGAAAAAAACAGTTATTGCCATAGCAAGCTTGTTAGTAATATGTATAGTACTTATTGGCAGCCTATTTATTTATAAAACCAGTATGGTGCAAAATGTTTTTGATGAAATGTATTATGCGGAATCTCAGGGGATACTTAAACCCACAAGAACCTCATTTTATACAGTACAAGCAATTGAAAATCAATCTTATACAAGCATATATCAGCAAGAAGGGGTAAGTACATTTACGGTAGATTCTGCGCAGCTTTTGGCTGGCGAAACATTTGAAGTTTTGGTTTACAGTGCCGAGGGAGAGGTTTGTTTTTTATATGCAGTTTCAACCTCAAACGGAAGCCTTTACTTTACAATGGGTTACAGCATTAAAACAAAGGAACTGGGCATATCCTCTGTGCTGCTGGAGGAATATACAGCTAACAGCGGCGAGTATTTTGTAGATACGACAGAAAAAGCTATA
>JBKEAM010000049.1:0-16221 GCA_047972265.1 Oscillospiraceae bacterium | reverse complement strand
TGTCCACAAAATCTCCCACACGGCACTTCTATACCTCTCAGGCATTGGAAAAAAACAGTACTTCGGCTGTATTGTGGCTTTCTTGCTGCTGCACCACTTCGTCGCCATCTTTCAGCTTTTGGTCACTGCTCATGCGCAAAGAGGCAGGGGTAATCTTTTTAAAATAACCCTCTTTGGTAAAAAATACGGTTACGGGGTAATCCGGCAGCAGGTCCTCTTCCGGCTCGTCCACATCTGCCGCCACATCATACAGTATTTCTGTACGGCGAGGCTGGGCAAACTTCTTTTTAACCTGAGAAAGTTCCTCTACAATAATTGCTTTTACCTTGTCTCCGCTTTTCAGTATCTGCTCTAAATTGGCAATTTCTTTTTCCAATTCTTCAATCTCACTGGTGCGTTTTAAAATATATTCGCGGTTTAGGTGGCGCAGCCTAATTTCTGCCACATACTCCGCCTGTATCTGGTCTATGCCAAATCCAATCATTAAATTGGGCACAACCTCATCTTCGGCCACTGTTTCCCGCACTATTTTTACCGCTTTATCTATATCCAGCAAAATAGCGGCAAGGCCCTTTAACAGGTGCATTCTTTTACGCTTGCCAGCCAGCTCGTAGCTGGTACGGCGGCGCACACACTCTATTCTAAAAGCAATCCACTCTTCTAAAATTTCGCGTACACCCATCACGCGGGGCATACCCGATATAAGGATGTTAAAGTTACATGAAAAGCTGTCTTCCAGCGGCGTCATCCGCATCAGCTTTACCATCAGCTTATCGGGGTCTTGTCCACGCTTCAAATCCAGCGTCAGCTTTAAGCCGCCAAGGTCTGTTTCGTCGCGCATATCGTTTATTTCGCGCACACGGCCGCTTTTAACCAAATCTGCTATTTTATCCATAATAGCCTCAACCGTAGTGGTTGGGGGTATTTGGGTAATTTCTATCATGTTCCCTTCGGCAACCTGCCATTTGGCACGCACACGCACCCCGCCGCGCCCGGTTTCGTAAATATTACGCAGGTCACCCGCATTGTACAATAATTGCCCACCACCCGGGAAATCGGGTGCATTAAGGGTAGAAAGGATGTCGTGCTGCGAATCTCGCATTAGGGCAATGGTGGTATCACAAACTTCTTCTAGGTTAAAAGAACAAATGTTAGAGGCCATGCCAACCGCAATGCCCAGCGTGCTGTTTGTTAGTATAGTGGGGAAAGTAACCGGCAATAATACAGGCTCCTGCGTTGTGGCATCGTAGTTGTCTACAAAATCCACCGTTTCCTTCTCTATATCTCTAAAAAGTTCCTCGCACACCGGCTCTAGCTTAGCCTCGGTATAACGTGCGGCAGCGCTTGCCATATCGCGGCTGTATGCCTTGCCAAAGTTACCTTTAGAGTCTACATAGGGCACCAGCAGGCTTTCGTTGCCGCGCGCCATACGCACCATAGTATCGTAAATAGCGGCGTCACCATGCGGGTTAAGGTGCATGGTTGCCCCTACGATGTTGGCCGATTTTGTACGGTTCCCTTTTAAAAGGCCCATATCGTACATGGTGTACAGCAGTTTGCGGTGCGCAGGCTTTAAGCCGTCAATCTCCGGCAGCGCACGCGATACAATTACACTCATGGCATAGGGCATATAGTTTTCTTCTAATGTTTGGGTTATGCCGGTTTCGGCAACAATGCCTGCATCCTGTATCTCAACATGATCGCCAAGCTGTGGGCGTTTTAGGGGCGCCCTTTCGCCCGATGACTTTTTCTTAGCCAAAAAATGTCCCCTCTCTCTTTATAAGCTGCATTGCTTCTGTTTTTACAGTACAACAAACAATCAGCTTACATCCAACTCGTCCAAATACTCATACCCATGGTTGGCAATATGCTCTTTACGGCCCGCAAGGTTATCTCCCAGCAAAAGGTCAAACACTTCTGCAGTACGTTCGGTATCCTCCGGCGTTATCTTTATAAGGCGGCGGCTTTCCGGGTTCATTGTGGTTAGCCACATCATTTCGGGGTCGTTTTCGCCCAGGCCTTTGCTGCGCTGGATGGTAAACTTTTCTCCCTCAATGCGCTTCATAATATCTGCTTTTTCACTTTCGTTATAAGCAAAATAAGTTTTACTTTTGGTTTGTATCTCGTACAGCGGGCTCTCTGCAATGTATACATACCCTTCGCGGATAAGAGTAGGAACCAGCCTGTAAAGCATGGTAAGTATCAAGGTCCGAATCTGAAAGCCGTCCACGTCGGCATCGGTACAAATTACAATTTTGTGCCAACGCAGGGCGTTTAAATCAAAGGTTGCAAGGTCTTTTCTTCCCTTACCCTCCATCTCTACACCACAGCCTAAAACCTTGATAAGGTCTGTGATAATTTCTGATTTAAAAATCTTGCTGTAATCGGCTTTTAAGCAGTTTAAAATTTTACCGCGCACCGGCATAATGGCCTGAAACTCCGAATCGCGGCTGGTTTTTACCGCCCCCAAAGCCGAGTCACCTTCCACGATGTAAACTTCGCGCTTGCCTGGGTCTTTAGAGCGGCAATCTACAAATTTTTGCACGCGGTTTGCAATATCTATTTGGGCAGATATTGTTTTTTTAAGGCTTTGCCGGGTTTTTTCGGCATGCTCACGGCTTTGCTTATTTACCAAAATTTGCTGGGCGATTTTTTGGGCTTCTTCGGGCTTTTCGATAAAATAAATCGAAATCTTTTCTTTCAAAAAATCCGTCATTGCCTGTGCAATAAAGCGGTTGGTAATGGCCTTTTTGGTCTGGTTTTCGTAGCTTGTTACCGTAGAAAACGAGGAGGAAATAAACACCAAACAATCTTGCACATCGGTAAAGCTTATTCGGCTTTCGTCTTTTTTATACATCCCTTTTTGACGTAAAAAGGCATCAATTTGGTTGGTAAATGCCGTTTTTACAGCTCTTTCGGGGCTGCCGCCATGCTCCAAAAAGCTGGAGTTATGGTAATACTCAAGCATTTGTACACGGTTAGAAAAGCAAAAAGAAACATTCATTTTTACTTTATAAGGCAAGCGGTCTTCCCTATCGCGTCCCTCGGCAGAGCCTGCAAAAGACATTACCGGGGTAAAAGCTTCCTCTCCCACTACCTCTTTTACAAAATCCTCAATCCCGTTTTCATAAAAAAACTCGGCTTTGCTTGTTCCGCCTTCGGCGGTTTCGTCTGTAAACACAAAATGCACACCTGCATTTACCACAGCTTGCCGTTTCATTACATCCTCAAACCAGGAGCTTGGCACATTTATATCGGTAAATACGTCCAAATCCGGTCTCCACCGGATAACAGTACCTGTCTTTTTAGAAGAAATATCTTCATCTTTTAGACCGCCATCATTTTCGCCTTTTTTAAATTCTATATGGTAATGCTTACCGTCCCTGTACACATCCGCCGTCATCCATTCGCTGGCATATTGTGTAGCGGTAAGGCCTAGGCCGTTAAGCCCTAAAGAGTACTCATACCCTTCATCCTCGGCATTGTATTTGCCGCCTGCGTACAACTCTGTAAACAGTAACTCCCAGTTATATCGGTTTTCTCCCCGGTTAAAATCCACAGGAATGCCTCGTCCAAAATCCTCTACCTGAAAGCTTCCGTCCTTAAATTTGGTTACCAAAATACGTTCGCCAAACCCACCACGCGCTTCATCAATGGAATTTGACAAAATTTCAAAAATAGAGTGCTCGCACCCTTCCAAACCGTCGGAGCCAAAAATAACCCCCGGCCTTTTTCGCACACGGTCTGCACCTTTTAGGCTTGTAATGCTTTCGTTGTCATATTGTGCGCTTTTTTTCGCCACGCGCCGTCCTCCCATTTTACTCATCTGTATGTTCTATTTTTACATTTATACCGACAATCTCCGCAGGCATATGCCCGCGGAGACTTTTTTGCATGGTTGCACACGTTTACGCCCGCGCGCCATAATGCTTTATTTTTCTGTATCCGTTTCGGACTTTGGCTCATCCGAAGGTTTTTCGGCTTTAGGTGCCGCTTTTTTTGCAGGTGCCTTTTTGGCTTTAGGCTCTGCCTTATCCTTTTCAGAATCAGCCCTGCTGCCGCCCGCATTGATAAACATTGCATCGGCAGGTTTGGCATCTTCTTTTGCGGGTTTTGCATTCATACTCGATAGCGGAGCCTTATCGGCCGGCGGATCGAACGGGGGCAGCTCGCCGCCCTCCATCAAAACCCTAAACTCATCACCGGAAATCTTCTCGCGTTCCAGCAGAGTTTGCGCTATTAAGTGAAGTTGATCCATGTGATTTTCCAGAATATTCTTAGCCGCTTCAAAAGATTCGTCTATAATATCGCGGATTTCACTGTCAATTTGGCTGGCAACTTCTTCCGAGTAATGGCGGTTATTACCAAAGTCTCTGCCCAAAAATGTTTCGCCGGGGTCTGTATCATATACAACAGGGCCCAACCGGTCAGAGAATCCATAGCGGGTTACCATAGAGCGGGCCACTGCTGTAGCACGTTCTAAGTCGTTAGAAGCGCCGGTAGAAATATCATCCAGCACCAACTTTTCGGCCACGCGCCCACCCAGCATAGACACAATGTTTTCATGCATCTGTGTTTTAGTTCTAAACTGCACATCCTCTTCGGGGCGGTACATGGTAAAGCCTCCCGCAGGGCCGTGCGGTATAATTGTAATTTGGTGTACGGGGTCGCTGGTATCGCAATAATAAGCCGTAATAGCATGGCCTGTTTCGTGATAAGCGGTTAGCTTGCGCTCTTTTTCGCTTACAACCTTACTGCGCTTTTCGGGGCCAGCCATTACCTTAATACTGGCTTCTTCAATATCCACCTCTGTAATGGCCTTGCGTCCACGGCGTGCCGCCAACAAAGCTGCTTCGTTTACAAGGTTTTCCAAATCGGCACCTGTAAACCCAGGCGTTGTACGGGCAATAATTTTTAAATCAACATCCGGTGCAAGCGGCTTAGAGCGAGTATGCACCTTTAAAATCTCTTCGCGTCCCTTTACATCGGGGTAGCCTACATATACCTGACGGTCAAACCGGCCGGGACGCAGCAGGGCTTTGTCCAGTATATCGGCACGGTTGGTAGCCGCTACCACAATAACACCTTCGTTACCGGTAAAACCATCCATCTCTACCAGCAGCTGGTTTAGGGTTTGCTCACGTTCATCATGGCCGCCGCCAAGTCCGGCGCCACGCTGGCGTCCCACCGCGTCAATTTCGTCTATAAACACAATGCAGGGAGCCGTTTTTTTGGCTTTATCAAACAAATCGCGCACGCGCGAAGCACCAACGCCAACATACATCTCTACAAAGTCAGAGCCGGAGATGGAGTAAAAGGGTACTCCCGCTTCTCCCGCGCAGGCACGTGCCAACAGGGTTTTACCGGTACCCGGAGGGCCCACCAACAAAACACCATGAGGAATACGAGCGCCCAACGCATTAAAGCGGCGGGGTGTTTTTAAAAACTGTACAATTTCTTCCAGTTCTTCTTTTTCTTCATCCGCACCCGCCACATCGGCAAAGGTGGTTTTTGTCTTGTTGTCCGATTGGCTTTTTACCTTGGCTTTGCCCACGTTTAGCGCGCCTTTGCCGCCATCGCCCTGCATTACCATAATATAGTAAATTAAAAAGCCCAACCCAGCTACCATAATAATGGTGGGCAGCCACATCATCCAACCAGAACCATCACTGGTAGCCAGAAAATCGTATTCCATCGGCTCATCAGGATATTCTTGGTTATAGGATTTTTCCAGCTTTGGCAGTTCTTCTACAAACAATGCAGCATACTGCATTTTGTATTGATACACAGGCTGCGGGTCCTTTTCATCCTCGTTTTTAAGCGTATACTTAAGGTTGCCGTTGCCCACATCCAAAGAGAAGGAGGAAACATTGTTTTCCCTAAACTCTTTCATTAATTCGGAATATTTAACGCTGTTGGAACTGGTGGGGATGATATTTCTGATTATAAAAATAAGCAGAACTACCCCCAACGCCAAAAACAAAATATTTCCATACTTCGGTTTTTTTGTCAATCAATTCATCTCCCAGAGCGAATATAGTAGCGGCGGCAATACTCCCCGCCTGTATAATCAACCAGAATATACTTCCGGCTTTAAAACGCCAATATAGGGCAGGTTGCGGTAATGCTCCTGATAATCCAGACCATATCCCACAATAAATTCATCGGGCACTTCAAACCCACGGTAATCAGGCACAACATCCACCTGCCTGCGGGAGGGTTTATCCAGCAGGGTCATAATGCGTATGCTGGCCGGATTGCGGCCCGAAAGCATCTCGGTAAGGTAAGAAAGGGTAAGACCAGAATCAAGAATATCCTCTACAATCAGCAGGTCTTTACCGGCCAGTTCAATATCAATATCTTTTAATATCTTTACAACACCGCTGCTTTTGGTGCCGCTGCCGTAAGAAGAAACCGCCATAAAATCCACTTCTACATGGATATCAATAGCGCGCACCAAATCTGCCATAAACATAAAAGAACCTTTTAAAACACTAATCATTAAAAGATCTTTGTCTTTATAGTCGCGGCACACCTCTGCGCCCAGCTCCAGCACCCGCTTTTCAATTGCCTCTGCGGAAATCATAATCTTTTCTACACTTTCATGCATCCCGCTCTGTGCTGCCATTGTGTCCCCCTATAAATTACTGCAAAATTTGTATATGTACTATTTTTTGTGTATTTTGGGTTACCTGCACACCATCGCAAAAACCGTACCTTGCTACCCACAGTACATTGCTGCCCTGTGCAAGCAAAGGCCACTGCCTGCGCTGCGCTGGCGGAACCCCCTCTTCGCTCATCCACTTTTTAAGTGTTTTGGTAACGCCCCGGCCTGCCGGCCTGTAGCTGTCTCCTGATAAGCGACCTCTAAATACACAATTCTCTCTTATTCTATCATAGTCCGCCTTAAAGGTTAAGCCCTTTTGTTCTTTTTTTTCTTCGTCACAATAATTTTTATCTGTTTTTTCTACGCTTACCAGCAAGTTTATACCGCCGGGCAGTTCAATTAAGCCCTCTTTAAAAGGCACACTGTAACTTTCGCCCGTATCGGCGTTCACTTCTTCGATAACCAGTTGTTTTTGTACCAACCGTACACGTTTATGGGCGCAAATTTGCAGCGCACCCAATTGGCCACTGGCAACTTTTTGCATATTCTCCAGCACAGTTCCGCTTGCATAGTCCTCTGCCAAAAGGGAAAATGCCTGCATCCTCACCGGTTCGGGCGCCTGCAACAGCATTGCTGCATCGTGCCCCAGCCTGCGCTTTGCTGTATTTAAAAGCATAGTAGCCTGTGCAGTCAAATATTCATCCACGCCCCGCATTGTTTCGCCCAGGCGTGCCAACGCCTGCTCGGCCCCGGGGTGCACCCTCTCAAGCTCCGGAAGAACAGCAAGCCGGATGCGGTTGCGTGCGTACTGCATGCTGGCATTGGTAGAATCTGTTACATATTGCAAATCGTATCTGCCACAATATGCTTCTACTTCACTGCGTGTAACCTGCAGCATTGGCCTTATAAATACACCCCGTGCCGGGGGGATACCCGCAATGCCGCGTGTACCGCTGCCACGTACGGCCCTAAAAAGCACAGTTTCTGCGTTATCGCTTAGCGTGTGTGCCGTTGCAATCTTCGCATTCTGTTCCGCGGCCAGTTCTTCAAGGTAGCCCAGCCGCAGGTGCCTTGCCCATTCTTCTTCGCCCATACCCATCGGCTTTGGCGTTTCGCGCATAAAGCCCTGCTTGGTGTGCAGCTGTACTCCATATTTTTGGCAAGTAGCGTGCACAAAATCGGCATCTCTGTCAGACTCCGAGCCCCGCAAACCATGGTCAAAATGAGCCGCATGTAAATTAATTTGCAGCGTTTTTACATTGCTGTATAAAAAATGAAACAATGCTATTGAATCCGCTCCGCCAGAAAGCGCAACAATAACATTGTCTCCCTTTTGTATCAGGTTATATTTTTTAATACATCCAAATACTTTTTCTTCCATTAATCCCTGTCCGGTGCAGCCTCATAGTATCGTGTATGAGCTCCATCCCACATCATGTCAACGGTGGTGGTTTCACCGTGGCGGTTTTTAGCTACAATGCATTCTGCCGCGGTTGCGTCCGTTTCGGGGCCATCGTTGTAATAACCGTCTCTGTACAAAAACATAACAATGTCGGCATCCTGCTCTATCGAGCCCGAATCCCTCAAATCACTTAGCACAGGCCTATGCTCTGCACGGCCCTTTTCTGTACTACGAGAAAGTTGCGAAAGCACCAATACCGGCACGTTTAAATCTTTTGCCATAATTTTAAGATTACGGGTCATTTCGCTTATTTCCTGCACACGGTTTTCTGTGCGGCGGCCACTGCTCATCAACTGCAAATAGTCTATAACCACCATGCCAAGCCCCGGTTGCCCATCTACTGCATAGGCGCGGTTTATACGGCGTATTTTACTGCGCATTTCAGCTATAGTAATGCTGGAAGTATCGTCTAAATGAACAGGCAAACCGCCCACATTGTCCAAAACGCTGGCCAGTTTTACCATATCCTCTTCCCGCGTAAGCCCTGTACGAAACAGACGGCTGTCCAAATTGGCCTCGGCGCTTAAAATACGCGAAGCCAGCTGGTCTTTAGACATTTCGAGGCTGTATACAATTACGGGTATATTTTGCTTAGCAACATTAACGGCAATATTAAGCGCAAACGAGGTTTTCCCCATACCGGGGCGAGATGCCAAGATAATAAGGTCGGAACGCGAGAACCCGGTAAGCACCCTATCCAAATACGAAAACCCACTGGGAATGCCCAAATGCTTTTTTCTATCCGGGCCAGAGAGCATTTGCAGGTGCGCAATTACCTCCAGCACGGTATCTTTTAGCTTTTGTACGCCGGTGGTGTCTTTGCCAGACCGAATTTCGTATAGGGTTTGCTCGGCACTTTCCAGCATGGCCGATGCTTCTACGTCATCATTGGCCTGCTCCAGTATTTCTCTGGCACTTTCCATTAAAAGACGCTTGGTGTATTTTTCCTGCACCATCTTTGTGTAATAGGGCAGGTTAGACAGGCTGGGCACCGTTGCTGCCAGCTCTGCCAAATAGGCTTTTGCATCTCCCGCGTTCGGAAACGCCGGGTCGTTGGCCAGTCTATCAGCCAAAATAACCACATCCAGCGGTTCCGAGTTGGTAATTAAGGACAGCATTTCAGTATATACTGCCCTGTTTTGCCGCACAAAAAACATCTCTGGCCGCAAAACCTGCACAATGCTGTCTATGCTGGAAGGGTCTAGTATAGCCGCCCCCAGCACCGACTGCTCTGCCTGCATGCTATACGGTTGCTCTATCCCAAAACCTTCCAGAGAAAGGCCGTCTTTTGCCATAGCGGCTTACTCCTCTATTACTTTACAGGTAAATTTTGCAGAAACACCGGGTACAATTTTGGCCTCTACCTGGTAACTGCCATAGTTTTTAATTTCGCGCGTGTCCAGCGCCAGTTTACGCTTATCGATATTAATACCGCGTGCAGACAATGCCACCGCAATATCTTTTACCGTAATTGCTCCAAACAAGCGCCCGCTTTGGCCGCCCTTTGCAACCAGTTCTACCACAATGCCATCAAGCGCTGCGGCCTGCTCTTTTGCGGCGTCCAGTTCTTCTTTTGCATGGTGCTCCTGTGCCGCCTGTTTCGACTTTACCTCATTCACCGCACTTGCGTCAGCCGGTACGGCAAGCCCACGGGGCATTAGGTAGTTACGTGCGTACCCGTCGCTCACCTCGTGCATTTCATCCTTTTTTCCAATGTTTTTTACATCTTTTTTCAATACTACTTTCATCTTCAGCATCCTCCTTAACATTGGCTTTGTGCAGCAGAAGCAAGATTACCGCTTTCTCTGCAATCATTTTTTATATAGTACCATACCGCAGGCAATTGGCAAACAGTTTACTTACCGTTCTGCTTTGCCTCAGCCAAATACTGGTCTATCGCGTCCATTATTAAATCGCGCGCGGCCTGTATGTCTGCGTTTTCCAGTTGGGCGCCCGCCATGGTAAGGTGCCCGCCGCCGCCCATTTTTTCCATTACAAGCTGCACGTTCATTTCGCCCATGCTGCGTGCCGACACCCGCATAATATCGCCAGTGCGTATTGCCACAATACTGGCTTTTACCCGCTCTATGGTAAGCAGGTCGTTGGCGGCCTGCGCCCCAACTGTTTCGGTATCTGCGGGCAGTTCATCGCTAACCACCACGGCAAATCCGCGGTAAAACTCCGCTTCCGACACAAGGTGGCTGCGGTAAACATAATCGTCCATACTGGAAGCAAACAAGCGTTTTACCACATCGGTACGCGCCCCCATGCGGCGCAGGTAGGCAGCTGCCTCAAAAGTGCGCACCCCTACATGCAAAGAGAATGTGCGGGTGTCTAACATAATCCCGGCCAAAAGCGCCTCGGCATCTGCTGCGGTCGGTTTTTGATCCCGCGGGCCCTCTATATATTGCAGCAGCTCGCTCACAAGTTCGCTGGCACTGGAAGCATACGGCTCATGGTAAAAAAGCGTTGCATTATCTATATGCCCTACCATTTTACGGTGATGGTCTATAATAGCCACCTGTTTGCAGGCTTGGTATATTTCGCGGCTTTCCAGCAAATTGGGCATATGGGTATCTACAATAATTAACAATGTTTTTTCCCCTGCCAACGGCCGGGCCGCATGCGGAGAGATAATATCTTTTTCGTATCCAGCTTGGTACAGCAAATCCAACAAACTGCCCGATAGAGTATGCTGTACATCCAAAACAATCGAGGCCGGTTTTTCGCACATCTTGCAAAAACGCAACATCCCTATGGCAGCGCCCACACTGTCCATATCAGAATGCTTATGCCCCATTACCAGCACCCGCTCGCTTTGCTGCACAAGGTTTTTCATCGAGTTTGCAATTACACGGCTTTTTACCCGCTCGCGTTTTTCCACGCTTTGCGAAACACCGCCGTAAAAAGAAAATCCCTCTGTATCCTTAACAGCTACCTGGTCTCCGCCGCGTCCCAGCGCCATATCCAGCGCCTGCACGGCCATGGTGTCGGCATCTTTATAACCTTTGGCCTTATGCCCAACCCCTACAGAAAGTGTGATGGATGTTTTTTCGTCCCCAAGCGCCCGCACGGTGTCCAGTATGTCAAACTTACTTTCTACCATATTTTGCAGGTGGCGTTCTTCTACCACCGCAATATAGCGCGAGGAAGTAATGCGCCGCATAAATCCATCGCGTTTGCGCACATATTTTTCAATCATGGCATCTACCTGAGACAATAATTGAAGCTGGGCGCTTTCGCGCAGCTCTTTCATCATCTCGTCGTAGGTATCTATTACAATATACAAAACCGCAGGCATACTGGCCAAATACTCGGCTGCTTGTTTTTTTAGCAGCGTATTCTCGGCCAAAACCACAAAGTAAAGTGTTTTTTCGGCATTCATATAGCTGGAGTAGGCGGTATACAAAGCCCCGCCCACTTCCAAATCCTGCCCCTGCGCCGTACCGCTGGCATTCAAATCCAGCCCCGGCACAACTTTATTTACCGGCAGCAAAACAATATCATCGCCGCCCGTAATTTGTTTGCGAAAAGTTTGGTTATACCAAACCACCTGCTTGCCGCTTACCACCATTACCGGTATGTTTAGCTGCGCAAGCCCGCCCTGCTCGGCTCCGTCTACGGTGCCCTTGCTGTTTAAAATGCGGCGCAGCCACTTGCGCAACCGCGCGGTAGATAAAACCACCAACAGCCCCACCACAAGCACAACCCCGCCTGCCACAGGCAGCCAAGCCGGGCTGGCAACGGCCAAAATACCCGCCAAAGCCAAACATAAAAGCAGCAACAGCAAAATAAGAGTGGTACTGTTCCATATCCTTCCGCGCTTTTTCATAGTTTCCCCTTTGAAAGATCAGCGTTCTTTTGCCCCGCAGCAATTTACACTTCGTTTACAATAGGCAGTATCATTGGGCTTCTTTTGGTGCGGCGGTACAAAAGGCTGGAGGCCGCTTCGCGCACCTTTGCCTTTAGGCTGTTTAAATCCTGATGCGAACGCCCTGTACCATCCTCTATTACCTGTTGTACAGCCAGCCGGGTTTCTTCCAGCAGTTCTTCCGAGTCTCTAACATATACAAACCCGCGCGAGAACAGCTCTACTGGGGTAATCTGCTCGCCGCTTTCGCGGTCTATGCAAACAGAAAGCACCACTATGCCGTCTTGAGACAAGAGGCGGCGGTCACGCAGCACCACGCTGCCAACATCGCCCACGCCAAGGCCATCCACCATCAGGGCCCCCGCCTGTATCGGCTCTTCCAGTGCAATGCCGTTGGTACTTACACGGATATGGTCCCCTGTATCTGCTATTTGGATATTTGCCTTGGGCACACCCATAGCCTCGGCCGTTTGTGCGTGTCTGCGCAAATGTTTAAACTCGCCATGTACCGGAATAAAGAATTTAGGGCGTACCAGCTCCAGCATCAGCTTTTGCTCATCCTGGCAGGCATGGCCGGAAGCGTGTACATCGTACATTTTATCATAAATAACTTCGGCGCCCAGTTTTAGCAGGCCATTTACTACTTTGGTAACCATTTTTTCGTTGCCGGGAATAGGCGTAGCCGAAATGATGATAAAATCCCCGGGGCCTACACGTACATTGCGGTGGCTGTTGGCCGCCATACGAGACAACGCACTTAGCGTTTCTCCCTGGCTGCCGGTGGTAATAATTGCAACCGATTCGGGCGGGTATTTGTTAATCTGGTCTATATCAATAATAACATTATCGGGCACTTTCAGGTAGCCCAGTTCTCTGGCCATCTGGGTGTTGTTTACCATGCTGCGGCCCGAAATGGCAACTTTACGGCCGCTTTCTACCGCAAGGTCTACAATTTGCTGCACACGGTACAAGTTAGAGGCAAAAGTGGCCACCAAAATACGCTGGTTGGTTGCTTTGCTAAACAGAGTCTGCAAGCTTTCGTGTACCTTGCTTTCGCTCACCGTCATACCCGGGCGCTCCGAGTTGGTAGAGTCACTTAATAGTGCCAAAACACCTTTTTTACCGTACTCGGCAAAAGAGTTAAGGTCTATTACGCCGCCGCCAATGGGGGTATAATCCACCTTAAAGTCACCTGTTTGTATAATGGTGCCGGCCGGTGTTTCAATTGCAAAGGCAACCGCATCCGGAATAGAGTGGTTTACACGAATGGGGGTAATTTCAAAACACCCCAATTTAAACTTTACACTGGGCTCTATCAGGTGCAAAACAGTGCTGCCTTTTAGGCCGTGCTCTTCTAATTTATTTTGAATTAAGCCAATGGTGAGCCGTGTGGCATATATTGGCAGGTTAATCTCTCTTAGCAGATAAGGCAGGGCGCCAATATGATCTTCGTGCCCGTGGGTAATGGCAATGCCTCTAATTTTTTCGCGGTTTTGTTCTACAAAGGTAAAATCCGGGATAACCAAATCCACCCCGTACATGTCGCTTTCGGGAAAAAGCGAGCCGCAATCCACAATCATCATATCGCCACTGCACTCGTAAACGGTCATGTTTTTACCAATTTCGCCAAGGCCGCCCAGCGGATAGATGTGGATTGGCACCGCCGGTTTTTCTTGCGGGCGGCGGCGGGGCGAGTAATAGCTTTGGCGCGAAGGGCGGCGAGCCGCTGTTTCTGTTTTGGTTGTACCCGCCTTGGGGGCAGCGTTTTTGGCTGCGGCAGGCTTACCGGCTGTTTTGGTTTTTGCCGGGGCCGCATTTGCCTGTTTGGGCGCACTTTTTACCTGCCGTGTTTGGCGCTTTTGGCCCTCAACAGCAGTTTTGTTCTGTTTTTGATTCATTATTTCCTCCAATTAACGCAAAGCCAAGCCCCACCCCTGTATGGGGGAGCCCATAGTTCTTTGCCTTTTTAAAAAAATATAGTTCTTATCTATTCCAACAAATAAAGCGTTTCCTCTTCGAAAAGCGCTAGATTTCATCATAAAGCGGCGGAGCACTGACCTTTACATATAACACTCCAGCCTAAATATATCTTGTTTTAGTTTACGGGGTTATAAGCTTTTTGTCAAGATATCGGCGGTGTTGCCGCCCGCTTGTACCCACATAATTTTTGCAGTAGCTTTGCCAAAAATAGCGGTTTACAATTGCCGCCGCCACAGGTATACTAAACCAGACAAAACATCTTACCGGAGACAACATGAGAACCGTATACATTTATACCGACGGCGCTTGCAGCGGCAACCCCGGCCCGGGCGGCTGGGGCGCTATTTTGCGTTATGGAGAGAGCGAAAAAGAGATTGCGGGCGGAGAAAAAGAAACCACCAATAACCGTATGGAGATGACCGCCCTGCTGGAAGCGTTGCGTATGCTTAAAGAGCCCTGCCAAGTGGTTGTTACCAGTGACTCTAAATATGTGCTGGATGGCCTGCAAAAAGGTTGGGCTGCAGGTTGGAAACGCGAAGGCTGGAAGCGATCGGGCGGGCAGCCCGCCCTTAACCCAGACCTGTGGGAAGAATTGCTTATCGAAACCGCAAAGCATAAAATGCAGTACAACTGGATAAAAGGCCATGCAGGCCATGCCGAAAACGAACGCTGTGATGCCTTGGCCGTAGAGCAGGCAGCACTGCATAAATAACACAAAACACCGGTATGCAGGGGGAAAAAGGCCTGCATACCGGTGTTTTTTTGTATTGAGTAAATGCCAATTCTGCAATTATTCACATTTTGTTATATAAATGCCAAAAATACAGAGTATAATACTAATATGGCCTTAGCCCGTAAAACGGTGCAGCCAGCCCGAAAGCCTTTTGTACACCAAAAATGTTACTGCAGAAATAGCAACGCCTTTTAAAAGGTTAAAGGGCACAATGCCGGCAATTAAAAACATTTTTACGTTTTCTACATTAAAATGAAACAAAGCCGAATAAAGTGGCAGGGCTATAAACCAGTTGGTAACTACCCCCATAACGGCAATTACAACTGTACCGCATATTAAGCCAATTAATGCACCCTTACGCGTTTTATTTTTTTTGTAAATAAACCCACCAACAATGGCAAAAGACGCCATGATTATAAAATCCACCAGTTCTCCTATGCCCATGGTGGCCGAAACCGAAAGATGGATTGCCGCTTTTATAAAGCTAATTACAATCCCCGCAACGGGGCCGTACAAAAAGCTACCCAGTAAAACCGGAACGCCCGAAAAGTCCAACTGTAAAAAAGGCGCCGCGGGAAACAAAAAACCCATGGGCAGTTCGATAAACATCAGTGCTGCGGATATGGCGGCAAACATTGCAACCACTACCATTTTTTTTGTTCTTTTACCTGTGTTTTGAGCCGTTTGCATTACACTACCTCCATTTTTTAGGCCTGCTGGGCGGCGCGTAATGTTTCTGCAAATAAAAACGCCCTTTTGCAAATGCAAAAGGGCGGACGGCGCAGAATATTGCGCAGCCGTTTCTTCACTCCGGACTATACCGTCGGCTTTGGAATTTCACCAAATCAGCATCCTTGCGGATGGTCGCGGGCTTTACCGCCGGTGGGGAATTGCACCCCGCCCTGAAACAAGCTATTTAATATATACATATTATAAACCGCATGCTGTATGTTTGCAAGTTTTATTTGCAGAGAGGAAGATGTGTTGTTGATTGCTCTGGGGACCTTTTGGGATAACTACAAAGCTTTTGTACCTTATGTGGCAACAGCCGCTTTAATTTTGCTGGTATTTTTTGCTGCCAGCATTATTTTAAACCGCATGGTATTTACCCGCTTATTAAAAGAAAAAAAGATTAAAAACAAAGCTATGCTAAAGTGGCTTAAGGGTTTTGCCCGCCCCCTAACGGTATTTTTAAAGGTGGCCGGTATCTGCCTTTTTGTTTGGCTGCTTGCTTCTGCCCTGCCCCCTTATGCACAGCGCAACAATTTGCAGTTGGTTTACTGGTTGTCTCACTTTTGCACCTTTGCTTCTTTGTTTATGTCCAAAGCACTGCGCATTGCCGCGGTATCTGCCCTTGCATGGGGCCTTATAAGCGCAAACCGCATGTCCTCCTTTTTTATCCGCACAAAACCCACCCGGGCCGAGATGCACCTTAGCAAAAGCGCCACCCGGTTTATGTCTGCCATTTTTAATGTACTTGTGGTTGTATTTACAGCAGGCGTAATTTTAACCGAGCTGGAGTACAATGTAAGCACCCTTGTTGCAGGGCTTGGGCTTGGCGGCCTTAC
>JBKEAM010000025.1:0-3048 GCA_047972265.1 Oscillospiraceae bacterium | reverse complement strand
ACAGGTGCAGCCGGCACTGCTACAGCTATACCGGGTGTTCAAGGCGCAAAAGGCGAAACAGGTGCTACAGGCCCGGCAGGCCCAGCAGGCTCACAAGGTGAGCAAGGGGTAGCAGGCCCGGCAGGTGCTTCGGGTGCGGCAGGCGCAGGGGCCATACTTACTTTTTCATCGGTAGATCCAGTTTCTTTAAATACAACATTGGGGGGCAGGCAAATACCGGCAGCATTGTTGGGCAGGGAGGCAGTACGGCAGTAACTGTACCATCTGCAAGCATTGATATGGCGACGCAACAAAACCGCGCGGTAACAGTTCCCAGAGCGGGAACAATTACCTCCGTAACGGGGTTCTTTAGTGTTTCTGAGGCTGTGACTTTTTCGGGAAGTACCGTGGCCATAAAAATGCAGGTTTTTGTTGCCCCTGCCAAAAGCAATGTGTTTACTTTTGTTTCTGGCACGGAAGTAAGCCTTGGTGCTTTAGTTGGAAATACTTGGGAGGGTACGGTTTATTCTGGTATTGCATCAGAATTGTCCATTCCAGTTACAGCACAAAGCCGGATTCTGGTTGTATACAGCGCGGCTGTTACCAGTGGTTTAGATATAGCGTTAACCGTGAAGGGATACGTAGAAACCTCTATCGGTATTTCTTAAAAATTACAGGTACACCTGCAAAAGCCGAGGGATGCCCCGGCTTTTGCAGGATTTGTATATAAATAAGGCTTGCATTATAAAGTATAGTTGGCATAAAACGTGCCCTGAAAACAAATACTTGTTTGATTTTGAAAAATAATGGATGCTTTTATTGCAAAAAAGTTTGACAGATTGAATATAATAGTATATGATAGCTAACAGACTAAATAAGATGCAATATCGCTTAACATGTACTTGTAAGCCGTGTTTCGTTTTAATGGCTTGGGGTATGTGTATTTTTTTTAGTAAAACAATTTTTAGGAGGTTCTATTTATGAACACAGGCACAGTAAAATGGTTTAACGCAGACAAAGGTTTTGGATTTATCTCTAACGACGACGGCAGCGATGACGTTTTCGTACACTTCTCCAGCATTATGTCGGATGGCTTTAAAAGCTTGAACGAAGGCGACAAAGTTAAGTTTGATGTTGAGCAGGATCCCAAAAACCCCGCTAAACTGCGTGCTACCAACGTAACTACCGTTTAATTATTAAAACAAAGCGTTTTTTGTTTTAACAAACATTGCCACCTTAGGGTGGCTTTTTTGTATTTATGGGCAATTGCTTAGTGGCAACAAATGCCCATAGGCCGCAAAAACCATATACAATATGGCATAAAGCACAGGCGGGGCAAATAAGGCGGGTTTAAACGTAAAGCGCTAAAGTATAAGCCTAGGCAGGCAACATAAAATATCGACAGTTTGTTTTTTAATGGCAAAAAATTGTTAAAACCCTATAAAAAAGAGGGGAATTTTTGTTCAACTATACGATTTTGGTGTAAACTGTTGAGTTGCCGTATTTGTTGGGCTATACTAAGGGTACCTCATCATCTTGCCGCCCGGTTTTACCGCCTAGCGTTTGATGGGGCTTATATAATAAAACGGGCAAAGCAGCTATTTGTATAAGATAGCTGCTTTGCTGCGTTTTACAGGTGTATTGTGTGTTTTTGCAACAATTTGCTTTTGCCACACGTATTATATATACACAAAGCTTTTACAGGTAAAACCTAAAAGCAGAAAGCAGATGATAAAATGAAAAAGATATTTATTGCATTGTTTGCATTGGCAATGGTTTTTGCTATGGCAGGATGTTCTGCCAGTGGCGCAAATGATTTGCAAAGCAACCCGCAAAGTGTGGTGGGCGGCTTTAGCCAAGAGCGCGAACTTACACAAGACGAAGAGGAACTGTTTAAAAAAGCTGTGGCGGGATTGGTTGGTGTGCAGTATACGCCGCTTAAAGTTTCTACCCAGGTGGTAAGCGGCACAAACTACAAGTTTTTGTGCGAGGGTGTAACCGCCGACGCCAGTATGACAAAAAGCCAGTACTATATAACTGTTTACCTTGCCCTGGGGCAGGATGCCGAGCCAGAAGTAACCAGCATTGAAAGCACCTAACTTGTAACGGCGCAATTAACTTTTAGGTGCCGGCATATATGCAATGCCCAATGCTTTGTTTTGCCTAAAAGTACCCGCAGGATATATACTATACAGTAGCAAGCTTAAACATGATGCATCGCTTTTAAATCCCTAACCCAAATATACAAAGGACAGAAAGGGGTAGAGTTTATGAGAAAAGTAGTATTGTATATAGCCCTTAGCGCAGATGGTTACATTGCCGATGCAAACGGTGGCATAGGGTGGCTGGAAGGCCACGCAAAAGAATATACGGGAGACTATGGGTATACCGAGTTTATTGAGGGGGTAGACACCATTGTTATGGGGTACAACACCTACCACCAAATTAGTACCGAGCTTTTTCAAACCGAATGGCCCTATAAAGGAATGGTTACCTATGTGCTAACACACCGCAAGCGGCAGGATACAGATGAAATAAAATTTGTAGATTGCCCGGTTACAGAGCTGGTGGATATTCTTAAAAGACAAGAAGGAAAAGAAATTTGGATATGCGGCGGGGCGGCAGTTGCACAGCCGCTGATAGAGCGGGACGAAATTGATGAATACCAATTGTCTGTTGCGCCCACCATACTGGGCAGGGGTGTTCGCCTTTTTAAAGAGGCCGATAAAGAAATTCCCTTGCAGTTGGTTTCTTCCACACCCATCAATGGCATAGTGTGCAACGTGTATACCAGAAGAAACAAGGGTTAAAATACAAAGAATGCCAAAGCAATACTCTTTTGGCATTCTTTTTTTATTGGTAAAAATAAGCGACAATCCGCCTGCGGCGCTGCATTTGCAAGATAAAGTTTTTTAAAAACACAGCTTAAGTTCACAAAATCTTCAGCTCCGTACCCAAAAACTTACACTTTTACACGTTATTATACAGTTGTACTCAAGAGTTGCTGCCTACTCCGAAAGGCAGACCAAATACAATGCCCTGCAAAGGGTTTTACATAACGGCCGGGCA
>JBKEAM010000009.1:0-26048 GCA_047972265.1 Oscillospiraceae bacterium | reverse complement strand
ACCTTACCATGCTGGGCTCTGGCATGCTGTGCGCTTTGGGCGGCACCACCGAGGTGCTGGGCGTTAAGCACCTGTATATGCACGAGATGCTTAAAAGCCCCAGCTATGCATGGACAGGCCTTATGGCCGCCCTTATTGCAGACCTTAACCCCATTGGCACCGTGGTTTGCTCCATCTTTTTGGCGGGGCTGCAAACCGGCGGCGCAATGCTGGAGCGCAACTCCAACATTCCGCTGGAAATTACCACCATTATCCAGCAGGTAATTACCCTGCTTGTTTCTACCAAGCTGTTAATACGGTTTTTGCAGGCACGCAGCCGCAAAAAAGCCGCCAAAGCACTTGAAGGGGGGCAAGAGGTATGAGCGCAGAATATGTTGCCGCTGTTATAAACTCTACCATTCGGATGATGACCCCCGTTTTGTTTGCCGCACTAGGCTCTGCCCTATGCAGCCGTGTAAGGGTTTTTAACATTGCGCTGGAAGCCCAAATGCTGATAGCCGCCTTTACAGGCATACTGGTAAACTACTACACCACAAACGTTTGGATTTCGGTACTGGCCGCAGTGGTGTCTGGCATGTTGGTAGCCTTTGTTGTGGCTATTTTGCAGGTAAAGCTAAAAGCAAGCGATATGGTTGTGGGTACTTCTATGAACCTATTGGTAGGCGGGCTTACCACCTACCTGCTGTTTATTACCTTTAACACCAAAGGCTCTTTTCAGGACAGCAGCATGAAAGGCCTGCCCAAAATTGCCCTGCCCATTATTAAAGACATCCCCTTTTTAAGCACTGTGTTTAGCAGGCTTACCATTTTGGATTATTTGGCTATTTTCACAGCCATCGGCATGTTCTTTTTTATGTTTCGTACTGTTAGCGGCTTTAGGGTTTTGGCTGTGGGCGTAAACAAACAGGCCGCTATCTCGCAAGGTATGAATGCCGACCGTACCCAAATTATGGCCGTCACCTTCTCTGGTTTATTGTGCGGTTTGGGCGGTGTGCTTTTAAGCCTTGGGCAGGTTGTGCTGTATACAGAAAACATGACCTCCGGACGCGGCTTTTTTGCCATGGCAGCCGCAAACCTTGGGCGCAGCCACCCCATTGGCGTTATTATTTCCAGCTTCTTTTTTGGCTTTGCCGAGGCTCTTGGCAACTCGTTACAGGGCACTGCCATTAAAAGTCAGCTTACCATGGCCCTGCCCTATGTGGTTACCATTATTGCTCTTGTTTTTTCTGGCGGCAAAGTATTTAAAAGCAAAACAAAATGCAAACCCGAGCCCGCCGATGAAAAAGCGTAATTTTTTACAGAACTGCCCCATTTACAAAGGAGTAGCCTATGTCTGAAAAAAAAATACTGTTCCCCTGCATACAGCTTGCAAAAGGGGATATTAACCCCCGTGTTATTACGTGCGGAGACCCCGAGCGCGCCGAAAAGATTGCCGCCCTGCTGGATAACAGCCGCTGCCTTAAAAAAAATCGCGAATACTGGACCTTTGCGGGCACACATAAGGGCATACCGGTTACGGTAACTTCGCACGGGGTGGGCAGCGGCGGTGCCGCCATTGCGTTTGAAAGCCTGTGGCGTGCCGGGGCCAAAATTATTATACGTGTGGGCACCTGCGGCGGTATGCAGCCGGGTGTACGGGCGGGCAGCATGGTAATTGTCACCGCCGCCTGCCGAGAAGAGGGCGTTACCGAAAAGATGATTCCCCTTTCGTACCCCGCTGTAGCCGATACCGAGGTTGTAAATGCCCTATCGGCTGCCGCAAGCCAGCGCGGCGCAGCGGTGCACAAGGGCGTTGTACTTACACAGGCGCTTTTTTACCCTTCTTTTTTAGAGAACAATTTAACCCTATACGCAAAGGCCAATGTGCTTGCCATGGAAAACGAAGTTGCCAGCCTGCTGGTGGTGGCCTCTACCCATAATGTAAAGGCGGGCGCTATATTAACCGCCGACGCCCCCGCTTTTGGGATGGTGGATGTAGAGGATTACCAGCCCGATATGGAAGAGCTTGCAAAGGCCATTCAAAACCAGATATTGATTGCCCTGGATGCCATTGTGGCAATGGATGATAATTTTTAAATACGAAGGAGGCCCATATACCATGCAGCAGTTTACCTACGAGTTTTATCAAAAAAGCGCCGATTATATTTTAGAGCGCATCCCCAAAAAGCCAGAAGTAGCCCTTATATTGGGGTCTTCTTTGGGGGCTTTGGCCGACGAAATACAAAACCCGCTGGTAATTGAGTACAAAGATATCCCCAATTACCTTGTATCTACCGTAGAATCTCACGCCAGCCGCTTTATTTTTGGCGAGCTTGGCGGAAAATACGTTGTGGTTATGTCGGGCCGCTTCCACTTCTACGAGGGGTACGATTTTGAGCAGCTTGCCGCCCCTATACGTGTTTTAAAGCTAATTGGCGCACACACCACCATCCTTACCAACATTGCGGGGGCCGTAAACATCTCTTATAATGTGGGCGATATTATGCTGATAAAAGACCATATTAAGCTGATGGGTGCAAGCCCATTGCGCGGCCCCAATATATCGGAATTTGGCCCCCGCTTTTTTGATGTAAGCAACATGTATGATAAAGATTTACGCAAACTGGCGCTGGACTGTGCCGAGAGGCTTGGACAGAGCAAGCATATGCGTGAGGGCGTTTATTTTTACTTTCCCGGCCCGCAGTTTGAGTCTCCTGCCGAGATACGCGCCATACGCATACTGGGTGGCGACGCAGCGGGTATGTCTACCGTTACCGAGGGCATTACCGCTGCACACTGCGGCATGCGCCTTGTAGGTCTTTCTCTTATGTCTAACATGGCCTCGGGCGTACTAGAAACCCCCATCTCCGACGAAGAAGTAAGCAAGGCAACCTCGGGCGCTGCCGTACGGTTTAAAGCGCTTATTCGCCTTCTGGTAGAGGAGATATAGCCATGTTGTTTAGAGACATTGCCATTGCAGACCAAAACTTTGCCGCGCAAACCCACATGAACATACTTACCAAGGGCAACCGCATTGTATATATTGGCAAAGACCCCGTTTTGGACTACAGCGGCCCTGTGTATGACGGCAAAAACAAAATTGCCATGCCCGGTTTTTTTAATGTACACTGCCATGCCTCTATGACATTGCTGCGCGGCTACGGCGAGGGGCTGCCCCTGCACCGCTGGCTTACCGAGCGTATGTTTCCGTTTGAGGCCTTGCTGACCCCAGAGGACATTTACTGGGGGGCAACCCTTGGCATTGCAGAGATGATACGCAGCGGCGCGGTATCTTTTACCGATATGTATATGGAAATGGACGGCATGTGCCGCGCCGTAGAAGAAAGCGGCATTAGGGCAAACCTTTCTCATGGGTGCTCTTCTACACCCGAAACTCGTTTTACCGATGTAAACGGCTACAAGGGCTTGCAGTACCTTATGGACTATACAAAAAGCTGTGGACACGACAGGATTATCGGCGATGCCTCTATACATGCCGAGTATACCTCCAGTGACGCGCTTGTAGAGGACATTGCCGCTTTTGCAAAGCAAAACGGGCTGCGCATGCACCTGCATCTTTCTGAAACAAAAAAAGAGCACGACGAAGCCAAACAGCGCCGCGGCGGCCTTACCGCCGGGCAATGGTTTGAGCAGCGCGGCGTGTTTGAAGTGCCGGTTACTGCCGCCCATTGTGTTTGGATAGAGGATGCCGACATAAGCATTTTGGCACGCAACGGCGCAACGGCTGTACACTGCCCCTCCAGCAACCTAAAACTGGGCAGCGGCATTGCCCCCCTAAAGTGTTTTTTAGATGCCGGTGTGCGGGTAGCCATTGGCACCGACGGCGCCGCCAGCAACAACAACTTAAACTGCTTAGAGGAAGTAAACCTTGCCTCTTTGCTGCAAAAAGGCAGCAGTATGGACCCGCTGTTTATGGGTACCGCCCAAACCCTACAGCTTGCCTGCCAAAACGGCGCTTACTCTCAGGGCAGAGCCGACTGCGGAAGCCTGAAAGAGGGCAACCGGGCCGATATTGTTGTGTACGATTTGGATAAACCCCATATGCAGCCCGTGTTTGAGCCAATTGCAAACGTATTGTACGCGGCCCAAGCCGATGATATTGTACTGACGATGATTGACGGAAAAGAAGTTTACAGGGATGGAGAATTTAAGACGATAGACATTGAGAAAACCAAGCACCATGCAGCCCAAATTGCGCAGAACAAGCTGCGCATTTTGAACGCATAATTTTTGCTTGTTACCGCAGGAAAGGTGGTTAAACAATGGAAAGAGCCGATAAAGATCTTGCATTTTTACTTCGATACGAAAATATTGCCTGGTACGAGGAGGGCAAAGTACGCATTTTAGACCGACGCATTTATCCCATTAGAACCGAGTTTGTTACCTGCACCCGCCACGAGCAGGTGGCGCAGGCCATTGCCGATATGGTAACCCAAAGCGGCGGCCCCTATACTGCCGCTGCCATGGGCATGGCGCTTGCCGCGTACGAGTGCCGCGATAAAGGCCAGGCCGAGCAACTGGATTATTTGGAAAAGGCGGCTTACACGCTTTCTCATGCGCGGCCCACAACGGTTGCCAAAATGGTTACCACTGTAAACAGTACTTTAGAGGCCGCCAAGCAGGCCATGCAGCAGGGCAAAAATGTTGTAGAAAGCGTATTTAACCGTGCGCTGGAAGATTTAAACGACAAATATGCCCGCATTGAAAAAACCGGTGAGTTTTTGGCAGAAAAGTTCCCCAAAAACGGCACGGTTATGACCCAGTGCTTTGCCGAAACCATTATTGGCATGATGCTGCGCGCCTGCCGCAAAAACGGAAACGAGATTAAGGTAATATGCCCCGAAACCCGCCCCTATTACCAAGGCGCACGCCTAACGGCCAGCTGCGTATACGATATGGGCTTTGATGTTACCGTAATTACAGATAATATGCCCGGTTATGTGCTTAAACACAAAAATGTAGATGTATTTACCTCTGCGGCAGATGTAATTTCTATGGACGGGTATGTGGTAAATAAGGTTGGTACTTTTCAGATAGCGCTTGCTGCCCACCACTGGGGCATCCCCTACTATGTTACGGGCACCCCTAACAAAGCCCACCCCACCATAGACACCGTAGAAATTGAGGAGCGCGACCCCTCCCTTGTTACAGACTCTTTGGGCACCAAAACTGTTTTAGACGGCGTAAAAGGTTTTTACCCCGCGTTTGATATTACCCCGCCAAAGCTTTGTGATGGTGTGGTTACAAGCAAGGGCATTTACCCCGCATTTAACCTTGCCAGCTATTACAAGTAAAGCCCTTTTGCACAAAATATATTCCAACGGAAGGAATCATCATGACTATACAACATGCAAAGCAGCTGGTAGCAGAAGTTGCCAAGCGTGCGTTTGACGCAAAACTTTTTGCAGGCACCAGCGGCAACCTAAGCATTTGCCTGCGAGAAGAGGGTGTTGTTGCCATTACCCCCAGCAGCATACGGTACGAGACCATGACAGCCGATGACATTGTGCTGATAGACCTTGAAGCAAATGTAATAGAGGGCAAACACAAGCCCTCGTCCGAGCATTTATTGCATTTGGCCTTTTACAACGCAAACCCCGCGGTAAACAGCGTTGTACACACGCATTCTCCTTACGCCACCGCCTTTGCGGTAAACCACAAGCCCATTCCCCTAATTTTGCTGGAGATGGTGCCTTTTTTGGGCGGCGAAGTGCCCGTTACCCCCATGGAGCGCCCCGGCACGCCCGAGGTTGGCATTGGGGCTGTTGATGCCATAGGCGATAAAACGGCCTGCCTGCTGGGCAACCACGGGGTGGTTGCCATTGGCAAAGACATAGAGCAGGCCTATATACGGGCTGAGTATGTAGAAGACGCCGCCCAAATTGCCATTTTGGCCCACCAAAACGGCGAAGTAAACCGGGTACCCGAAGAGATGGAACGCCGGATGAAAGAGGGCCGTTAAAAGCCGTATTGCAGCGCACAAGGGGTTATAACCTGCCCACTTTTTGCCGCATTAGCCCCTTTGCCACCTGCACAGTACAAGCTTTTGCAAAATGATAGCCATACAACTACGCCTGCTGTGCCAGCGCCCCAAGGGCTGTTGGCACAGCATTTTTAGAAAGGGTGTACCACTGGTATGAAAACCACAAACCGATGGGTTATTTTTACACTTGGTTTTGTTTTAATGCTTTGCGCCGGGCTTGTTTTTTCTTGGTCTGTATTTGTAGAACCCATAGAAAACGACCTTGGTTTTTTGCGGCAAAATACCTCTTTGGTTTTTCCCATATCGCTTAGCGTATCCATTGCCGGGCAAATGCTGGCGGGGTTTTTGGTGCAAAAAAAGCACTACCGAGCCAATTTTTTACTATCTGCCCTGCTGTTTGGCGTTGGTTTTTCCTTGCCTCGCGCATACAAAGCATAGGCATGCTGTTTTTGTCTTACGGGCTTTTTGTAGGGCTTGCCATTGGCATGGTGTTTAACGGGGTACTTTCTACCGTTGTATTTCATTTTACAAGGCAAAGCAGTATGATTACCGCCCTGCTGCTGGTTGGCTTTGGGCTGGGCGGCATGGTGCTTAGCACGGCATGCAGCGCCCTTATGGCGCAATGGGGCTGGCGGTTTACCTTTTTGCTTTTGGGCGGCCTATTTGTTGTGCTTACCTTACTAGGGGCTCTGGTAATTACCGCACCGCCATCTTTGCGCAGTGTAAAAGCCCACACTTTTGAGGGTACACAGGTAACCACTGGGAAAATGCTGCGCCGCCCCGCTTACCTTCTTATCTTTTTTTGGTGCACGGCACTTTCCAGCAGCTGCCTTGTGCTGTTTGGGCACGCGGCTTTATGCTCTGCCGATATAGGGGCTTCGCCCTTTGTGGCGGCACTTTCCAGCGGGGTGGTATCTTTATTTAATGTTGTGGCCCGCCTTGTGGTTGGGGGTGTACAGCAGCGCATAGGCAAAACCAAAACCGCCTATATGCTTACCTTTATAGGCATTGGCAGCAGCCTTATATGCCTGCTGGGATATCGGCTTTATTATATGCCTTTATTGCTGCTGGGGTATGCCCTGCTTGGCTTTTTAAACGGCGGGTGTACCATTTGGCTAAACACCTATATTATGGAGACCTACGGCAAAGAGCATTTTGGCATGAACATGGCCGTTACCAATGTTCACCTTGCCATTGCCTCTATACTTGGCCCGGCGGTGGCCGGCTACATTAAAACCGCCTTTGGCAGCTATACCTACGCATTTTTTGTTATGATTGCGCTCAGCCTGCTTTCTTTAGTATTGCTGGCCGTAAAAGTAAAAATCACCGGCAAAAAACAAAATGCCGTGTAGCACACCCCTTTTATCTATAATAAAAAGCGCTGCCTTTTATGGCGGCGCTTTTGCATTTAGAGATAGCGATTGAGGTTATTGTGTTCTGCTTAGTTCAAACACTGTTTTAACCACCGTGTGCCACAGTATATGCTGCGCCCTGCCGCTGTATGGATGAAATGCCAGCACCCTGTTTTGCAGCACAAGAAGCTCTGCAAGCCCGGCAGACCAGGCGGTGCGCAGGTAAAACACTGCGCCACAGGCGGTATCTCCTGTATCGTAGGGGCTGCGCAGCAACTGCACAGAGCAAAGAGACAACCCGTACAGTATCTCTAGCCCACATAAGGGTGATTCATCGTAGTATATGCCGCAGGCTTTATCCTGTATTATTTTCCAATCTTCTGCACAGCGGCAAATTTCCACCTGCGCATTTTGCCCCATATTGTTAAGATATGTATGAATATAGCCTTCGGCCTGCTTGCGTGTAAACACAGCTTTGTTATACTGATAAGTAGTATCCTGCTCAAACAGGGCACAGTAGCCCCAGCCAAAGGCAGCATCGTTTTGGCAGCAGTTATTCTGCTTTGCCTCTTCTACCCTTTTAAACCTAAAAGGCTGGTTTTGCATGGCACTTCACATCCCTGTTCCGATGTATTTTTGATTGTATATCGGCATTATACCGCAAGTCTTACCATTAATCAAAATCAACAAAATATTTATGAGAACAATTGAAATATTTTTATATATCCTATATACTTTTATAGGGAAGAGAGTAAGTAACGTATATACTCGGTTTTTTTATTACGAAGAAAACAAGGATTGTTGGGGGTTACTGATTTTGGCAAAAAAAAGAATAAAACGCGTTGCCATGGTGCTTTGTTGCGGCGGGCATGAGGCAGCCGAAAAAGTGGAACGCAGCAGCCTTACCTGCGATTGCAAGCAGGCGGTAGAAAATTATCCCGATGGAATTTTAGAATGCGCCTGGGGCTGCCTTGGGCTTGGCAGTTGTGTAGCCGTTTGCCGGTTTGATGCCATTGTAATTGGGCCGCGCGGCGTGCCCGAGGTAGACAACGAAAAATGTGTTGGCTGTGGGCTATGCGCAAAAACCTGCCCCAAAAGTCTGATAGCAATGAACCTGCCCGAAAACACCATTACCCCCCGCTGCTCTATCCAAGAGGGAGCCGCGGCCGCCCGCAAGGTATGCGGCGCCAGTTGTATTGCCTGCCGCATTTGCGAAAAAAACTGCCCGGCAGACGCCATACATGTAATAGACAATTGTGCTGTAATTGACGAAACAAAGTGCATTGCCTGTGGTATGTGCGCTATAAAATGCCCCCGTGGTGTTATACACGATGCAAACGGAATTTTTGCATCCAACTAAAGTAAAAGTGGCGAGGGAAATTGAATGGAAGAAATATATCGTTTTACGGTGAACGGCGTTTTGCAGGAAACCAGCCAGAAAAAATCTTTGCTGCGTTACCTGCGGGACGATTTGCACCTTTTTTCTGTAAAAGACGGATGCAGCGAGGGCGCTTGCGGCACCTGTACCATTATAGTGGATGGCAAGGCCATTAAATCTTGCGTTTTAACCACCCAACGGGCCGAGGGGCGCACCATTACCACCATTGAGGGATTGAGCGACCAGGAAAAAGAAGCTTTTGTATACTCCTTTGGCGCTATGGGCGCCGTACAATGCGGTTTTTGCATACCCGGCATGGTAATGGCGGGCAAAGCACTGATTGATAAAACACCAAACCCCACCGAGGATGAAATTAAGGTAGCCATTAAGGGCAATATTTGCCGCTGCACCGGCTACAAAAAAATACTGGAAGGCATCCAGCTGGCGGCTGCTATTTTGCGCGGCGAGGCCGAGGTGGAAACCAACCTGGAAAAAGGCAAAGACTATGGCGTAGGCAGCCGGGCTTTTCGTATTGATGTACGCGAAAAGGTGCTAGGTTATGGCGAATATGTAGACGATTTGCTAATGGAGGGCATGGTGCATGCCTCTGCCGTGCGCTCTAAACATCCGCGGGCGCGGATACTGGACATCGACCCCTCTAAGGCACTGGCCCTGCCGGGCGTTTTAGAGGTACTTAGCACAAAGGATGTGCCCAACAACAAGGTGGGCCACATACAGCAAGACTGGGATGTTATGATTGCCAAGGGCGATATTACCCGCGCTGTGGGCGACGCCATTTGCCTTGTAATTGCCGAAACCGAAGATATTTTGGAGCAGGCAAAAAAGCTGGTACGGATAGAGTATGAGGTTCTGGAGCCGGTGCGCGACGTATGGGAGGCCATGGCCGAGGGCGCGCCCAACATACACGAGAAGGGCAATCTATGCCAGTCTCGCCATGTTACGCGCGGAGATGCAAAAGAAGCGCTGGAAAACTCTAAATATGTGGTTACAGAGAAATACTCTACTCCCTTTACAGAGCATGCCTTTTTAGAGCCGGAATGCGCCCTTGCCTTCCCCTATAAAGACGGCGTAAAAGTATATACCTCCGACCAGGGCGTATACGATACCCGGCATGAGATTGCGATTATGCTGGGCTGGGAAGCCGACCGCATTGTGGTAGAAAACAAGCTGGTAGGCGGCGGCTTTGGCGGCAAAGAGGATGTATCTGTACAGCATTTGGCAGTACTGGCGGCGCTAAAGGTAGGGCGGCCGGTAAAGGTAAAGTTCTCCCGCGCCGAGTCTTTATTCTTTCATCCCAAACGGCACGCCATGATAGGTACCTTTACCCTTGGCTGTGACGAAAACGGTATTTTTACAGGTTTAGACTGCGAAATTTATTTTGACGGTGGGGCGTATGCCTCGCTGGCGGGGCCCGTACTGGAAAGGGCCTGTACCCACTCGGTTGGGCCATATTGCTACCAAAACACCGATATTAGAGGCTTTAGCTATTACACCAACAATCCACCCGCCGGAGCGTTTAGAGGGTTTGGTGTATGCCAAAGTGAGTTTGCGTTGGAATCTAACATTAACCTACTGGCAGAAAAGGTTGGTATATCCCCTTGGGAGATACGCTACCGCAACGCCATAGAACCCGGCAAAGTTTTGCCCAACGGCCAAATTGCCGATTGCTCTACCGCGCTGAAAGAAACCCTGGAAGCCGTTAAAGAAGTATACGACAACAACCCGGGGCGCGCCGGCATTGCCTGCGCCATGAAAAACGCCGGTGTAGGCGTTGGCCTGCCCGACAAGGGCCGCGCAAAGCTGATTGTAAACAATGGCAAAGTAGAGCTTTATGCCGCCGCCTCTGACATTGGGCAGGGCTGTGCCACTGTATTTGTACAGATGGTGGCGGAGGCTACCGGCCTTGGGCGGCAGGAGGTTTGCAATATGGGCTCTAACTCGGAGGTTGCACCCGACTCTGGCACTACCTCGGGCTCTCGCCAAACACTGATTACGGGTGAAGCGGTGCGAATGGCCGCGGCCGACTTGGACACAGCCTTAAAGGAGGCCGGCGGTGATATTGGCAAACTGGAGGGCAAAGAGTTTTTTGCCGAGTTTTTTGACCCCACCGATAAACTGGGCGCCGACCTGCCCAACCCCAAAAGCCATGTTGCGTATGGCTTTGCCACCCATGTGGTTATTTTGGATGACAACGGACGTGTAATAGAGGTGTATGCCGCGCACGACTCGGGCAAGGTGGTAAACCCCATTGCCATACAGGGGCAAATTGAGGGCGGTGTTTTGATGGGCCTTGGATATGCCTTAACCGAGGATTTCCCCCTAAAAGATTGTGTGCCACAGGTTAAATTTGGCACATTGGGGCTTATGCGGGCGCCGGATATCCCGAATATACATGCCATTTATGTAGAAAAAGAAGAGCTGCTGCCCTTTGCTTACGGCGCAAAAGGCATTGGCGAAATTGCCACCATCCCCACCGCCCCTGCCGCACAGGGCGCCTACTATGCAATGGACCATGTACTGCGCACCAAGCTGCCAATGGAAAGCACCTATTACGCCAAAAACAAATAAAACATATGCAAATTAATAACCCCGCCTTGCGTTATAAAGCAAGGCGGGGTTTATTTTTATAGTATTGTTTGCTTATTTTATAATTGATAAACCGTTTAAAATACATGAATTATATTTTAAGTAGTAGTTATGTTTTTAACAATCTTGTTTAAAAAACAACTGCTTTGTTATATCCCTCAAACAGCACCTCGTTATGGGGTGTCGGTCTTTTAAAATAGTAGCCCTGCCCATAATCGCAGCCGTAATTTTTAAGCGCCATGTATTGCTGCAACGTTTCAATCCCCTCTGCAACCACACTGCATCCCATTTTGTGCCCAAGTTCAATAACCGATTCAATCACAATACGGCTGCGGCTGTGTTCTTGCATTTTGCCAATAAACTCGCTGCTTATTTTAACTGTATCTACCGGCAGCTTTGCCAGCCAAGCCAAAGAAGAATACGCGTTGCCCAAATCGTCTATCGCAATGCTTACCCCTTGTGCCTGCAGCAAAAAAATATACTTTAAATTTTGTGCATCCAAATCCAGAGCCTCGGCCTCGGTTATTTCTACCTCAAACAAAACCCCTTTGTAAGAATAGCGATGCACCAGTTTTAGCAACTGCCTGATTAAAATCGGCTCGTTAAAGCATTGGGCCGAAAAATTAATTGCAATGTAGGGCGGCAGGTTATCGCTTTGCTCCCACTGGGCAAGATGCTTTTTAATAAGGTTTAAAACATTAAAGCTTAATTTTATGGCAAGATTTGCGTTTTTAATATGCTCTAAAAAATAATGTGGTAAAAGTATACCCTGTTTTGGATGATTCCACCGGATGAGGGCTTCTCCACCCCGTAACTCTCCGTTTTGCAAATTAAACTGAGGTTGATAATGCAAAATAAATTGGTTATCACAAAAAGCTTTTCGTAGGTGCATGGCCGAATAGGCTGCACTTGACGCTTTTTTGTGATGCAAGTATCGGGTTCTGCCTAAAAGCCTTTTTTGCATAATTTCAGTTCCATTTCTTAATTTTTGTAAAAAAATCAGGTGTTGCCCCTATTGGTGTTTGTGCGTATAACACCATTTCGCCCGATTTTCTTTTGGGGAAAAACAGCTTTATAAGGTTTTCTCCGTTAGGGGCGGCTTCATCCTCAAATTCTGCTTCTTGAGGGATTTGAAGGGCGGGCGGAGCGCTTTCGCTACTGATGCCAAGATGCTGCATAGTGGATTTTACGGTTTTTTCGCCGCTTAGCATAGGAGCTTCTATGTCGGGATTAAGGTATCTTATAACGGTAAGCAGCCTACCGCAGTGCTCAATCATTTCGTTCCGGATATCTTCTAAAACTTTTTTTACAAGTGGATCTTCAATCATAAACATATGTGCTTCGTAAATGCTCATGCCTTCCAGCTCAAATGCCATGTTTTGCTGTAACGCCTGTAAAATTTCTGCTTTGCTAAATTTTTCATCTCGTTTCTCCAGCAACACATTTACAAAAATGGGCATAGTTCCACCTCTCGCTTTATGCTGTTGTTGGGGCTTGTTTTGCTTTAAATCCAAAAAATTACGCGTGTTTGTTGCTACACAAAGCACAAACTTTGCCCAGCAAATTTACTATTTTGCAAAAACCAATGCACTATTTACCTATACGCAGTACTCCCCTCTACCTGTTATCTACGCTAAAAGACCGCAATGCGGTGCCAAAATATGCTTTAGTCTATAACTTCTACCAAGTTAAAAAACATTTTTTTTACAAGTAAAACCCACTCTTCCCATGTTACAGAAAATTGCAGCACAGTGCGCATTTGCAGGCTATGCCCCAACCCGCAATATAGGGTGATAAAAAGGTCTGTATCGAATGGTTTTATTCTTTTGTTTTGCTCTAAAATTGCAAAAACCTCTTTAAACAATTTTGCAGGTTCGTCAAATATTGTTTTTTGGATGAGGTTGTTTGCAGTTTCGTCTCCAACGCTTGCCTGTGTAGACAAGATTAGAAACGCTTTGTTTTGGTATACCTGCTTTTCGGCATCGGTATGAAAAAGCATTTGTTCTATCATTGCATCCATTGGCAGCAATACCAAATTGGGCATATCTGCCACAATTGGCGAAAAGACAGAATTGTAATTTGTTTTATAAAAATTGTATATCTCCTGCAAAATCGCACTTTTACTTTCGAAATGATAGTAGATGGACGCAGGCTTAATTTTTACGGCCAGCGCAATGTCTCTTATAGACACAGAGTTATACCCATACTTTGAAAAAAGGTCGAGAGATGTTTCAAATATCTTTTGCTTGGTTGCGTTTTCTCTCACAAAAGTGCCTCCATTTAGGTATTCTACCTATCGTTCGTTAGATAAAGTATATGTTCGATTATTTAAAATGTCAATATATAGTTATCAAAACAAAAAAATGTGATTATTTCCATGCTTTATGTCAATAGAAAAACTGGCGTAAATAGAATATATTATATGTATACTACTTATATTATACGCTGCTTTGGTTGCATAAACGCGCAGGCATATTATGGGGTGAATATACCGTTGAAGAGGATAAAAAGAAAGTACCTGCTTTATGCCATTTGCTTAGGCTCGCTTTTATGGGGCAGCTTAATTACTGTTTTGGGGCTGCTGGCATACGAGATATCTGGCCATGCAGGGTATGGCGTTTGGTTTGATACTTTGCCGCTGTTTGTTGTAGTGTGCATGTTTTTGCCCTTTATTGTTGCAATTGTATGTGTACTGTTGCTGCTGCCCCAGGTATTGCGATGGGTTTGGCGGCAAATTAAATATACCCCCGAAGACCCTAAGTAAATTGCTTTATAAAAAAGGAGAATGATGTATATGTTTGCTACGCTTACACTGTATATTCAGGTTTTAATTGCGCTGGTTCCTTTTGCAATGGGCATTGCAGCTTTGGTTTTGCTTTACAAAATATATAAAAACACAAAGCCGAAAGATTAATTGCCGGGCAGTTTACTGTAAGATGTTTTATACAAAAGTATGCCGCAGATGTATAAAGCAGTAATGTATACTTTTAAATTTACTAGGTAAAAATATTACACAAGCCCCTTGTGCTTTGCACAAGGGGCTTTAGCTTTGCGCCACGAACGGCTGCAAATGCCAAATCATCTTCCCTTTAATTTATCCTTTAAAAAATGGCATCACACCTATTTCACAGATTTAAACGCAAATAATTTAAGACAAAAAGCAATATATATTTGACATTATAGTTTTTATATATTACCTTGTTATTGAGGTGATACAATGCCAAAAAACTTACGGCTTAAAGCCGCACGCGCCGCTATGGATATGTCTCAAAAAGAATTGGCCGAAATGGTGGGTGCCACAAGACAAACCATTAATTTAATCGAAAATGGTGAGTACAACCCCTCGATTAAACTTTGCAGAAACATTTGCAGGACGCTAAAAAAAACACTAGATGAGTTGTTTTGGGAGGATGAATAAGATGAACTATAAAGATTTAGACGAGCGCCAAAAGCTGATACGCGCCGAAGCCTTTGTGCATGGGTTTTGCATGCTTAGCCTGCTGCTGGTGGTAAATACCGCCTTGTACGATATTACAAAATTTCAGTGGGTAGAGGGAATGTGGTCTGGCTTTTTACTTATGCTTATTACCCTTATTGCCGTAATTGCCGAATGTGTTTTTAAGGATGCACACATAAATATTAAAAACCCACAAAGGTATATTATCCTTATGGCCATTTTGGGCGGCGGGCTAATTGTTGCGGGTGTGCTGGGGCTGATGTTCCCGAGTGAGGCACTTTACAGCGGCAGTATGCTAACCGCCAGAGGTGGAATACAGGTTACCTTGGTATTGGCTGCCATATTGGATTTGGTAGTGGCCTTGGGATTGTACCGCTCTTACAAGCGGGACAAAGAATAGCCTGCTGTACCTCACTGCGATAAAATTGCATTGATAAAGCAGGTGCTGCAGGGTTTTATTACACAAACTGCGCTATACAAAAAATAGGCTGCGCTTTTAAAGGCAGCCTGTTTTATATTGTATTTTTACTTAACTTGGCAGCATGTGCCATTTACAGATTAGATTATTGCAAAAGGATTGTACTATGGTAAAATGCACGTTGCCCATTTTAAATATGCCAATATCTTTGCAGGGGTGGCAATGCTTTACACGCCGCTTCCATCGTTTAGTTCAAACAAGTTGCCCTCGGGGTCTCTAAAGTAAACACAGCGCATACCCCAATCCTCAATGGTTTGGGGTTCTCCCTCAAAAGGCACCCCCGCTGCTTTTAGGCGCCGGTAGTCATCATCTAAATTAGAAGCAGGGATTACGGCCACTACCGTATCTGGCTGGGCATTTGCGGTTGGCTGTTTGTATCCGCTAAACATACTCATGTTGGCCCCAGCAAAAATTGCAAAGCAGGGTGGTTCATCCTCTTTTACAGCAAAAGAGGTATAGGGACCTTCTCTGCCACCCCAAACCGGCACCAAACCGATTGTATTGGCATAAAAATCAAAACAGGCGCCATAATCTTTACGCACAAGGATGCGTATTGTTGCTTTATTAAACCGCATTGCTTTCCTCCCTGTTGCTCTATTTTTATCGTTACTGCTTATCAAAGTATATCACGGCTTTGCGCAAAGCTGTACTACCCTGCTATACTGCTGTGCTAGCCCTTTACGCAGGGCAGGGTAAAGGTTACCCGCGTACCCTTTCCCTCTTCGCTTTGTATCTCTATTTGGCCGCTGTGCTGGGCAATAATTTGCTTGCAAATAAACAACCCAAGTCCTGTACCATTGCCCTGTGCGCCACCGCTGGTGCGTACGTACCGCTCAAACACATGTGGCAGCATGGTTTGGCTAATGCCTACGCCGGTATCTGCAACCGTTACAGCCACATAATCCCGCCTTTGAATTGCAGATATTTCTATTTGCCCGTTTACCGTAAAGCGCGCAGCGTTAGATACCAAATTTACCAGTACCTGAGAGATTCTTGCAGCATCTGCCAAAACCGGCAGCAGGTCATCTTCAAGCCTTAATTGCAGGTTATTGTTGTTTTTGTTTAAAACCGGATAATAAATATCTATTGCCTGATGGATAATTTCTTTAATACAGCAGGGGGCCGGTTCTACTACAAGCATTTTCTTTTCTTCTATATGGGTTAGGTCTAAAATGCGGCCCACCATCAGCGCAAGGCGTTCGGTTTCGGCCTTAATAATTTTCATTGTTTCTGCTACTGCGGCATCTTTTTCATCCTCGGGGTTTAGCTGCAATGCCGCAATTTGCGCGTAGCCCGATACAACAGTTAAGGGAGTTTTTAGCTCGTGGGTAACATCGCTTAAAAATTCGGTTTTAAGCTTATCCAATGCCTCTAATGTATCGTTTTTGGCCGTAAGCATTTTACGGGCTTCTTCCAGCTCTTCCCGCTGGGTATTGTATATTTTAAATTGCAGCAGCATAGTAGCCCCCAAAGCAAGGCTTACAATGATAAACCCCAGCATTACAGACCATACATTTGCGCTGTTTGGTACAAACGGCATGCAGTAATAAGAAAAAAGGCAGATGCCTATATACAGCAAAAGCTCGGCAAGTGACACAAGCACTGCCTTTTTACCCTCTAACATAAACGAGGTAAATACAATGGCAAAAATAAAATAATACGGAATAGAACCGTAATAAATTTGGTCTATAAAATAAAACCAGGAAAATCCCACCATAAAAATAGCCACAATGGTAATGGTATAGCAAAGCTGATACCGCCCGGTTTTGTAAGAAAACCACAGCAGCCACAGCGATAAGCCTAAATATAAAGTATATGTAATAAAGTGAACGATGCTTTTATCTACAATAGGAGATAAAAGCATTGCAATAAGGCTTACCGCGGCACCTGCCATTGCCAATAAATTAAACAGGCGCACGCGAAGCTCTAGCGTTTTGTTAAAAAAGGTACTGCGCATCCACCCTGCAATTTTTACCATAAACAAGCCCCTTCTCCATATCCACTACATAAACTGCATTTTTTGCAAATAGAGTTTGGTTTACCGTTTTAACCCTAAACAACCATCTGTTTAAAAGCGGGCAAAAACACCTGGATGAAAATAGATGATACCGATAAAGAATAACACACAATAAACTGGCCGCCTACCCTTTGTTTACAGCCAAAACAAGTATGCCAAATTACACTGTAAAACCAGGCAATAACAATAACGATTGGGTGGCAAAAAACGTGACAGGCCCGCCTGCCAAAATTGTTGCTGCATTTTATTGAGACTAACAATGACAAAAACCTACAATTGTGCTATTTTGATAATAGAAAGAAATGCACAGTTTTATTTATCCCTTACAGCCATTTAAACCGTTTACTTTAACAGATAATGCGACTGGGGGCCTTTTTATGAAAAATATTGTGCTGAATATTTTAAAAAAAGAAGCTTATTTAATGGTTATGATTGTTTTGCAGGAGACTGTTAGAATTGCAATGGGCGCAAGCGACGATATGGCAATAACGGTACCCTTTGCGGCTATACTAACCATTGTGGTTGGCGTACTGGCTGTAATACAGCAACTGTACCGAAACATAAAAGCAAATAAGCCCCTTTACCCAAATGAACCATAATATGTTTAACATATAAAAATTTGCATCTATTAAAAGCCAAGTGCCGCCACTTTTAAAATAGTGGCAACACTTGGCTTTTGTTTTGATTGCTGCCATGCCACCCATACTTTGTACAATTGCAATACCAGCACATATACTTTAAAACCGGCAAAAAAGAGCACAATACACATTGAAGGATTTTGATTTTTCTCTTTTATCTTTAGCACAGATACTAAAATACACACTGCAATGCATATAATATATAGACATTGCTACGCCCAGATATTATACTTTATTTATATTTATTATAAGGAGGTACTTTGGTGGAAGACAATACTACAAGTAAAACCACGCCCAATATTGACGAACCGGTAAAAACTTGCAGCTTTTGCGGTGGTGTGTTAAAGGGTTCGTTTTGCGGCAACTGCGGCGCACCGGCGCAAGACTCCCAGCCAAAAATCATCCCCCAAAAAAGCAAAATCGCCCCCGTAGCACCTATTCAATCTGCAAGCGGAACAAATTATGAGCGAAGCCCTTTAAAAGTGCTAAGCATACTGTGCATTATTGCCAGTGTAGCGCTTTTTATCTTATTAAGGGGCTATCAATACCTTACCTTACTTGCACCCTATTATTGGCAGTTCTTTTCACCCCTATCGCTTTTTCTTTATTTCATCTCCTCCCCACTTGTGATAAGTGGTTTGGGTATATTATTGGGTGTACTAAGTTTAACCAACCGGTATAAATTGTGGGCCGGGCTTTTGCCTGCTATTTTAACAACTTATGTTTTGCTGAGAGGCCTTATACTTAACGATGGCGGATATATGAAATTAGATTCCATTTTAGTTCTTGCAGCAGCGGCCATTTCTTTTTGGGTGTTTTTCTTTTTAAAACGAAAAAGATATATAGGTGACGCTAAAAAGAAGTGTATCAACCCAATTATCCCCATTTCTATTGGCGGGTTCTCGCTTTTGGCCGGGATTATTTTAATGGTTACCGGCAGTTCTATAAAAAGTGACGTCTATGACTCTATGGAATGGAAAATGATGAATCAACTGCCGCCGGGCGGGGCCAGTAGTTTAGAGACGGCAACCGTTTTAAGTATTTTGGGCATTGTGCTGCTTGTTGCCGCGGTTGGCTTTTTCTATTGGGGGGCATTTGTTTTATACAAAGCAAATGCGCACAAAAATGCCAACCAGCCACAGGTGCAGTATATTGTACCCCCGGTTCCCCAAACACAGTACCCCAGCCAGCCTGCTGCTGGCAGCACTGTGCCACCTGTTTTAGAGGCTGCCCCCATAGAAGAAAAATTTAAAAAGATAGAAAAGCTGAGAGCTGAAAACTTGATTACAGAAGAAGAATACCAACAAAAGCGCAAAGAATATATAAATATGCTTTAATTTAAAAATATAGATACCCAAACATAGAAAGCCCGCAGCAGTATGCTGCGGGCTTTTGCATTTACCAAAATGCTTAGTTTCTTTTTTTGCCAAAGCTTCTCATGCAAAGCTTTACCAACTCTGACAATACAATTACGCTAAAGGAGGTGGCAAATATTTTAAGCCACATTGCCAAATTGAGCGGGATTGTGCCAAAAAACGCGCCTGCAAATTGAATAATAAGAATTTGCAAAACAAAGGTGAACCCTATTACCAACAGCATAAGCTTGTTTTTAAACAGGTTTTTAAAAATGCTGGCGCTGTGCAGCTCTCGGCAGTTAAAGGCGTTAAAAAGCTGGAACAAGGCAAACAGTGTAAACAATACGGTGGGCATTTGCGCCTGGGCAGCGCCCAAAATATTAAGGGTGTACTGGCACAAAAATACAATTGACATATAAACACCGGTTACCCCAATGCGCACCAACATAGCTTTGGATACAATACTTTCGTTGTGTTTGGTGGGCGCGCGGCTCATCAAGTCCTCGTAATTTGGCTCCAGCCCCAGTGTAAGCGCCGGGGGGCCATCCATAATGATATTAATCCACAACAGTTGCAGCGCTGTAAAGGGGGCCTTTAGGCCAAGCAGTATGGAGGTAAGCACCACAATAACCGAGCTTAAATTTACCGTAAGCTGAAAGCTGATAAAGCGCTTAAAGTTTTCGTAGATATTACGGCCCCACTCTACCGCTTTTACAATGGTGGAAAACGAATCGTCCAGCAAAACAATGTCGCTGGCTTCTTTAGATACCTCTGTGCCCGAAATGCCCATTGCAATGCCTACATCGGCATTTTTAAGTGCCGGAGCATCGTTGATACCGTCCCCCGTTACCGCCACTACGTTTCCATCGGCTTTAAGCAGCTTTACAACACGCATTTTAATGGTAGGGGTACTGCGCGCAATAACACTGATATTGGGCAGCATGGCAGACAATTCTTCATCACTTAAATCCGCAATATCTTTTGCCTCTACCGCGGTGCGGCCATCCTCTAAAATATGCAGCTCGTTTGCTATTGCGGTGGCGGTGACAATGTTGTCCCCTGTTAAAATTTTAAGGTCTACCCCTGCATTTCTGCAAGATTTTACCGCATCGTATACATCGGCACGCAAGGGGTCTGAAATAGCGACAAAGCCATCAAACACCATATTGCTTTCCATTGCTTTATGCTCGGCATCTTCTTCATAGGCACGCATAGAGGGCAGCTCTTTGTGGGCAAAGGCAATTACACGCATAGCTTTTTGCTGCACCTTTGTAATGTAACTTTCAATTTGTGCTTTTTCCTCGCCCGGCAGGCCACACATGGCAAAAACGCACTCTGGGCTGCCCTTAACATACGAGATAATTTTGCCGTCTACCCTAGAAATAGTAGTCATATGTTTAAGTTCTGACGAGAACGGAAAAGCGTGCAAGACCTCGTGTTCGTCCCGTTCATCCCGGTAGGATTTACCACTGTTTTTGCGCTCGGCAGATTTTTCGTAAAAGCTAAGCAGTGCGCACTCGGTAGGATTGCCAATAAAGGTATTGTTTTCGCCTATATCGGCTGTGGTATTTAGACAGATATTATGAATGAGCCAGTTGGATGCAAGCTCGGTGGCATCCTGGTGCCATTTTGTATCGTAAAAGGCGCCAACGGTCATTTTATTTTCTGTAAGGGTGCCTGTTTTATCCGAGCAAATTACATTGATACAGCCAACTGTTTCGGAGGCGATCATCTTTTTTACCAGCGCGTTTTGCTTGGAGAGTTTGATGATATTAATGGATAGTGACACCGCAACTATGGTGGGCAGCCCCTCGGGCACTGCCGCAACAATTAAAACAATGCTGGTAACAAAGGCTTCCATAACTTCTTCCAGCATCAGCCCGTCGTGCAGGGCAAAAGATATTAGCTGTGAGATAAATACAATGGAAGCCGCAATTACCCCAAGGATGGTAATTGTTTTACCCAGTTTTGCAAGTTTTTCTTGCAGGGGGGTGCTGCTTTGTTTTGTATTTGTAAGCTCTTGGGCAATTTTGCCAAACTCTGTAGAATCGCCCACAGAGGTAACCACCATTTTACAGTAGCCGTTGGTAATAAAGTTGCCGCAATAAAGCATATTGGCACGCTCTGCAAGGGGCGTTTTTTCATCAGCTATTTCAAATTCGGCATTTTTTTGGCCGGCACGCTTTCTCCCGTTAGCGCCGATTCATCTGCGGTAAGACCCACACTTTCAAGCAACCTGCCATCTGCGGGGATTTTATCGCCGGTAGCCAGCAATAAAATATCGCCCACAACAATATCTTTTGGCTTAGCATAATGGTGTTGCCGCCACGTATTGCCTTAATCATGGTGTTATCGCTAATTTGAGAAAGCGCCTCGAACGCTTTGGCGCTTTTGCCCTCCATTACCACAGTGATTACAACCGACAGCGAAATGGCGGCAAATATGCCCACGCATTCCAGATAATCGGTTTCTCCCCCCATTACACCCCTGATGATATTAACAACAAGGGCAATAACCCCGGCCATAATAAGCATAATAATCATGGGCTCTGTGGCGGCGTTCCATATTCTTTTTAGCAAAGATTCTGACTTTTGGCGTGTAAGAATGTTGCTGCCATGCTGCTGCCTGCTTTGCTCTACCTGGTTTGGCGGTAGCCCCTGCAAAACATTGGAGCCCAGCTGCTTTAATACGGCCTCTTTCCCCAGCAAAAATTCGTTCATTGTAAAATCCCCCGATGTATATTACAACAAAAAAAAGACCCGCGCATGGGTTACCATACATGGGCCAAAATAAAAAAGACCATGTATGGTAAAACCATACATGAGTCTCGTTCTTTAAGACAAGCCAGACCGCATTGGTCAGTATGTTGACTTGCCACGCAAAATGCTGCGCAAACTACTCCCTCAAGTGAGTGTTTTCAGTTGTTGTGTAAATCATAGCACACAGCGTGGCGGTTAGCCAATGACAACATGTCTTTTGTTTCTAAAATTCATTTTTCTGCGTTACATTTATTGATTTTTTCGCAGTTTTTTTCTATCGGTTTTTTCTTTTTGCTTTGCAGCAGGCCACCAAAAACCAAAATAAACAGCCGGAAAAAGTTTAGGTTTACCGTGTCGGAAAAAGCATGGTCTCTATCGTAAATAATTTGCAGATACTGGTATTTATTGGGCTTGGTAATTTTTTTAATTACAAACTTGCATCCCATATCGCCGTTGCAATTTTCTACTCTTGTTTTCATTTGTGCCAAATAGCCATTGTCTTCAATGGTTACGGTTGCATATTTATCCCGCATGCAATAGGGGTGCGACACCGTTGCATAGATACTTTCTTCCGAGATAAAATTGGCCGTTGCCGCAAGCGGGGCGCCATCTATTGTAATTGTAATGGGAATGTTTACGGGGATATCCTCGTACTTGCTGTCACTTACACGCCCATAATAGTAAATGATAGAGTACGACAACACAAAAAGGTTATACATCAGCCAAAACACAACCAAAAGCGCCCACTCGGAATGCAATACAACAAACGAGTAAATACAAGCAGCAACCGATAAAACCGACAAAGCCATAAGTATGATATGTGGAATTGCATACTTTAAAGAAGAATTGCGGCCAACCACCTTTTCTTTTGGGGTAACCCAAAATTTTCTTTCGGGTATTTTCATTGTGCCGGCAATAACGGGCCATATAAGGTACGGAAACTGTATGGTATCTATGGTATCGCTCCAAAGTGCATTGGTGGTTTTGTTGGACATAACCCGAAGCCCTGTGTTGTAAATAATGTAGTAGGGCAGCCATACAATAAGCAGCTGCCTTACAGTAACATCGGCAACTACTATGCCGGTAAGCGCAACCAAAATGGGGCAGATTAAAAAGACAAACCGGCGGAAGAAGGTCCACCAATACAGGTACGAAACAAAAAAGTTCCATTTTGTGCCTATAGAAAGTTTGCTTTTGAAAAAACGAGCGGTGGGTATTACCTGTGCAGAGCCGCGGCCCCACCTTTGGCGCTGTTTAATAAAGCTTTGTGCATCCTCCGGAGAAAGCCCGTGCGCCAGCTCTTTATCCACTGCAAGAGAAGTATAGCCTTTTTCCAGTATGGGGATACTGGTGGCAAGATCTTCGGTAATAGAATAGGTGGCAAAACCGCCCACTGCCTCCAGCGCTTCGCGTAAAAACACCGTATTGGAGCCTGCAAAGGCAGCCGAATTGTTGCGTGACCTTGCAACGTTTACCGAGCGATAAAAGTAGTTTTGCTCGTTTGGCGCATGAGACTCTAAAAACAGGTTTTTTTGCAGTGTGTCGGGGTTATAAAAGCTTTGCCGTGTTTGTACATAGCCAAGGGGCTTGCTTTGCTCTTTTTCTTCTCTGGTTTTTGGTTCTTCGCTATTTTCCTCATTTGCCGGGTGATTCATTGCAAAATAGGGCACTGTTTCTAATAAAAACTGGTTTGTAGGGATCATATCCGCATCAAAAATTGCCACAAGCGGAGAAAAGGTTTTATCCAGCACATAGTTTAGGTTGCCCGCCTTGGCGTACTTATTATCCGGAACACCAAAGTAGTGCACTTCCATCTCTTCCGAAAGCAAACGTATTTCTTCCCGCTGCATATCATCGCAAACATAAATATGCACCTTGCTTGGGTCTGGATATTTCATAAATTTGCAGCCGTTTATGGTTTTTTCCAGTAGGTCTGCACTTTCGTTATGGGTGCAAATCATCACATCCACATCAGGGTAGCTTTCTTCTCCAACAATTGGCATTTTTTGTGTTTTGTATTTTTCCACATTATAAAAATGTGTAAAGGTCTCGATGATTGTAGCGCTTTCGCAAAGCCAAAGAAGAAGCCCTATAATAAGCGAAAACGCACCAAAAGAAACCGGAATGGTGAAAACCACACGCCACACTACATATATAAAAGAAACCGCAAAGACAGCATAAAAGAATATTTTTCGTTTTAGATTTTTTGCTTTGGTGGTTTTTTCATTCATAGCAAAACCTCATTACTATCAAAGTTATATGGCTGGTTACCTGTAAAGCAAAAGGGATTTTTAAAAAATAAATATTATTTACTATAGTAACAATATAGCACTTTTTAAAAACCTTTACTATAAATTTAAGTTAAAAACACCAATAACATAATTTTACTTATTTTATTATTGTGCAAACAGCCTAAAATCTACCTTTTTTATATCTAAATTGTCCGATTGTGCGGCAATGCTATAATAAAAATAAAAAAGGAGCATTGAGATGGCAAAAATAAGAAATTTTATTAAACCAAATTTGATTTTAACTTCGCTGTTGTTTTTGTTTATTATTACGTTGATTCAAATTTCGTTTTACACATTTTCTATTTCAGAAGAGCCTATCCGTGTGTCTTTAGGCCTGCCCTTTACCTTGATAACGGTTTATGCCAACCAAGGCTCCTTAAACTCTGACATATACAAGTTGAGCATGCTGGTGGATTTATTTGGCCTGTTTTTAAATTGTTTGCTTTATTATTTAGTATTAATTACGCCATCTGCCATCTCAAGCTTAATTGGCAGAAAAAACGCTTCATAACCTGCGGTATAAAACCACTTGCCTTGTAGGGGTGGTTTTTGCTTTGCCCTGTATTTGTTTGTTTGTTTCACCATATTTTTAATTATTCAAAACACAAAATCGATTTACTAAAGTAAAATAAACATATCAAAACTATATATATACCGTGTTATACTTGATAAAAGCAGTAAATAATATAGATACTAAATAAGCCAACAACTTATTTACCCTTGGAGGTTCATCATGAAAAAGACATCTTCTCTTTTAAGCCGCCTGCCTGCCCTATTATCCAGTAAAATTTCCATTTTTATTTATCTTTTTTTGTTTGCTTATTTGGTAATATATGCCTTACTTTGCACCTTTGTCCCTGCATTAAATGGATATGCCCCCTCTGACGCAACACAGCTTATAATGGGCAACTACACCAATGTTCTTAGCGCGCTGGGTGCCTCTATAGCCGCCGGGGCCGGTTCTTCTGTGCACAGCAGCCTTAAAAAGCTGCACGAAAAGCACGATAAAATGCAGGATACAATAAATGTGCTGCATGCCAAAATAGATGCTTTGGATAAAAAACTGTAAAACTTTGCAGCAATGCTGCCTAAATTATTAAAGAGCGGCAGAGCATAGAGCTGTTTAGAAGATACTAAATTAAAATAGGCAAAAAATTGTTTTAATAATTTATACAGCGGTAAATAAGGATAAAAGGCAGGGTAATATTGCCCTGCCTTTTATCGGTTTGCTTTAAACAAAATGCCTCTGCGGTGCAAATGCATACGCCAAATCTATAGGCTGGCCAGTCGTTCTAAAACTTCAGTTTTTGTAGGAATTGAAGCTGCCGCACCCGGCCTGCTTACTGCAATGGATGATGCCATAGACGCAACTTTTAGCGCTTCCTCCAGTGTGTTGCCTGCAAGGTACCACGCAAAAAAATAACCTGTAAAAGTATCTCCTGCCGCAGTAGTATCTACCACTTTAGTGCTATATATACTTTTAAAAATGGTTTCTTGCTTGCTTGCATACACCGCTCCGTTTTTGCCCAAAGTAAGTAGAAATTCGGCATGTGTATATTTTTCCTTTAAAATCGCCAAAATTCTATCCGGGGCCTTTTCACCGCTAAGTGCCTCCCCCTCCACCTCGTTTAACACAAAAATATCCACAATATCCATCGGACAACTAAGAATTGTCCGACCTGCCGGCGAAGGATTTAATATTATTTTTTTGCCGCGCCGCTTTGCTGTTTGCA
>JBKEAM010000080.1:0-6297 GCA_047972265.1 Oscillospiraceae bacterium | reverse complement strand
GCGGTTTTAGCGCGACGGCCGCCAAATACGATGGCAGAAATAGGCACGCCGTTGGGGTTCTCAAACTCGGAAGAAACGCAAGGGCAGTTGATAGCCGGAGCGGTAAAGCGGCTGTTGGGATGCGCGCCTTTTTCGGTGCTGGTTTTACCGTTCCAGGACTGGCCCAGCCAGTCGGTGCCGTTTTCGGGCGGGTTTTTATCAAGGCCTTCCCACCACACTGTCATATCATCGTTGTTTAACACAACGTTGGTAAAGATGGTGTTTTTACGGGTGCTCATTAACGCATTGTAGTTGGATTTTTCGTTGGTGCCGGGGGCTACGCCAAAGAAGCCAGCCTCGGGGTTGATGGCATACAAGCGGCCGTCCGGGCCAATGTGCATCCATGCAATGTCATCGCCAACTGTCCAAACTTTGTAGCCTTTTTCTTTATAAATTTCGGGCGGAATAAGCATGGCCAGGTTGGTTTTGCCACAGGCAGAGGGGAAAGCGCCGGTGATGTACTGCACCTTCCCGTCCGGGCTTTCAAGGCCCAAAATCAGCATATGCTCGGCCATCCAACCTTCTTTCCAACCTTGGTAAGAAGCGATACGAAGTGCAAAGCATTTTTTGCCCAGCAATACGTTTCCGCCGTAACCCGAGTTAATGCTCCAAATAGCGTTATCTTCGGGGAACTGTACAATGTAGCGGTTTTCCTCATCGATGTTTGCCTTGGCATGCATGCCGCGTACAAAATCGTTAGAATCGCCCAGCTGGTCTTCGGCAGGTTTGCCGATGCGGGCCATAATATCCATGTTTAAAACTACATAGATAGAATCGGTGGTTTCGTAACCTACCTTACTAAAGGGAGAGCCTACGGGACCCATGCAATAGGGGATAACATACATGGTGCGACCCTGCATAGCGCCATCGTACAGGGGGCGCAATTTTGCTTTCATTTCTTCGGGGGCCATCCAGTTGTTGGTAGGGCCTACATCCTCTTTATCAGAGGTACAGATAAAGGTACGGTTTTCTACACGGGCTACGTCATTTTTTGCGGTGTGGTGCCAAAGGCAACCCGGCAGCTTTTCTTGGTTCAGTTCTGTCATTTCACCGGTGGCAATGGCCTCGTCACGCAGCGCTTTCAATTGCTCTTCACTACCGTCAATCCATACAACTTTATCGGGCTTGCACAGAGCTTTTACTTCGTCTACCCAGCTAAGTACTTTTTGGTTCGTTGTCATTTTATCCACCTTTCTTTTTATGAAAACTTACATGAGATACAAAAAAAATGCAACGTACCCCATTTTTAAATATCTAAGCATTATTCTACCATTCTGCAAAGCAGTTTGGCAATAGTTAAAAAAAATCAATCTATTTTAAATTAGTACGCTAACCAAAATGGCTAGCGTACTTTTGCTTATAAATAACACATCATCTTTGGTATCACATACGAATGCAGGCTTCTCTTTCGGGTCCTACAGAAATATATTTAATGGGGCAGCCAAGCTGTTTTTCTATAAACTGCACATATTCCTGCGCTTCCTTGGGCAAATCTTCAAAATGGCGCACGCCAGAGATATCCTTTTTCCACCCTTTTAAAGTGGTAAGCACAGGCTTAGCGCGGTTAAGGGCTTCGCCATAGGGGAAATCGGTGGTTTGTTTGCCGTCCAGCTCGTACGCAATGCATACAGGGATTTCGTCGCGGTAGCTTAGCACGTCCAACATGGTTATTGCCAGTTGGGTAGCACCCTGCATACGGCAGCCATAGCGGCTGGCCACAACATCAAACGCACCTACGCGGCGGGGGCGCCCTGTGGCAGCGCCAAACTCTCCCCCTGCCTGACGCAGGGTTTCGGCTTCTTCGCCCTCCCACTCGGTAACAAAGGGGCCGGCACCTACACAGGTAGAGTAGGCTTTTGTAATGCCAAGGCTATTATTAAGCTGGCAGCCCGGTACGCCGGCACCAATGGGCGCATAGGCGGCAATGGTGTTGGAAGAAGATGTAAAGGGGTAGATGCCAAAATCGATATCACGCAGCGCACCAAGCTGGGCTTCAAACATGATATTTCGGCCTTCTTCTGCCTGTTTGCTTAAAAACAAACCCACATCACAAATATAGGGCGCAAACTCTTTGGCATAAAATTCTAAATCTTTCCATATCTCCTCAAAAATTACAGGAGGAGCTTTATAAATGCCCTCTATGGTAAGGTTTTTAAAAGCAACAAGGTCTTCTACCTGTTTGCGGTGGCTTTCAAGCTCCAGCAAATCGCCAATACGCAGGGCCTTTTTCATGTACTTATCGCCATATACTGGCGCAATACCACGCCGGGTAGAGCCGTAAGCTCCGCCGCCAAGCCGCTCTTCTTCCAAAATATCCAACATAGGATGGATAGGCAGGCAGATGCTGGCCCGCTGGCTTATTTTTAAATTTTCGGGAGTAATTTTAACCCCACGCTCGGTTAGGCGTGCGCGTTCTTTATGTAGGTGGGCAAGGTCTATTACCATGCCGTTGCCCATAACGTTTACAACATCTGGGCGCAATATGCCACTGGGAAGCAGGTTTAATACAAATTTGCCAAGAGGGTTTACAACGGTATGTCCCGCATTGTTTCCTCCCTGATAACGCACCACTACATCGTATTCTTCACAAAGCAAGTCTACCATGCGCCCTTTGCCTTCGTCGCCCCAGTTGATACCGGTTATCGCTGTAAGCATCGCCGTCTAAACTCCTCCCGTTAACTCTTTGGTGTTTACAATATGCGTATTGTGGGCATTTTACCCGCTGTTTATTGTAGCACACACCCACTGTATTCACAATACATCTTATTGTAAAAGCGCATTAATGTTTGACTTAAAATTTGTACAAATTGGCAACGTACTAAGGCATTGCCAATTTTGCCTTTTACCTGCTTATTATGGTATATGCCAAATTATATTGCTTTTTACCCCTGCGTTGTTTATACTAAATAAACGGGAATGAGGTTCTCCCTTGGCAATAGCCTAAACCGCTTTTACAAGCTGATGACTTCTGCTTTGCAGAGGTATCGGCTTTTTTATTGCAAAAAACTATTTTGCTAAAGGGCTGCAACATCTGCGTTTATACAGGTGTTGCAGCCCTTTATTACTTTACCAATAAGGAGAGAAACATGTTAACCGGACTTGCTCTTATTTTTTTATGCGGATTGCTTTTGGGCTCACTTTTTAAAAAGATTAAATTCCCCGCTTTAATAGGGATGCTGCTTAGCGGCATTGTTTTGGGTCCCTACTGTTTAAACTTACTGGATGAGTCACTGCTTTCTATCTCGGCCGATTTACGCCAACTGGCTTTGATTATTATTTTAACAAGAGCCGGGCTCTCTTTAGATTTACAAGACCTAAAAAAAATTGGACGCCCTGCTTTTTTTATGAGCTTTGTACCTGCCTGCTTTGAAATGCTGGGTACCATTTTAATTGCCCCGCGTCTTCTAAATATTCCGCTTTTAGATGCTGCACTGTTGGCCGCGGTAATCGCATCGGCCTCGCCCGCGGTAATAGTACCCCGTATGATACACCTGCTGGAGACAGGATATGGCACCGATAAAAACATTCCCCAGCTTGTTTTAGCGGGAGACTCTGTGGATGATATTTTTAACATTGTGGTATTTACCTCTTTATTGGGCCTTACAGACAATCAAAAAGTATCGGCTTTTCAGTTTATTAAAATCCCTATCTCAATTGTTTTGGGCATTTTGGTGGGCATTATGCTAGGATTTTTACTTGCGTTTTTATTTAAAAAGGTACACATGAGAGACTCCGCAAAAATCATCATCCTTTTAAGTTCTGCTTTTTTACTGGTGGCACTAGAAGATTACGTACAGGCTGTTTTTCCTTTTTCGGGGTTATTATCGGTTATGGTTGCAGGTATTATCATTTTAAAAAAAGCGCCTGTTACCGCCTCGCGCCTGTCTGCAAAATTTTCTAAATTATGGGTTGGAGCTGAAATACTGCTATTTACCCTTGTAGGGGCCAGTGTAAATATTCAATATGCCACATCGGCCGGGCTAAAAACACTTTTACTATTGGTAGCTGTGCTATTCATCAGGGCCATTGGTACTTTGCTATGCCTTATTAAAACCAATTTAAATTGGAAAGAACGTCTGTTTTGCACCTTTACAGGCATTCCCAAAGCTACGGTTCAGGCAGCCATTGGCTCCATTCCACTGGCTATGGGACTGCCAAACGGCGATATAATACTTGCTGTTGCGGTGGTTTCTATTTTGTTTACCGCGCCCCTAGGCTCTTTTGTTTTAGACAGAACCTATAAGCATCTGCTAAAAAAAGAAGCCCCTGACACCGCCAAATAAAACCAACGATTGTAAAAGTTTATTTTTGTATTTTTTAAAAGAGGCACCTATGCAAAAGACGGTTTTAAGAGCATAAAAGTTTTGTTTTATAGTGCTGTTTTTCTGTATTTTTTACATTCTTTTTAAGGGAATGTAAATAAAGATAAAATAATCTTGACAAGCATGGTAAAACAAGCTATAAAAAGAAATAGGTTTTGCGGCATTTTGCCAAAACACTGTTTGGGCCCTTCGGGCCAGTTTAATGAGGAAGGAGGGGCGCCGATGGACGTTTTTGAAAAAATCCGCAGCATTTTAGCTGACCAGCTGGATTTAGAAGAAGACAAAATCACCATGGAGTCCGACATCGTAGAAGATTTAGAGGCAGACAGCCTTGATGTTGTAGACCTGATTATGTCCATGGAAGACGAATTTGGCGTGGAAGTTCCTGACGAGGAAATTGAGAATTTCCATACCGTCGGAGACATTGTTCGCTATGTAGAAGAAAACACCTGATTCTCTGAAACTGGAGAAGCAGGGCGCCTTCGGCTTTGTTGCCCGACAGGGCGCCGGGGTTGGCAGTTGTAATTGTAAGATAAAAAGCCCCCGAACAAAAAGCGGGGGTTTTTTGTTTTATGGCCTGCAAATTGGCAGAGAGGATGAATTATGAGTAATAACAATAAAAAAATGGTTGAGGCTATTACCCCCATTGATGAGGATTTTGCACAATGGTATACCGATATCTGCCTGAAAGCGGAACTGGTGGATTATTCTTCGGTAAAAGGGTTTACCATACTGCGCCCTTACGGGCAGGCTATTTGGGAAAAAATTACCCGCATACTGGACGGTATGTTTAAAGAAACCGGCCACGAAAACGTAGCTATGCCCATGCTGATACCCGAAAGCCTGCTGCAAAAAGAAAAAGACCATGTAAACGGGTTTGCACCCGAGGTTGCGTGGGTTACACGCGGCGGCAGTGAAGAGCTGGAAGAACCCATGTGCATACGCCCCACCAGCGAAACCCTGTTTTGCGACCATTTTTCTCATGTGCTTAGCAGCTGGCGGCAATTGCCCCTGCTGTATAACCAATGGTGCAGTGTAGTGCGCTGGGAAAAAACAACCCGCCCGTTTTTGCGTACCCGCGAGTTTTGGTGGCAAGAGGGACATACCATACACGAAACCGCAGAAGAAGCCGTTGCCGAGACAAAGCAGCAACTGGAAACCTATGCTGAAATGTGTGAAAAGCACCTGATGATGCCTTTGCTGAAAGGGCAAAAAACCGAGAGCGAAAAATTTGCCGGTGCCGAAGCCACTTACTCTATTGAGGCTATGATGCACGACGGCAAGGGTTTGCAGGCCGGTACCAGCCACTATTTTGGCGATGGATTTTCTCGCGCATTTGATGTTACCTTTACCGGACGCGACAATACCCTGCAATACCCCTTTGAAACCAGCTGGGGCGTTTCTACCCGCTTGATTGGCGGCCTGATTATGACCCACGGCGACAACGAGGGGCTTATTTTACCCCCTGCCATTGCGCCTTTTCAGGTGGTTATTGTCCCCATTGCGCAGCATAAAGAGGGCGTATTGGACAAGGCGTACGAACTGAAAAAAGAACTCTCTAAATATGTGCGCGTTAAACTGGACGACAGCGATAACTCTCCCGGTTGGAAATTTAGCCAATGGGAAATGAAGGGTGTGCCGCTTCGTTTAGAGATTGGCCCAAAAGACATTGAAAACAACCAGTGCGTTTTGGTACGACGCGATAACCGCGAAAAAAGTTTTGTGCCCCTGGCAGAGCTTAACACCGCTATCCCGGCTTTGTTAGAGGAACTGGCACAAGCATTGTATGCCAGAGCCTCCGAAAACCTGCAAAAGCGTACCTCTACCTGCAAAAATATGGAAGAAATTATTGCAACCGCTTCGGCCTCTACCGGTTATATACGCGCCATGTGGTGTGGCGAGGAAGCCTGTGAGGACGCAATGAAGGAGCAGGCCG
>JBKEAM010000071.1:0-51184 GCA_047972265.1 Oscillospiraceae bacterium | reverse complement strand
ATGCTTCATCGTAACGCGGTGGAGCTACACCTTTTCTTGATTTGTTTGACATGCTTTTTGGCCTCCTTCTTTCAGTATACACGATTGATGGCGTGTCTTCCATTTCGAGAAGGGCTCATTTCGCATTTTACAAATTAAGCAAAGCGTGTTCGAAGACAACAACAAAGATGCTCAGCGGCTGCGCGAACAGCTAAAGGAAGAAAAAACGTTTTTGCTTAATCTTATGAGCTCCCCCGGCGCTGGCAAAACCACAACCTTGGTAAAGACCATTGGTGCTTTAAAAGACGAAATGCGTATTGCCGTTATGGAAGCCGACATCGACTCTGACGTAGATGCAAAAACAATCTCTGGCACAGGCGTAGATGTTATACAACTTCACACCGGCGGCATGTGCCACTTAGATGCCGATATGACACGGCAGGGCATTAATGGTTTGGGGGCAGAAAATGCAAACCTTATCATATTAGAAAACGTAGGTAATTTGGTTTGCCCCGCAGAGTTTGACACCGGCGCCACAAAAAATGCAATGATCTTAAGTGTACCCGAGGGCGACGACAAACCCCTAAAATATCCGCTGATGTTTCAAATTTGCAGCGCCCTTATCATTAACAAAATCGATACTCTATCGGTTTTTGATTTTGACATGGATGCTTGTGTGGAACGTGTTAAAAATCTAAATCCCAATATTCAAATCTTTCCTGTTTCAGCAAAAACAGGCGAAGGCATGGATGCATGGATAAACTGGCTGCGCACCGAAGTGCAAAACACAAAAACCTAAACACTTAAAATAAACGGGAGGCACTTATGGAACGGCTAATCACAAAAATGTATTTTCCAGATGGTTATGAATGTAAATACAACGAAAAAGTAATGGCTTTTACCAATATGCTGGGGCGCAAAAAGCCCGGCAAAAACGGCTACGAGTGGGATGACCCCGAATATGTTATTTTAGAGGCCGGTGTAGACGACGAAATGGCCGAAATTGGCCTTGCTATGGGGTACTTTACAAAACGTACCACTGCCGAAGTTGCTAAAATCACCGGCAAACCCGAAGAATATTGCCACGAGCAAATGATGAAACTGGCTGTATACGGCACAACTTTTGTTAACGTAATTGATGGTGTAGATACCTTTTGGCATGCCGAAAGCTGGATACCCGGCATTATGGAAATGGTTGTAAACAATTTAGACAACGTCAAAAAATACCCAGTGGTTGCCTATGCTATGGAAGCATATGGTCGTGTTCGCGGCCCCATGAGTGCCGGCATGTTCCCTCCGGGCATTGGTCTTATGCGTGTTATCCCAATCGAAACCGCCATTGAGGGCAACAGCCACCGTGTAAGCTACGAGGAAGTTTCTAAATACTTAAACGACAACTCTGTATTTTCTTGTTCGCCCTGCTCTTGCCGTACAGACCGCGAAGCAATGGGAGAAGGCTGCGGGCACTTAAAAGAAGATATGTGCATTCAAATGGGCCATGCGGCAGAATACTATATCCGTACCAATCGCGGACGTGCTATCACCCGCGAGGAGGCCTTTGAGATTATTAAAAGAGCCGAAGACAACGGCCTAATGCACCAAATACCCAATATTGACGGCAGCGGCAAAACACACGCCATATGCAACTGCTGTGGGTGCTCTTGCCTGTCTTTGCGGTCTGGCACCATGTACAAAAACACTGATATGCTGCGCTCTAACTACGTTGCCAAGGTAGATGCAGACAAATGCGTTACCTGCGGCCAGTGTGTAGAAAATTGCCCCATGAACGCTCTAAAACCGGGACAAAAACTTTGCTCCAGCAAGCCGGTTACCGATAATATAACAACCACCTATACCCCCGTAACAATAACTGGAAAGAAACCGATTGGAACCCCGATTACCGCACAAACCGCGAGGATGTAGTGGATACGGGCACTGCCCCCTGCAAAACCAATTGTCCCGCTCACATTGCTGTTCAGGGATACATCAAACTGGCCGCACAGGGATACTATAGTGAGGCCCTAGAGCTAATTAAAGCAGAAAACCCCTTCCCCGCCGTTTGCGGCCTTGTTTGCAACCGCCGCTGCGAAGATGCTTGTACCCGCGGCGATATTGATGAACCCATTGCCATTGATGACATTAAAAAGTTTATTGCCCAGCAGGATTTAGACAAAGCAACCCGCTTTGTGCCCCAAAAGCGCAACCACTATGGAGATAAAAAAATAGCCATTGTTGGCGCTGGCCCCGCCGGTTTATCCTGCGCGTACTTTTTAGCCTTAGATGGCTACGATATTACCGTGTTTGAAAAAGAAGAAAAACTTGGCGGTATGCTTACACTTGGCATCCCCTCTTTTGTGCTAGAAAAAAACATTGTAGAAGCTGAAATAGACGTTTTACGTGAAATGGGCGTTACCTTTAAAACCGGTGTAGAGGTTGGCAAAGACATAACACTGGACGAACTGCGCAAACAGGGTTATAAGGCATTTTATCTAACCGTTGGCGCACAGCAGGGCCGCAAAGTAGGCTTTGAGGGCGAAGATGCCGAGGGCGTTATGTCTGGTGTTGGCTTTTTACGCAATTCTAACCTTTCCAGCGATAAAATCGTTTCTGGCAAAGTTGTGGTAGTTGGCGGCGGCAACGTTGCCATAGATGTTGCCCGTGTTGCAGTACGTTCTTCCGGCACTTCTGTAAGCATGTACTGTCTCGAAAGTCGCAAGCAAATGCCCGCTTTAACCGAAGAAATTGAAACCGCTGAAAACGAAGACATCGCCATTAGCAACGGTTGGGGTCCAAAACGCATCCTTACTAGTAATGGCAAGGTAACAGGCGTAGAGTTTGTGCGCTGCACCAGCGTGTTTGACGCAGAACATCGGTTTGCCCCGCAGTACGACCAAAACGACACTATTGTTGTGGATGCTGATTATGTTTTGCTCTCTATTGGGCAGGCCATTGATTGGTGCGGCATGTTAGAGGGTAGCGAAGTTGTTTTAAATAAAAACAACACCATCCAAATAGATGACTGGACCTATCAAACAAAGCAAAACGATGTGTTTGCCGGTGGCGACGCCGTTACAGGCCCCCGCTTTGCCATTGATGCCATTGCCGCAGGCAAGCAAGGCGCTATATCCATTCACCGCTTTGTGCAGCCTGGGCAAGACCTACGCTTTGGCCGTAGCCGCCGTAATTATATCGAGCTTGATAAATCCGCCGCACTTATCGAGAGCTACGATAACACCCCCCGCCAGCGCGTAGAACCTGTAGACAGTAAAAAGGCAAAGGCAACCTTCCACGATTTACGTGGTGCCCTTACCGAAGAGCAAATGCGTAAAGAAACCGAACGCTGCCTTGGATGCGGTGCCTCGGTGGTAGACCAATACATGTGTGTTGGCTGTGGCATGTGTACCACAAAGTGTAAATTTGACGCCATTTCTTTAGACCGTGCCTATGATGGAGCCGGTGTAGAATTTTTGGATATTAAAAAGAACATTTTGCCTCACGTTGTAAAACGCAAAGTAAAAATTGCCGCCAAACAAATCTTTGGCAGTAGGAACTAACTATGCATGAGCTTGGTATTATGTACCATATAGTAGAACAGGTTTTGCGGGTGGCAGAAGAAAACAAAGTAACCGAAATTGATACGCTTGTACTGCAAGTTGGCGAGTTGTCTTCTGTTATCCCCAAATACCTGCACGCCTGCTACCCTGCCGCTGTAGATGGCACCCTGCTGGAAAAAACAAAGCTAGAAATAGAGATCTTACCCGCAAACGCAATCTGCCATGCCTGCGGTAAGGTATTTGGTGCTGTACAACACAACAATATTTGCCCAAATTGCGCTAAATCTGATTACGAGATGATTAGCGGGCAAGAGTTTTATCTTAAAGAAATAAGGGCTTATTAGGTGAATACTGCATATATGACAAATTAACAATTATTTCCAACACCTTTGTTCGGGATTTTTTCGATCAAGCGGCCTCTACGTGGGATGCGCGTGGTAAAGCCGACGACAGTGTCTTAAATGCCATTGTTGCCGCTGCAAATCCCCCACAAAATGCCCGCATACTAGACGTAGCTTGTGGAACAGGCATAATGTTTGCCCCACTGCTCAAAAGAAGCCCCGCTTTGCTTCGCGCTATCGATTTATCCCCCAAAATGGTAAGTCTGGCAAAAGCAAAATACCAAAACCACCCGGCTGTAAAAGTTTCGGTACAAAATTTTTACACTTTTAACGAAACTGGCTTCGATTTAATTATGGTATACAATGCTTACCCGCACTTTATGGATAAGGCGCAATTTGCAGCACAAATCTGCAAATGCCTCGCGCCCGGCGGTCGATTTGTAATTGCACATGGCATAGGCAAACAAAAAATAAACACCCGCCATTCGGGTAAAAAGGTGCAGCCTATCTCTACCTCTTTGCTATCTTGTAAAGAAGAAGCAAAGCGCCTTGGCGATGCCTTTTTGTTTGATATAATGCTAGACTGCGAGCATATGTATATTCTTTCTGGTCACATAAAGCCATAGCGCTTGCACTTACTTATTATTTTAAACCATAAAGCCGATATTTGCGCTCTTATAAAGCGTTTACTATCGGCTTTTTTGTATTTCTTACAATTATCATATATGGTATGATAGATGCTTGTTATCTCTTTATTTTTTACGATTGGAGCTATTTTTATGCATACAAAAACCATACAAGTAAACGGAGCAAATATATCCATTGTGCAAAGCGATACAATTTGTATAGCCGACACACAGTCTGCTTTAGATTTTATGATGACTATGCGCTATGAAAACAATTGCGATTGCATTGTGTTAAATAAAGAAGCCATTACAGAAGACTTTTTTGTGTTAAGTACCCGGGTTGCCGGAGAAATACTGCAAAAATTCATCAATTATCAGTTTAAGCTGGCAATTGTTGGCAATTTCTCTCACTACAAAAGCCAGCCATTAAAAGATTTTATATACGAAAGCAATAACGGAAAAGATATTTTCTTTCTAAGTACAGAAGAAGAAGCGATTCGAAAATTTAAAAACATCCTATAACGGTTCATTCTTCATTCGTTGCTTTCCTCTGCAAAACTTTATATTTTTATGCCCTATACCCCAAATAAATTTTATATTTTACAGTGTTTATTAGCATATTATAAAATTAGTAAAACACTTTGGGGGCGCTTGTTTGGAAGACGGATTGAAGAAAAAGTACGGCCTTATTACGGCCGTTGCTCTGGTTGTAGGAATTGTAATTGGTAGCGGCGTTTTTTTTAAAGCAGAAACGGTTTTAAAGGCCACAGGCGGCAATATTCCGCTTGGCATTGCGGCGTGGGCTATTGTTGGCCTTATCATGATTGTTTGCGCATATGCCTTTGCCATTTTAGCAACAAAGTACGAACGAATGAACGGTGTTATGGATTACGCCGATGCCACTGTGGGCAGCCGATATGGTTACTTTATAGGCTGGTTTATTGTTGTTATATACCAACCTGCCATTACCGCTGTATTGGCGTGGGTATCTGCCAGGTATACCTGTGTTTTGCTTGGGTGGGATATTACGGGTGGCTCAGCCATGGTGCTATCCGGATTTTTTCTAATTGCTTCCTTTACCGTAAACACTCTTTCCCCCATCATTGCGGGCAAGCTACAGGTTTCTACTACCGTTATTAAGCTTATTCCGCTTTTGCTTATGGCAGTTGTTGGTACTTTTTTTGGCCTTAGCAGCGGCCTTACAGTAAATAACTTTACCCATGTACTTAATAATCAAGTTGGCTTGGGGCAAGGTTTGTTTGCCTCGGTAGTAGCCGTTGCCTTTGCGTACGAGGGCTGGATTATTGCAACGTCTATAAATTCCGAAATTAAAGATTCTAAAAAAAATATGCCTCGTGCCCTAATCATTGGCTCTATAATTGTTGTAGCCGTTTATATTTTGTACTATATTGGACTTGCAGGGGTTGTGCCAACCCAAATTTTAATGCAAAGCGGGCAAGAGGGCGCTAAAACTGCATTTCAAACTGTTTTTGGTTCCATTGGCGGTACGCTGATTTTTGTATTTGTAATTATTTCTTGTTTGGGCACTTTAAACGGACTAATGCTTGGGTGTAGCCGTGGCCTTTACTCTTTGGCGGTACGCAACACAGGGCCAAAGCCCGCATTGTTTAAACAAATAGACTCCACCACAAATATGCCGGCAAATTCTTCTATACTAGGGCTGCTGCTTTGTGCTGTTTGTTTGGTTTATTTTTTCGGTTCAATATCACCCACGCCTTGGTTTGGTGCATTTAGTTTTGATATTTCCGAATTACCTATCATCACTTTATATGCTCTATACATCCCTATATTTATAAAAATGATGCAAAAAGAAAAACAGCTTAGCATCTTTAAACGGTTTATCATCCCCTGCCTTGCCATTGTCAGTTGCCTGTTTATGGTTCTAGCCGCTTGCATTGCACACGGCATATCCGTATTATATTATGGCATTGTTTTTGCCATTATCATGATAATCGGAATGCAATTCTCCGAAAAGCGCAATGTAAAACGTTACAACCTTAAATAGGCCAAGTTGATACTTCTGCCGCATTCTTGTTTAGTAAAGAATGCGGCATTTTACTATCTTTCTCACCATAAGCCCTTTACTGTAAACACAGCCGTACTATATAATTAAATGGAAAAGCTGCGGGATAAAAAGGGAGTTGTTTATATGTTTGCCAAGGTGAATAGCTTGGGTGTATATGCCCTAGATGGCTTTGTTGTAACCTGCGAAGTGGATATTTCGGGTGGGCTTCCCCAATTTTCGATTGTTGGCCTGCCAGACAACGCTGTAAAAGAAGCCACAGATAGAGTGCGCAGCGCATTAAAAAACACCGGTTTCACATACCCTACCAGCCGTATAACGGTAAACCTAGCTCCTGCTGATATAAGAAAAACCGGCCCCGTGTACGACCTTCCTCTTTTACTGGGTGTACTGGCTGCCAGTGGGCAAATTGCACCCTTGCCGCCCCATACCGCCTTTATAGGAGAATTAAGCCTTGATGGGCGCATACGTCCTGTTACGGGCGCACTGCCCATGGCTCTTTGCTGTTCTCAGTTTGGCATACAAGAGCTTTTTGTTGCCAAAGAAAATGCTATGGAAGCCGCAATAGCAGAAAATGTTGCTGTTTATGCCGTAAAAAGCGTACACGAAGTAATTGATCATTTGTCTGGCAGCAGTTTATTGCAGCCGACAGTTCCTACCGAGCTGCTTCCCACCGATGCTGCTGTACTGCAAAACTTATCCGATGTTAAGGGCCAGTTTGAGGCACGCCGCGCGCTTGAAATTGCCGCCATAGGTTTGCACAATATCCTTATGGTGGGGCCTCCCGGTTCAGGCAAAAGTATGCTTGCCAAAAGACTGCTAGGCATTTTGCCTCCACTGGCCAAAGAAGAAGCAATTGAAACACACAAAATTTACTCGGTTGCCGGCCTTTCTGCCACTCGTAAAAACGGCACAGGTATGGTTGCTGCTCGGCCGTTTCGCCATCCGCATCACTCGGTAAGCCCTGCCGGACTCGCGGGCGGTGGCACGCACCCAAACCCGGAGAAATAAGCCTTGCGCATAACGGGGTGCTCTTTTTAGATGAACTGCCCGAGTTTCAGCGGGACGCACTGGAAATGCTGCGCCAACCTATGGAAGATGGCGAGGTTGTAGTAAGCCGTGTAGCGGGCAGTATCGCATTTCCCAGCCGGTTTATGCTTGTTGCCGCTATGAACCCCTGCCCCTGTGGCTATCTTGGACACCCCACACGAGAATGCCGGTGCAGTCAAAACGAAATTGACCGCTATATTCGCAAAATAAGCGGCCCTTTGTTAGACCGTATCGATTTGCATATAGAAGTACAGCCTGTTCCTTATGACGCGCTTCGCTCGGACAACGCCGGAGAAGACAGCCATGTTGTTTTGCAGCGGGTATTGGCGGCACGCCAATTTAGGGCATCGCTGGGCACAGGCCCCTCCAGCTTGTTTTCTGGCACCTCTTTAAAAAACATATGCCCCATAAGCGAAAAAGCCGCTGCTGTTTTAAAAACCGCCTTTGAACGCATGGGTCTTTCTGCCCGCGGACACGACCGTGTTTTGCGTGTAGCACGAACAATTGCCGACATGGATAAGCAGGAAACCATAGATTCGGCACATATTTCCGAGGCTGTTCAATACCGCAGTTTAGACAGACGTATGTAATTTTTATTCTATAAATCGTCATTTTCTCCACCCCAAATATTGACCTTATCTATGCGATTTTGTATAATATAGGGAAATTGGAGAAACATTATGCTACAGGCCATTAATATAAACAAACATTATAAAAGCGCCCCTGTTCTTAAGGACGCTTCTTTTGTGTTATCATCTGGCCAGTGCCTGGGCATTGCCGGTCATAATGGCTCAGGCAAATCCACCCTTTTATCCATTGCTGCGCAGGTGGTTTTGGCCGATAGCGGCCAGATGCAGTGCGACGGCAAAAATATCCTAAACGACCGTGCCTTTTTGCGCAATCAACTGGGGTACATCCCCCAAAACCCCGCATTGCTAGAAGATTTAACCGTAAAAGAAAATCTAATGTACTGGCAGCAGGTCTATGGGATAAAACCCACACCCTTGGACGAAAATTCATCTTTGGCTTTTTTACAATTGCAGGGGTTTGAAAAAAAGAAAGTTTCAAAACTTTCCGGCGGAATGAGACAGCGGGTAAACATTGCCCTTGGCCTGCTTAATAACCCACGTTACCTTTTAATGGACGAGCCCTTTTCAGCTTTAGATATCAATTACCGTTCTTCTTTTATGCAGTATTTGTTGGATTACAAAAAGAGAGACGGTGCGATTCTTTTATGTAGCCACGAGCTACAAGAAATTGAAGAATTATGTGACCATTTATTAATATTGCAAAACGGCAAAATTTGTTTTTACGGAGAAGCTGCGCAAGCGCTGCAAAACCAAAAACAGTTAAAACGGTGGTTAAGCCCACAATAATGGGCTATCCAAATATTTGTACAAAAAATGAGGAGAGTATAAGGATGACATGTAAACATTGTGGAACTGCGTTGCCCGATGACGCCCGCTTTTGCGGCAATTGTGGCAGCAACGTATCTCCTGCAGACCTTGCTGCAACACAAGAGCAGCCTGCATTAAACACAAATTCTCAAGAGGTTCAGCCCCCTGCTACAGAAAGCGCACCCGCGCCCGCTGTACAAAGCGCCGAGACCCCGGTTGCCGCACAAACCACTGCAAACACCGGTGCTGCTTCGGCTTGGGTACAGCCGGACCAGCAACCTGCTGCCACTACCGATAATACCGGTGCAATTCCCGCTCAGGCACCCATTGCCGCAGCACAAAGCCCCGAGGCCGCGCCCCAAGTACCTGCCGCTACGCCGCAGGCCCCTGTAGATCAGCCACAAGCTGTGCCCTATAATGCCGAGCAGCCCCAAAACACCGCTCCCGGTTTTATTCCTGCCGGCGGCCAGCCTGTTGCTGCTGCTCCATTGCCCGCTAAAAAGCCATTTAACAAAAAAATACTAATTGCCATAATTGCTGCAATTGTTGTTTTGGCCGGTGCCATTTTTGGTGTTGTAATGCTTGTAAAAGGCGCAAGCCCAAAAAGCGTAGTTTCTGGCGCATGGACAAAAACACAAGACGCATATTCGTCTGCACAGGCCAATACAGAAAAAGCCCTTGGCTTAGAAGGTTTTTCTGACTGGGTATCCAAAGACCCCACCCACCAGTCTTTCTCGTTTAAGCTTACCGGTATCAACGAAGATATGGAATATTATCTTGACGAAGAGATGGTTGGCTTTGGTTTTAAACTTGACACTTATTTAGACAAAGACAAACAGCAGCTTGCTGTTGAGGGCGACCTAAACCTTGGCTCTTATGCGGCTTTTTCTGCTATTTTGCGGGCTGACGGAGATATTTTAGCACTTGCCCTTCCGCAGTTTTACGAGGGCTTTTTGGCCGTAAATACCAGCACTTTGGGCGAAGATCTTGAGGATTCTTTCTTTGGTTCCAGCGGAATGTTTGGTAATTTATCTGCCGAAGAGTTTTCTTTCTCTCTTTTTGGTGCCACCTCTTCTGCAAATTGGTATAATAATTTAATGACCGAAGAGTCTAAAGAAAAAATCCAAAAAGAATACGAAACCTTCCTTAACAAATTTGTTTACGAAGAAGTTGGAAAAGAAAATATTAAGCTAAACAGCGGCAAAGTAGATGTAAAAAAATACACCGCTACAATTACAGCCGCAGAACTTGAAATTTTCACCAACAACGTAATTGATATCTTAAAAGAAGATACCGTTTTCTGCGCACTTCTCGAAAACTCCAGCAGTGTAAATTATTACAGCTACGAGGATGAAAGCGCCGAAGAGCAGTTAACAGAGTTGCAGGAACTTTTTAGCGATACATTCTCCAATTTGGATGATATTGTTGTTAATTACTACATACAAGACGGATATTTGGTTGCCTTAAACACCGAGATTGTTTTGTATGATGATCCCCTTACAATTGATGCGCAATTTGGAACAAAAGACAACATTGGCGAGTATTTCTATGTTTCCCTTGCCTCTAGAGACACTTCTATGTCTTTCGAATTTACCGGAAACTCCATAGACAGCAATGGTCTTTATACCGCCACCGGCTCTATTGTAGTAGAGGATTCTTATTACGAAGAATCCACCAACATTGGATTTGAGGTTGAGTGGGACACAAAATCCACTTCCGATAATTTCTCTGCAACCTTTACCGGCACCGTTGATGATGAAGAATATAAAATTGTGCTGGCGGGCGATGCTGAAGCCAAGTCGAAATCCTATCTAACCCTTGATTTGCACGATTCTTCTCTTTATTACAAAGATTGGTACGACGATGAGAACGAAGCATCATTTGAGATTTTCTATTCTGTAGAACCTCTTGGAAATTACAAATTTGAAGAGTTCACTCCTCAGTACGTGCTTGAAATGACAGAGACAGAACTTCAAAAATTGGTCGAAGAGATTATGGAAAATCTTTATAACATTGCATAAACCCTTTTTATTATTAAAGTTTGAAAGGACATGGCATGCTTTTTATTCGTTCATGTATTCTTCAACTTAAAACGATATACAAACAACTATTGGCAGCCACCTCTTTAGCGGTGGCTGCCGTAGTTCTTGTTGCGGTTGCCGCCTATTCTGCCCAAAATTTGTTAACCACAAATTTAGAACCTCTAATAATTGTAATTGCAACCGAAGATACCGAAGATGAAATTATCAAATCGGTTGTAGAAATGTCATCTTCTATGCAGGATGTTTCAAAATATGCTTCTTTGCAGTATGCCACAGCGCAAGACGCACGCACTATGGTTGGCAATGGCACTGCAAACGCCGCTGTTATTTTGCCTGCCAGTTTTTACAACAGTATAATGACGGGTGAAAACCTCTCTCCCCTTATTTTAGTAGACCCTTCTCATCCTTTACAGACTTCTACCGTTATACTGCTTATACAAGGGGTTACCGGCATGCTGTTGGCAACCCAAAACGCCAATTACTGGGCAGCGCAGGCTGCTTATGCTGTTGGTGCCACCCAGGGGCAGGTAAATTATATTTTGCAGCAAAGCAACCTTGCTTTTATTCGCTTGGCACTTTTGCGTCAGGATATATACAAAACAGAATCTCTTTCTTTTACAAACGAGCTCTCCCTTTCACAGCACTACAGCCTTTCGGCTATCGTTTTTTTATTAATGCTTATTTCTGCATTATATGCCACCTACTACTCTTTTAACACTCAGCTTAGATGGTATCAAAGGCTGCGCTCTGCCGGAAGCTCTGGTTTTGTATTATACCTAGCCAAATGTATTATTGCCTGTTTAAGTGTAGCCATACCCCTTGGTGTATTGTTATGTGGCGGGGTATTTATGGCGCGTTCCTTCTACTTGTATCCCACCGTTACTTTAAGTTTGATTCTATCTGCTTTACTTATTTCAGCTTTTTGCGCCTCTCTTGGCATATTGTTTGTAAGTTTAGCAGGACGCACCGGCGGCGTACTTTTACTTTTTTTGTATTCAATTGTAGATTTATTCGTTTCCGGCTCCCTCATTCCTTCTGCAATGCTTCCGGCATTTCTACAGGCCATAGGCCGCTATTCTCCTTTTTCTCTTATGCGGCAGCTTCTCTCTTCTCTATTTAACTTTACAGCAAAACCTGTTTCATATATCGGGTTGCTTTGTGTATCATTTTTGTTCTTTTTGCTTTCTTATTTGCTGTTAAATCATAAGAAAAAGAGGGTGAAACTATGAAATATTTTTGCTCTCTACTTTCCATGCAAGTGCATCGCTTGCGCTCTCAGCCGGGATATCTTGTTAGTTTGCTCATGCTGCCCGTCATGGTTTTTTTACTGGCGTCGGCCTTTTCTTTTAATAACTCCGGCAATACATCTGTTGTTGGGGTATGGATACCCGATGATTCTCCCATTGCCGCCAATTTCTACAGCTCCCTTTCTTCTTTTGACGATAACGGGATTTCTTTTAAAAAGGCCGACACACCACAGCAGGCAAAGGACATGGTAGCCGCCGGCCAGTGGGAATGTGCCTATATTGCAGATAATAAATTTGATGACAAAGTTGCGTCTTCAAATTACCGCAGGCTGTTTATAGAGGTTGTATCTCCCTCTACTTCTTTAAATTTACTAATCAGAGAAAATGTATCTGCTGCATTTATAACGGCTCTTTCCCCCCATATTGCTGTACAGGTGCTAGAAGAAAGCGATCTCTTTTTTACAGAAGATGATCTTTTTGCATTCCAGCAAAATTTCGCATCTTCTCCTTTTCAGCTTAATTTTGTACTGGAATATACAAACAATGAAAATCTACAACTTTCTTCCCCTTCTCAAATGCTTGGCCCGCGCATTGTGCATGGCACTATCGCCATTATGCTTCTTTTGTTTGGTATGCTTTCTGGTGTATCTTTTGCCCAAGATGCAAAAAGCGCCGCTTTTATGCGCATTTCTGCCTACAGAGGCAGATGGGGGCTCTACCTTTCCCGTTTAGTGCTTTCTGCCATTTTAGGCTTCATATCTTCTTTAATATCTGTTTTGCTTTTGTCTGTATTTTTCCCATCTTATTTTGTTGCTACAGGCGGGCTTATGTATACTATTTTACTGCTTGCTGCATACCAAATATTTATTTCGGCCTTTTCCTTTTTTATTGCTTCTTTTTTACCGGGACGGTCTGCTTTGGCAGTATTTCCGTTTTTTATTACAGCATGCCTTTTATTGTCCCCTATTTTTATTAATTTGGCGCAAATTTTTCCCTCTGCGGCAATTTTTATCAATTTACTTCCGCCTACTTTTTACCTGCGTTTGCTGCAAAACAGCACCCTTGGGGGCTGGGGCGCCCTTGGCACTGCCACACTGGTTTGCAGTATGGCCGGGTATTTCATCTTTTATCTGCGACAAAAAGCAAGTCCAAAATAGTACAGCAAAAAAGGCAGATGCAAAATGCATCTGCCTTTTTTTATTACCGTTTTCTTCGGGATACGTAAGCAAACACTTTGTCCAGCGGCTTATACAAAAGCAACGCCGTTGCAAAGTTGCCTGTGCAGTGTAAAAGGTCGAAAGGCACCCCTGCTATAAAATAACTAATGCCATATCCCACTCCGCCAATAAAAAAATACGGAATAGAGCATAAAGCACCAAACAAAAGGCCAAATAACCCATTGATGATTGACCAAAACAAAACAGAATCTACTTTAAAAAACAAGCAGGTAATTAAAAACAAAACAAGCCAAACATATAAGTAACATATCCACCAGATGTGAAACCCATAGATAAGCCCTTCACCTAAAACAAAAATATACATAGCGGCAATTGTAATTGTTTTAAAGTGCAGGGCACTTACCAATATAATAATGGATACAAGCTCTATGTTTGGCAAGGGCGCCAAAGCAACCTGTACAACCAAAAGCAAGGCACCCAAAACCCCCGCAAGTGCAATGCCCTGCGGAGACAATAGCTTTAAATTTTTATCTGTAAAATTACCCTGCCCATTATTTTGCATGTCTAGCTGTCGTAGCCTTCCACCAAGGTTAGTTCAAAATGGTCTCCATCTGCTATGGGTGTGGTATCGGCACCAGTCGCAGTCATTTCGCCATCCTGTGTAATACTCCACCATTGCTCTTTGCTGCTGTCGGCCTCAATGCCATCTACGGCGGTTATAAAAAAGCCATAATCGCCAACATCGCCCTCTATTAGCCCTTCTTTTTGCAGTACAGCACCCAAAAATTCTTCATCGGTATCGTAGTTGTATGTGTTTTTCAATTTATCTCCAACATACACACTTACTTCAATTGCTTTTTCGCCCGCAGTTCCTTTGGGCATAAAGGCAAAATAAAGCCCCACAAACGCCAATACCAATACTACAAATATTGCGCCTGCAATTAAAACCTTATTTTTTGTAGACATTTTGGTTTTCATAAAAACACCCCTTATTTAGTAATAACCTATATTATACTATTGCAATGGCATACATTACAAACCAATTTGCGTTTTATTGCCAATTTGCACAGATACTATTAACACAAAAGAGGTGTGCCGCTAAAAAAGCAGCACACCTCTTTTTAATAAAGCCTAATTACTTATACGCCTTTTGCAGCACGACGGATTTGCTCGCCTGTAACAAAGTTGTTTACAGTGGCTACATGTCCGGGCAGAGGCATAATTTTCTCGTTGATAGCATCCAAAATCCAGCTTTCCTGCGGGAAGAAGTCTGCATCAAATTCAAACGGAGGTGTAATCCAGTTCTGGGCGCCAACCACTACAGGAGGTGCGTCCAGTTCGTCAAATGCAAGTTCCGAGATATTGCGGGCAATCTCGTTTAAGAAATTGCCGCGTGCGCAAGCGTCAGAAGCCAGCACAACTTTACCTGTTTTGGAAATGCTTTCCAAAATTTTCTCGTACTTTAGCGGTACCAAAGAGTGCAGGTTGATTACTTCGGCAGAAACATTGTATTTCTCCTTCAGTATATCCGCCGCTGCAATGGCTTTGTACAGGGTTGCGCCAATGGTAAGGATGGTAAGGTCAGACCCTTCGCGCACCTTGTTTACCTCGCCCATTTCAATTTCGTAGCTTTCCTTCGGCACACCGCCTTCGTGGAACTGCTCGGCCATATCATACAAGCGCTGGCTCTCAAAGAATACAACCGGATCAGAGCCGTTCAATGCGGTTTGCATTAGGCCCTTTGCCTCCCAAGGTGTGGCCGGGAAGCATACTTTAAGCCCAGGAATATGTGCAGGAAGCGCTACCCAGTCTTGCGAGTGCTGTGCACCATACTTAGATCCAACCGATACGCGCAGCACTACAGGCATTTTAAGCACGCCTGCGCTCATAGATTGCCATTTTGCCATCTGGTTAAAAATTTCGTCTCCGGCGCGGCCCATAAAGTCGGCATACATAAGCTCTACCACTACACGGCCACCGCACATGCCATACCCTACAGCAGAACCAACAATGGCAGCCTCAGAAATAGGTGCATCAAACAAACGAGAGAACGGGATAACGTCGGTAAGGCCACGGTATACGGCAAAAGCACCGCCCCACTCACGTACGTCCTCACCATAAGAAATTAAGGTAGAGTCTTCGTAGTACTTATCAATCAGCGGCTCAAAAATAGCGTCGCGGATATTGTAAGCTTTCAGTTTAGATACAGGCTTGCCATCTTTAAATGCAAAACGCTCTTTGCCCTCAATTTGTTTTACGCGAGAGCAAGATTCTTTGGGCCCAAGCACATTGGGTTCATCAGTGCCAAAAGAAGGTACCTTTTCGTTAGAATACATCAGGTCTTCAAGCAGCTCGGGTGTTTTTTGGAAGCTGATTAGCGGAGAAAGCTCGTAATCGTTTGCCAAACCGGCAACCTTGGTAATAAGCTCTTTTACATCGCCCAAAATTTCATCAAACTTGCCGTCTTTGGCAATACCGGCCTTTACAAGGTCTGCACGGTAGTTAATCATCGGATCTGCCGCTGCCCATGCATCAATTTCTTCCTTCTCGCGATATGCGTTGGCGTCGGAAGTAGAGTGACCTACCAAACGGTAAGTAAGCACATCCAGCAATACAGGGCCGTCATTCTTTTTCAGGATGTCAATCTTGCGGCGATAAGCGTCAATAACAGCCAGCGGATTGTACCCGTTTACACGCTCTGCATGCAGCTGTGTTGGGCTAATACCTGCGCCAATACGAGCCAGCATATCATATGCCATGGTTTCGCCACGGGTTTGTCCACCCATGCCATAACCGTTGTTGTTTACATTAAAAATAAGGGGCAGGCCGCCACGGCGGTTTTCTTCCCACAACAGACGGAACTGATCCATAGCAGCAAAGTTAAGGCTTTCCCATACAGGGCCACAGCCCAAAGAGCCATCGCCGATATTACATACAACAACACCGTCTTTGCCATTAATCTTTTTGTACATGGCTCCACCCAAAGAAGTGGGAGCGCTGCCGCCAACAATGGCGTTGTTGGGGTAAATGCCAAACGGCTGGAAGAAGGCGTGCATAGAGCCGCCAAGACCCAAGTGGAAACCTGTAGAGCGGGCAAAAATTTCGGCCACGGTGCCATAAATCATAAAGTCTATGGCAAGCTCTTTAACAGAGTTTGTCTTTTGCTTGCCCTCAACAACCCTTAAAATACGGCCGCCAAAGTAATTTTCCATAATAGACATCAGCTCAGCATCCGGCAGCTTCTCGATGCAAGACAGGGCTTTTGCCAAAATTTCGCTGTGGCTGCGGTGAGAGCCAAAGGTAAAGTCATCTTTGCCCAGTAAGTAGGCCTGTCCTACAGCGGCAGCCTCCTGCCCCAAAGAAAGGTGAGCAGGGCCGGCATAGGTGATTTCCATACCATTGTAAGAGCCCTGGTTTTTAACCTGAGTAAGCATGCTTTCAAACTCACGTAGGATAGCCATATCGCGGAAGATACGCAGAAAATCTTCGTTTTTAAAGTTTTTCTTTTCCTGCTCAATGGTTTTATTGTAAGCATTTACAGGGATATCGGTAAATTTGATTTTCCCCGGTTTCAGAACCTCTTTCGGATCATAAAATTGAGATTTTGGCATAGTAGATATCCTTTCTGCATTTTTGCGGCATAACCAACCGCACACGTTTATTAACTGTACTTCTATCGGTTTTTTAAAACTCAAACAATGTTTCGCGTACAATTTCGCTTACGGTTGGATGCGGGAAGATAATTTCTTTAATATCCTCTACACGCATTTCCAGTTCTATCATCATGCCGCAGCCATAAATAATCTCGGATGCGTAGCTGCCAATTAAGTGAGCACCAATCAGGCGGTTGTGCTTGGTATCCAGCAGCAGCTTGCAAAATCCGTCGCCGCGCTCTACCTCCGCCAAATAACGTCCTGCATAGCTCATGGGCAGCTTTGCAACCTTGAATTCAAGGCCCTTTTCTTTGGCAGTTTCTTCTGTTTCTCCAACACCCGCTACTTCGGGGTTTGTGTAAATAACAGAGGGCACTGCACTGTAACGCATTCTGTCACGCTTGCCTGTAATATGGTTTATGGCAACCTCCGCTTCGCGGTAGGCCGTGTGAGCCAGCATAGATTTGCCGTTTATGTCGCCAGCGGCATATACACCCGATACATTGGTGCGCATATGCTCGTCGGTTACCACCGCGCCACGGTTCATTTCTACCCCAATGCTCTCAAGGCCTAAATCGGTACTGGCGGCTCTACGGCCAATGCTTAACAGCACTTTATCGGCCGGTACGGTATGGGTTCCATCTTTGTCTTCGTAAGATACACCGTCTTTAGAAACACCGGTTACCTTGCTAAAAAGCAAGAATGTTACACCCTTTTGCTGGTAGTTCTTTAACAAATTGGTCGAAATTTCGGCGTCGGTGGGCCCTGCAATTTTATCCAACATTTCAATTACGGTTACTTGGCTGCCAATAGAGTTAAAATAGCTTGCCATTTCAAGCCCAATAACGCCGCCGCCAATTACTACCATCTGCTTTGGCACTGTGGTCATGTCTAAAATTTCGCGACTGGTTACTACCTGCCCGCTTTCAAGCCCTTCTTTAACACCGGGAATGGGCGGAACCACCGGCACCGAGCCTGCCGCAATAAGCAGTTTGGGGGCACCATACACTTCCCCACCGGCCTCAACCAAAATGTTTCCGGCTTCTTTTCCGGTAACCTTTCCCGCAGCAGTTACAACTACGGTACCATGTTTTTTTAAAGAGGCGCCAACACCGGCCACCAGTTTTTTTACAACCTTATCCTTACGGGCTACAACCTTTGCATGGTCTATAGCTGCTCCCTGTGTGGTAACACCATATTTATCGCCATGCAGGGCGTATTCGTAAATTTTAGCTGAGTTTAAAAATGCCTTAGAAGGGATACATCCCTCGTTTAAGCAAACGCCGCCCAAGGCACGTTTTTCAATCACAACGGCTTTAAGGCCGGCAGCACCGGCACGCTCGCCTGCCAAATATCCGGCAGGGCCGCCGCCCAGTATAATTAAATCAAAATTTTGCAATTTTCCCGCTCCTTTATCAAAATTATGGGTGAATGCGGTTTACTGAGCCAGCAAAAGCGTAAAACGCTCTAGCGCACGGCAAAGTTCACTTGCAAAACGAGAAGCAGGTGCACCATCAATGGCGCGGTGGTCGTAAGTAAGGGATATGCCCATTGCAGGATATACCGAGATATTGCCATCTTTCTCACGTACACGCTGTATGATGTTATCCACACCCAAAATACCTGTTTGCGGCGGATTGATAACGGGGGTAAAGCTCTCTACATTTAAAGCGCCAAGGTTAGAGATGGTAAAGCTGCCGCCGCTTAAATTATCGGGGCTTATGCTGCCTTCTTGTGCTTCTTTGGCCAATGTTTTGGCCTCTACCGCTATTTGAGCAAGGCTTTTGCGGTTGGCACTGCGAATAACAGGAACCATTAGGCCGCGGGGGGTATCTACTGCCATGCCTAGGTGCACATCATCAAAGTAACGGATGGTGGTACCGTCTAGCATGTGTGCGTTTAACTCGGGATATTTAAGAATTAGACGCGATACCGCATACAAAATAAAATCGTTTAGTGTAATAGAGGGCAGGTCAAACTTATCGGCATCTGCTTTAAGCTTTGCACGGTAAGCCAATATTTCGGTAGCGTCAAAGCTAAAGTTGTGGGTAAGCTGCGGAATGGTTGCCAAAGAAGCAGTCATGCTCTTAGAGATAGCTTTGCGAATACCCGAGAAGGTTACATCGCGGTAAGCATCGCTGCCGGCCACTGCTGCAACCTGTGCCCCAGATGCTGCGCCTTGTGCGCCAATATCTGCCACCGAAACACGCCCGCCAATGCCGGTACCTGTAGCGGCGGATGCACCTGCACCCATTGCTGCAGAAGTCATTACGCCAATGCCTTTTTCCATCAAATCACGAATGTCACGCTCTATAATACGGCCATAGGGGCCGGTTGCTGTTGCAAAACGAGGGTCGATGCTTTTATCCTGCGCAAGGTTGCGCGCACGCGGAGAAATTTTAATTGGCCCGGCAGCCTGTGCTGCAATGGGGGCTTCGGCCACTGCCACTGTGGGCTGTGCTGCTGGTGCAGCTTCTTGCACCGGAGCGGCAGCGGGTGCTTCTTCTGCCGGAGCAGATGCGCCACCCGGACGCAGGGCAGAAACATCTTCGCCTGCCTGGCCTACGGCACAAACAGGAACCAAAACAGGAACCTCGTCACCATTTCCAAAAAACTGCTCAATCAGTGTACCTGCGGCTGTGCTTTCACACTCCATTACCGATTTATCGGTTTCGTACGAAAACAGGATATCTCCAACTGCTACCTGATCTCCTGGCTGCTTCAGCCATTCGGTAATAATACAGGTTTCAACCGAAATACCAACCTTTGGCATCAATACTGCTTCTGCCATACTTCTCCTCCTTAAGATTATGTTCGGCCCCTGCACCGCCCTACCATAAAGGCGATGCAAAGACGAATATTAAAGTGTTATGCCTTAGCCTGCTCGGGCAGTACAGGGGCATGCTGCAATAAATAGGTTTCTGCCTCCAAATTCCACAGGCCTGCATGGCGTTTGCAAATTTCATCCAATTCTTTAAACATTGGGTTGGTTTTGCCAAGCTCTGCAAAATCGCTAATAGCGGTAAGCGGCATAGCAATATGGATGTAAATCATCTTTTTGCCGCCGGGGATGTGGGGCAGGTTTAAAATGGTTTCGCGGGCAGAGTCTAAACCGCCAATGTGTGTTACCAAAATAGCGGGGTTTAATTTACCGGCTGCAGCCATTTCAAGCGCTTCGCGCATATCGTCTGTATTGCCGCCCGAAGTACCTACCAAATGGGTTGCATTGTAGTGTACATTGTAAAAATTAAACTTAGCCGAAAAGCTTGGGTCGCTGGGGCCGGCAAAAAAGTTAAGGCAGCCGTCATATCCCAAAATCGCATCGGCTTGCTCTACTACAGGCGCTACAGGTGCAAAGGCAAAAACATCGTCAAAGCCGGTACCGCCAGAAATATCACGCAATGCTTTTACAGGGTCATCAACCTTACCGGTATTTACATACTGCAAGTCAATGCCGTTCTTTTTGGCTTCTTCCACGCTTAGCATCTCGGCAGCGCGGGCAAGACGGGCATCGTCAATATCGGTTACTACCATTAGCGAGGGTTTGTGCTCACGGTGAATCAGGTAATCAATCAGCGCAAGACCCATGGGGCCAACACCAGCCAATACCGCAACTTTACCGCCCTCTACAAATTCCATTTTATGGGTGTATTCACCCTGTGTGGTGTGGTAGTTTGCATGTGCTGCACCAATTACGCAAGAAAGTGGCTCTGCCAAAGAACCAAAAAAGTATGCATCGCCATTGTAGGGCAGTACGCAGTCTTGCTCAATATAAACATTGGGGATAATACCGTAGGTCATGTCTCCGCCCAGATACTGGAAGGAGTAGCCGCAGGCATCGTAGGTGCCTTTCATGGCAGGTTGAATGGTAACACGCTGGCCCACTTTATAGCGCCCCTGCCATTTGCTGCCAACCTCAACCAAATCACCACAAAACTCGTGACCAATAATAGTGGGGTTCTGCGCTACATCATTGGGTACACGTTTGTGATCTTCTCCCTGAATGGCCGCTTTGTAAGAAGACATACAAATGTCATCCGAAATGATTTTAACAATCATTTCATCCTCTTTCATGGCTGGTAGTTCAAATGTTTCTAGGCGAAGATCGCTTTTGCCGTATATACGTAAAGCTGTTGTTTTCATATTATCTGTCCTTTCATTATTTTAATATTTAAGGTCTTAACTCATATTGTTTGTTTTAGTCTCTGCACAAAAAATCTTTGCGCGCATATTTAGAAAAGTGCTGTACTCTTTCTTGCAAATTGGGCATAAGAGCAGCTGTGCGCTGGCTAAACATTCCATCTTCCTGCCTTAGTGTTGCTGCTTGCTCGTGCCCAATCAGTGCCCATGTAGAGGTAATAAGGTGGGCAAACTGCGGGTCATCCAACGCTTTGCAGATAAACGACTGAGAAGGAGAATTGATATCTTCGCCAGAAATTTGGAACAAACCGTTGCTGTCACACAAATTAATGATGCGAGCCAACTGCTGCGGGGTATTGCGTGTTGGCATATAAGTAAGAGCCAAAAACCCTGCTTTTGCCAGCCACGGAACCAACTCGTCCAAATAATCATCCTCAAACTTTTGGGTCTTTTTGTCCCCCGTCACCGAGTTTCCAACATCGCCCAAATACGCATAACATGGGATAGCACCCATTTCTTTGCTAAGCGCTAAAAACTCTGTGTAATCGGGGCATTCATCGGTTGCCTCAATATAAAACTGCTCTACAAGGCTGGCTTTTAGCACGCCCAGCAGGGTGTACTCATACCCGGCCGATTCAGCATCCTGCAATTGCGCAAGGCTTTTGCCCTGCACCTCTAAAGAAAATTGGCTTTGTAAAAACTCTACCACCGGCTTGCCTTTTCCCAATGCAGAAGTAATGCGAAATGCCAGTGCATATAAAATGTGGCGTTCTGTAATGCTGCCGCCAAAAGCTGCCTGAGAAAGCGGAGATACATCCCTGTCAAAATCCAACACCACAGCACTGCCAGACAGTAGCTCGTTGATATTGTCTACCATGCGGCGATTGCGAAGATTGCGCTTTTCGCGAAAAGGAGCCAACCAACGCTGGATAGCGCCAATGTTTTGATGCGGTATACCATGGCAGGTTACATATGCTATCGATTTTTGGTCTGGGTTATTTAACCTGCGGCCCGCAAAGGGGGTGTTGTCCATACGGCAACGGCACTCAAAACCTACCGTTGTTGCAATGCCCAGCGCTTCGCCTGCGCGTACAAACTCTGTGCCACCCGCCACACTGTCGTGGTCCATAATGCCGGCCGTTGTAAGGCCGTTAAGCCACGCGGTATAGGCTGCACCTGTTGGAGAATAGGGCGAAAAAGAATAAATAGTATGTATATGGTTGTTTACATATTGTGTTTTATCCGGCCAAGGCAACTGGCCGCTGCGGAAAAGGGCAATTCGTTCATCCAAAGCTTCTAAACGATTTTCTGGCGTAGGTTGGTCAAACGGCGCATTGCGCAACTGTTCAGCGTCCATTCAGGAACCTCCATTTTCCTTTTTTGCACATTTTTTCCTAAGTGAATTTTGTCAAAATCATCTGTAAAGTATTTTAACTTAACATTACCTGGCCGCCGGTAACCGGCAATGCTTGGCCTGTTTCGTACTGTTGTTCTACCAGATAATATACAGCGCGTGCCACATCGCCAGTAGTGCAGCCACGGTTCATTGGCACTTTGCTTTCGTAAAACCGGCGCACATCCTCAACAGTCTTTGCACCGGGCACTTTTCCGGCCTCTAAATACTGGCGGAATAATCCCCTTTCAGGGTCGCTCCAAAGCGGGCCATCTAGTAGGTTGCCGGGGCAAATGGCGTTTACCTTAATGCCATATTGTACCAGTTCCAATGCAAAGCTTTGGGTAAGGCCAATGCCGCCAAATTTGCTGCCGGCATATGCAAAGTTGTTTTTGCTGCCCTCTAAACCAGATTTAGAGTTGATTTCGATAATATCGGCCAAACGTGCAGGCGCATACTGGTGCTGAATTTTCATGGGGCGTGAGGCATATTTGGCACAGAGGAAATACCCGGCATAGTTTACACCGGTAACACGGTTAAACTTGTCCAAGGTCATTTCTTCCACATCACCCGCAATGGCTATGCCCGCGCAGGCCACCATAACATCCAGCCCACCATAAGCAAGCACCGCTTTACGAACCATCTCTGCAACCGATGTTTCATCCGAAACATTTACTGCAACACCAAGTGCGGTGCCGGGGCCGTAGGTTTGGTTTAGCTCTTCGGCCAATGCCACCGCACCGGCTTCGTTCATATCAGCCAATACCACATTGCCGCCCTGGCTTACAATACCGCGGGCAATCCCCTCTCCAAATCCTTGGGCACCGCCGGTAACAATGCAAATTTTGCCTTTCATACGGCTGCTGCCATCGTTAGACAATGCTATTTTTTGACGGTATGCTTCTACTTCCCAGTTTAAAATAAAATCGGTAAAATCCTTATCCAGTTGCAAGGGGCCACCAAATGCGCGGGAATATACCGCAATTTTAACTCCATCTAAAAACACCTTTACCGCAATGTCTGCCTCTTTTTTGCTTTTTCCCATTGCAAACATACCAATGTTTTTTAGTACCGCCACTTTGGGTTTATACCCTTCTTTGGCTTCATAGCTTGCAAATGCATCCTGTAATTTTGCTGCATCCTCTACATAAAGGGGCTTTGCCTTGCAATATACAATATGGTCTGGGGTAAACGGCAGCATTAACGGCTGCATTGTTTGCTCGCTCTGTGCAATATTTTGCACCTCGGCATTATTGCAAAAAGCCACAAATGCATTTTCTTCACTGCCTGCATACAACATCCGCAGGGCCGGTGCCAGTTGTTCGGCTGCCTCTGGTGCAGCAAGCGGCTCTAGGTTTGGCACCTCGGTTGCGGCGCTTTGCAGGGCACTCATTACATGGGTCATAATCTGGTCAATTTCTTGCACTGTATTGGCGGCCACAAAAATACCATGGTTTTGTAAAAATACCACCTGCGGCGCTTTGCCATTTTTCTTCTCATACTCATTAAAAGCATCGTAGCAGGTTTTTGCCAAAATATAACCGGGTTTTGTAAGGGGTATCCACAATGCTTCCGGCAGCAAACGCTGACAGTCGGCCTCACCAGTTTGTCCACAGGTAAGCCCATTTACCAAAGCGGGGTGCAAATGCAAAATGTAAGTGTGAGTGAATACCGCATGCAAAAGGCATTCTACGCTGGGGCGCATACCCTCCTGCCCGGGCAAGCGAGCCGCCATCATATCCTCTAAGGCAGCCGCTTCCCTCTCTTTGTCCCCGCCGGGGTATTCTTTTTGCAGCATAGAAAGCAATTTACCCATATCCATTTGCACAAAACCCTGCTCCTGAATAGTGGCTAGCTGCGTTCCAGAGCCTTTTACGTATAACACACCCTCGTCTTTGTACGAGGTATTGCCACCGCCCGCCAAAACATAGTCTTCACTTTTGCCGTATCGGTTGGACATTTCAATTAAATTTCCCAGCTTCAAATTGCATTCTCCTCTTTTATATTTTAAAGAATGTTTAACTTGCAAAAAGAAATATGCGTTTTGTTCCATTTATTTATTGATTTCGTCAGTTTTTCCTGCTATGATTTTATCACAAGTGAGCATTTTATGCTATCTTTGCCGTTCATTTTGATTAATTGCATCTTTTTTTCACGCTTCTAATCATTTTTGAGCAGTTTTGATCAAAACGAGATACAGGGAGGCCCATACCATGGCATCTTACAACCGCAAAGAACTAATATTGGATTATATGCGTACAAAAAGCCGTTTTGTTACGGTTGAGCAACTGTGCCAGCTGCTATATGTAAGTGGGGCCACCATCCGGCGCGATCTTGCAGAGTTGGAATCCAGCCATTTGATACGCAGAACACGCGGCGGCGCTATTTTGGTAGAGGGAAGCGCCAGCGATGACCCGCTAGCCATGCGCGAAAATAAAAACGCCATTAAAAAGCAGATGATTGCCACCCAAGCCCTGCACCATGTGCGAGATGGCATGACTTTGTTTTTAGATTCTTCCAGTACCGTTTTTACTTTAGCACGCAACCTAGACCGCTTTAATAACCTGCGCGTTATAACAAACGGGTTAAAAACCTCTCTTCTTTTATCCGATTTTAAGGGTGTAAGGGTAATGTGCACCGGTGGCACCCTGCGCGAAAATTCAAAATCTCTTGTTGGCCCCGCCGCTATAGAATTTATTAGCAAACTAAACGCAGACCTTACCTTTTTGTCCTGCCGGGGTTTTAGTATTCAAAATGGAGCATCCGAAGCAAGCGAAAACGAATTTTATGTAAAACAACAGTTTATTGCCAACAGCAAAAGCAGTGTTCTTTTATGCGATAGTTCTAAAATGGACATCGAATACCTATGCCGCCTTGGGCCACTCTCCCGCTTTGCCGAGGTAATTACAGAACGCAAAGACATTAACGACCTGTGCAGGCAGTCTGTACGGCAGGCCATTTAAAATAACGCAAAAGCACCCCAAACAGGGGTGCTTTTCATATGCCATATTATGCTTTTACACCACAGGCGTGCCGCGGCTCTTTGTCTGGTGCAAGTTCTTTTGTAACAGAGGCGTATAGCCGATACCCACCCGAAAGGTTAAAGCAATCAAACCCATTTTGCATCAACAAACGGCAAGCCACGTAGCTGCGCAATCCGCTTTGGCAATGAACATAGATTGTTTTCCCCGCATCCAGCTCATTTATTCTGTCACGCAAAGTATCCAGCGGTATCCATACAGACCCTTCTATATGCCCCGCTTGGTACTCTTCTTCTGTTCTAACATCCAACAAAACAGCATTTTCATTCTTCAGCACCGCTTCTACATCCTGCCAAAAAAACTGTTTCACCTTGCCTGTCAAAATATTTTCAGCGGCATAACCAGCCATGTTTACCGGGTCTTTGGCAGAAGAAAACGGCGGCGCATAGCTTAATTCCAGTTCTGTCAAATCCTGCACCGTCATGCCCACACGAATGGCAGTTGCAAAAACATCACACCTTTTATCAACGCCGTCAAACCCTACCAGTTGCGCCCCCAAAACACGGCCGCCTGGCACTTCAAACACCGTTTTAATGCTCATACTGTTTGCCCCGGGATAATAAGACGCATGCGAGGGAGAATAGGTATATAGCTTTGTAAAAGAAAGGCCTGCCTGCCCTGCCACTGTTTCGCTTAACCCGGTAGAAGCAACCGTCATATCAAATATTTTTGCTACAGCAGAACCCTGCGTGCCTTTATAAACCGTATCCATCCCACAAATATTATCGGCTGCAATTCTCCCCTGCTTATTGGCGGGACCAGCAAGCGGAATATACGCCGGGGCATCGGTTACATACTGTTTTATGCTTACAGCATCCCCCACAGCATAAATATGGGAGTTAGAGGTAAGCATATGCTCGTTTACTTCAATAGCGCCTTTGGGTGTGCAAAGTATGCCAGCGTTTTTTGCAAGGGAAGATTCTGGCCGAACTCCCACCGATAAAAGTACCAAATCTGTCGAAAGAACCGTGCCATCCTTTAGTTTTGTATCAATATATCCGCCGCCATCTGCAAACCCCGTAACCGCCTGCTGCAAATAAAGGCTTACACCTTTTTTGCGCAAATAATGGTGTACATCGCTGGCCATATCATAATCCAATGTAGCCATCACATGGTCTGCCGCTTCTACCACACTTACCAAAAAACCAGCCGCGGTAAGATTTTCGGCCATTTCAAGCCCTATAAATCCACCGCCCACAACCACTGCTTTTTTCAAACGAACATTGCTTTCGTTTTTTATATATTCGTGTATTTTAAAGGTATCGGGTATTGTACGCAGGGTAAAAATACGCTTATCTTCTATTCCCGGCAGGGGTGGCATTACAGGTTCTGCCCCAGGCGATAAAATCAACTTATCGTATGTTTCCGTGTATTTTTCTCCCGTAAGGGTATTTTTTACCTCAACATATTTTTCTTCTTTATTGATTAGCACTGCCTCGCTATTTATACGCACATCAACAGCAAAACGCTGCGTAAAACTTTCCGGCGTTTGCAGTGTCAGTTCATCTTTGTCTTCTATTTCTCCCCCAATGTAATAGGGCAGCCCACAGTTTGCGTAAGAAATATAGCTGCCCCGCTCCAGCATTATAATTTCGGCCTTTTCGTCCAGCCTTCTTAAGCGCGCCGCTGCACTTGCACCGCCCGCTACACCACCAACAATTACAACCTTCATTTCCCTTTCCCCATTTCCACTTTTCCTGTCCATGATGCAATTCCGCCAATATTGGTAACTGCGCCATACCCTACCCGCGCAAAATACCGGCAAGCCTGCCCGCTGCGCGCCCCACTGTAACAATACACAAACATTGGTATATCCATTTTGGGCGCAATTTTTTCAATATTTTGCACTTCACTCAAGGGCAGGTTGATGCTACCGGGAATATGACCATCCCTATACTCTTGCGGTGTCCTTACATCTAACAACAGTATGCCTGTTTCTTTTTTCAAACGTTCTTCGGCATCCTTTATAGAAATTGTATCATATTGTTTTTCACTCCAAAACATAATTGTGTCCCTTCCGCAGTTTTACTGTAATTTTTGCCTTTTTTGCTGCCATATCCTTGCTTTAAATATAATATTCTCTTTTTATTTCTTTCTCTGTGACTTTGTCACACAAAAATATCCTCATTTTAAAGCCCAGTTGCAATGGCTTTAAAATGGGGATATCTTAAAACTATTCTTTTTCTAGCGCAGCCAGCTTAACGCAATCCACAATGTCTATTTTGCCACGGGATAGCTTTACAACACCCTCATCCGCAAAATATTTAAGCATTCGTGTTACTACCTCTCGCGTACTGCCAATGTCTCTTGCTATTTGCTCGTGTGTAAGCTTAAGTGCGCCTTGTTCCCTTTTGCTTTTTTGCAATAAAAACCCTGCCAACCGTTTATCTAGGCTTAAAAATAAAACCTGCTGCATCGCCCACATAATATCAGAAAATCTATCTGCCGCCATTTTGTAAGAAAAGCACTCTGCATATATATTTTGCTCCATCAAGCTGGTAAAAAACGGCAAAGAAAGCAGCAAAACCTCGCAATCTTCTTCCGCCGCAATATGGGTGTTAAACGTAAAAAAATCTAATACACAGGCGGCAGAAAGTACACATATCTCTCCCTCGCGCATTCGGTACAGGGTAATTTCGCGCCCTTCGTCCGACAAAAGATACGCCCGCAGCACTCCTTTTTTCACCAGCAACACCCCAACGCAGGGGCTGTCGCTGCCGCGCAAAAACGTCCCCGCGCTGTACAGCTGCACCGATGTGTTGTTTAAAAGCTGTTCTTGCTCTGTTTTATTTAAATGGTCCCAAAAAGAAAACCCATCTTTCACACGCTCAATATCCTGTTGCTGCAGCATTGTATCCCTCCGTACCGTAACATGGCATAAATACCAATTTTAAAAGGCTGCAAAGCAATAAATATACTTTGCAGCCAAATACATATTACCTTTTTAAAACAGAAGTATCCAGCTTATCAAACCCACTTACAAGGCTCTGCGCAACCTCTAAAATGTATTGCGCGTCTTCCTCAGTGTTGCCCTCTAGGTTTAGGGGCAAAAGCGGCTCATGCAAACTTAAACGTAAAAGCATCCACCCTTTTTGTTGGAAAGAAAGTCGAATCCCCTCAAAACTGGTTGCTTGCTGTATGCCCTGTTGCGCGGCACGTTTTTCAAATGCATCCAACACTTCACGCCCATATGCGGCAAAGTCTTCCCCTTGTATTGGTATGCGGCGCTCCATCTCTACACCGGGTGCTGCCAAACCATCTAAAAGAGACTCTAACTGTTTGCCAGTGTTACGCGCTTTAGCAGCGGCTGCCACAATGCGCACCGCAAGGTACGCACCATCATCTAAAAAATAGTTTTCTTTTAATGCGCCGTGGCCAGAAGTTTCGATAGCAAGAGGCGTTATAACACCCTCTTTATTTAGCCTAACAGCCTCGTTAATAACGTTTTTATATCCACGTTTAAACCTGTGGTGTTTTAAGCCCAAAGTGCCCTCTAAAAACTGAGTAAGCCTGTCGGAAGTTACAGAGTCTGTAACAATGGTAGATCCCGGATATTCCGGTGCCAAAATGGCCGCCATCATAGCAATAATTGCATCCCGGTTTACTTCCCGTCCGTCCGGCAACACGGCCGACATACGGTCAACGTCCGTATCAAAAATAACGCCCAAATCTGCCTTATTGGCCAAAACAGCAGTTCTAAGTGCTTCCATAGCCTCTTTGTTTTCGGGGTTTGGCTGATGGTTGGGGAAGTTTCCATCCGGCTCTAAAAACTGGCTGCCGCTGCAATTTGCACCCAATGGCTGCAAAACACTGCTTACATAAAACCCACCTGCGCCGTTACCGGCATCCACAACAATGTGCAAGCCCAAAAGCGGCTGCTCTCCTGCATCCGCCCCCTGTACAATTTTACCGCGCAAATAGGCCGCATATGTATCCATAAGGTTGCAAGAGGCTGCATTTGCTGGCTGGTTTGCAGGCTTTTGCTTTTCTGCCTGCTGCAAAACCGCTGTAATATCGGGCTTATCAAGCCCACCCTCTTTTGTAAAAAACTTCATGCCGTTTCTGTCTTTGGGCAAGTGGCTGGCGGTAATCATAATAGAGCCATCAAAGCCTGTTTCTTCAAAAACAGTACCCATAAACATTGCCGGGGTAGAGGCTAGGCCGCAATCTTTGCTGCTTGCTCCCGCAGCCGCAATGCCGTTAAAAATTTCTTCTTTTAAGGCAGAAGCAGTTAGGCGAGAATCGTGACCCACCCCAATGGTAAGGCTTTGGGCTACTTTTCCGGTATGGCCTGCCAGCCAAATAACAAATGCCTGTGCAATTCGGTTTACCGCCTCTCCTGTAAGGTTTACAGGCAAACCGCCCTCCAGTGCAAGGGCCACACCGCGAACATCACTGCCATTTTGCAGCTTTAACAAAGAGCCGTCTATACTCATACCAAACTCCCCTTTTATTTATAAATGCTAAAACATATTACTTTCCACTGGGATGTTACCACGAATATATACCATAGCGCAACAATAGCCAGCATATTTTATGCAATAAAACCGTTCCAATTTTCTTTTTGCTTTTTATTCCGTATATTCTCAACCTCACATGCAGCATCACAGCACCATAATTAGCATTGTATGATGTCACTGTCTCGATCTTCGCAATATCAAAAGTGTGTTTTATATCGTTATATCTATCAAATTGATTGACAGGGGTATACTGTCGTTTTACAATATAGCAAGAGGATATATCATTATAAACAATGGGGGTTTTACCATGTATTTGGATGAATATAAGCGCTGGAAAGAACTGGCGCTGGAAGATAAAGATATTCAACAAGAGCTTGCACAAATTGAAGGAAATGATGATGGAATAAAAGACCGCTTTGCAATCGACCTTTCTTTTGGCACTGCCGGTTTGCGTGGTGTTATTGGCGCTGGTACAAACCGTATGAACATTTACACTGTGCGCAGAGCCACCCAAGGCTTTGCCGAATATTTGTGTAGCTTATCCAGTACACCCAGCGTAGCCATTGCTTACGACAGCCGCGTAAAATCAGACTTATTTGCCCGTGAGGCCGCCTGTGTAATGGCAGCCAACCGGGTTACCGTACATCTTTACCCTGTATTAGAGCCGGTGCCCGCATTAAGCTTTGCCGTAAGGCATTTACACGCAGATGCCGGTATTATGATAACCGCCAGCCACAATCCCGCAAAATACAACGGCTATAAGGCATACGGCCCCGATGGGTGCCAAATGACAGATGAAGCTGCCGATGCGGTTTTGGCACGCATCCAAAACCTTGACATTTTTAACAGCATACAAACCATGCCGTATGAAGACGCACTTGCAGCAAAGCGCATTTGCTTAATTGGGCAAGAAACGCTGGAGACCTTTTACCAAAATGTAAAAGCACAAAGCATAAGGCCGGGTATTTGCAAAAACAGCAATTTAAAGCTGGTTTACTCGCCTCTAAACGGTACCGGCAATGTTCCCGTTCGCCGCATATTAGCCGATATTGGCCTTACAGACATTACCATTGTGCCGGAACAAGAGCTGCCGGACGGTAACTTCCCTACCTGTCCCTATCCCAACCCCGAAATTAAAGAGGCTTTGGCTTTGGGGCTTTCTCTCGCGCAAAAAATCGGAGCCGACTTAATGCTTGCAACAGACCCGGATGCAGACCGTGTTGGCATTGCCGTAAGAGACGAAAAGGGAGAATATCACCTGCTTTCGGGCAACGAGGTAGGAGTATTGCTGCTGGATTACATTGCAAAGGGACGTAAAGAATCGGGAACTATGCCCGCAAATCCTGTTTTTGTAAAAAGCATTGTTACCACCCCCATGGCAGATGCCGTTGCCGAAAAGCTAGGAATAGAAACAATAAATGTGCTTACCGGTTTTAAGTATATTGGTGAACAAATATTGCATTTAGAGCAAAAAGGCGAGGCTGACCGCTTTGTTTTCGGCTTTGAAGAAAGCTACGGATACCTTTCAGGTACCTATGTGCGAGATAAAGATGCCGTTGTTGCCTCTATGCTTATCTGCGAAATGGCAGCATACCACAGAACGCAAGGCTCTTCGTTATACGAAGCGCTGAACAAATTATACGAAGAATATGGCCGGTATTACTGTAAGGTAGACAGCTTTACTTTTGAGGGGCTTTCAGGCATGGAAAAAATGGCTGAAAAAATGAAGTTTTTACGTGAGAACCCATCCAAAAGCATTGCCGGGCTTAGCGTTACACAACTTTTCGATTATCAAAGTGGCGTTGTAACTCAAATTGCCACAGAAAAAGTCGAAAAGCTCAACCTTCCCTCCTCAAATGTTTTGCGCTATGTTTTGCAAGAGCGTGCCAGCGTTGTGGTACGTCCCTCTGGCACAGAACCCAAGCTTAAAATTTACTATACTTCTACCGGCATAAATTTAGAAAAAGCCACAGCCATGCAGCAAAAAATGGCAGAAGATTTGGTACCAATTATCCAATAAAAATCCCTTGTATCCTGTATTGCATATTTAACAGCAAGGTGATATAATATTGTAGTTATATAAAACCGTGCCTTATATACATCGGAAATACCGATGAAGAGTACGGCTCCTTATGAAAGAGGTGAATTCCATGAAACAAGGCATCCATCCTAAGTATGAAACATCCACTGTTAACTGTGCATGCGGAAATACTTTTGAAACACGTTCTACAAAACCCAGCATCCATGTTGAAGTTTGCTCTCAATGCCATCCGTTTTATACCGGCAAACAAAAGCTGGTAGATACCGGTGGACGTGTAGATCGCTTTAACAAGCGCTTTAGCATGAGCAACACAAACAAATAATTTTACAGAACAACCGGCAAGGGCATTTGTGTCCTTGCCTTTCTTTTTAGAGGTAATTATGACAAACAAACATACCATTGTGGCTGTAAAAGGCCTTATTGTTCACAATAATAAAATTTTGCTTATGCAGCGCTCCAACTCAGATCCTATTAACCCCGGAATATGGGAGTTTGCCGGCGGCAGTGTCGAATTTGGCGAAACATTGGATAATGCACTGATACGCGAAGTACAGGAAGAAACCGGGTTAACTATTCAAATAAAAAAACTGCTGTACGCCGATGCTTCTTTAATAAGAGAAGACCGGTACGCCGTTGTTTTATGCTATCACTGTATCACATCCCAAAATGAAGTAGCTCTTTCTTTCGAACATAAGAACTATCTTTGGGCCTCAAAAGAGGAAGCTTTGCAAATGCTATACCCTCCCATTGCCAACAATTTAATAAAGTACAATGTGTTTAATCTCGTCTTTCAATAAGCCCTTTATTATACCGTGATTTCTTGCAAATACGCACCTTTTTTGCTATACTTTTTATTGAATAATACTTAAAATAAACACAAAATAAGGAATGAACCATTCTAATGGAAGAGTTGACCGCAAGTACAAAAAAATCCGCCTTTTCTAAATTTTCCAAGAGCTGGAAGCATCTTGCAATTCTCGGCTCTATTTTTTTGGTTTGCGTGCTTTTATTTGCGTGGGGAGCCATTTTTTTTCTGCCCTCTGCGTCTGATATGAGTAGGCGAGAAATTATAAACGATGATATTGACGACCAAAAACCGGTTTTTACCACCACATTAAACGGTTCAAATGAGATTCGTCAGGATATTTACGCCGAAGGCCGTTTGTATGGTGTCATTTTAAAAACCGCTACATTCGATAAAACCGTTCAAGGGTTGCTCACTATCTCTGTTACAGATGAAAATGGAACACTGCTTACACAATCCCAAACAGATGCGGCTTTGTTGCATGACAGTTCTTTTTATCGTTTTTTGTTCGACGAAAAACTGGATGCAGGCCGTGGAAGTGACTATACACTTTCTATTACATTTCAGCCGGCTTCTGCTAAAGATGAACTGGCCTTTTGGAAAAGTGCTGGTGCGGCAAGAAGCTTTATTGCCGAAGGGCATAAATCCCCTCATTATTCCCTCTCAAGTTTTACCCTTTGGGAAAATGGTGTAAAACAAGATTCTACCCTGGCCTTACAGTATGTCACCCATTATTCGGGCAATTTTTTATATCTTCCCTATTTGGTTTTTGTGATACTTCTCACTTTATTCTTAATGGGCCTTTACTGGTTTCTCTTTGTAAAAAAAGCTGCTTTGCATAAGGTTTTTTTGCCTGCATGCCTTATACTTGGCACTGTCTTTTTATTTCTCATTCCTTTTCGTACCGCTCCCGATGAATATGCCCACATAGCCCAGTCTTACCATTATTCCAACATCATACTGGGGCAAGCCGAGCTTGGAGGCGAAAACACTCTTACCGTGCGCAAGGGTGATGAAATGATGTTGAGCAAATATGATACGCTTGCCACCGATATTTTCAGCTATCAAGAAATTGCCGAAGACTTTTGGGATAGAGCCCCCGGCGGAGAACCATCAGTTATTGATGTCCGTTATGTACCCGTTTCTCCAATATTACACGTCGTGCCTACCTTGGGTATTCTTGTTGCCCGTATTTTGGGATTAGGGCGCACTGGGCTGCTTACACTTGGCCGCTTTGCCAACTTACTGCTGTTTGCTGTGGTAATGTCGCGCGCCATTAAGCGTATGCCATTTGCAAAACATTTGCTTTTTTGTATTGGGTTGCTGCCAATGACTCTACAATTGGCAGCCTCTTTTGGCTACGATGTTTATATACTAAGCATTGTTTTTTACTATTTTGCCTATTTGCTTTCCTGCATATACGGCGATAAACCCACTGGGCTAAAACAACTTATTATGTTTATTGTGCTTGCACTGTTACTGCTGCCTGCAAAATATGTTTATGTTGTATTAATGGGGTTAATTTTACTTCTTTTTAAAGACATATTTAAAAAGAAAAACAAAAAAGCCATTATATGTATATGTGTTGCATTTGTTGCACTGGCCGGGGCCGCATTTATCATTTTACTTCCAACATTAAAAACATTTATTGGCATACTTCCTACTCCAGAGCAAATAGTTACTGGCATTATGCCTAATGGAGATTCACAATATAATTACAGCCTTTTCTATATTATTAATAATACTCTAGATTTCATAAAACTAATTACTAATACTATAGCTACACAAATCCCCCTATGGCTGCAAGGTTTGCTCGGCGGGCGCTTGGGCGAAATAATTGCAATTCATATCGAAATTAATTGGGTATTTATCATCGCCATCTTAATTGTTTTGCTTTTGTCTGCCGTACCGGACGAAGAAAATAGCCCTCGCGTTTTATCTACTCCGCAGCGCACTTCTTTTGCGCTGGTTCCACTTTTAATTGCAGCACTTATATTTGGTGTTTGCGTCATGTGGACCCCCATTAACTACGCAACTGTTTTTGGCGTTCAGGGCCGTTACTTTTTGCCCTTGCTCCCCTTTGTTCTAATGGCTGTAAGGGGTAAAAATTTACGCTTTAAAAAAGATGCTTCTTCGGGGCTCATCTTTGCAATGGCTGCTCTTTGCATTTTGGTTCAGTTTAATGCGTTTACCCTTATTATACAAAGGTAGAGAATATGCATTTTTTGTTTTTTTCTCCACAATATTTGCCCACTCCCGGCGGGGTAGAAAGATATACCTATAACCTCACCCATCAGCTTTGCAGTTTGGGGCATGCTGTTACAATTGTCACCAGTTCATTGCCAGGCCTGCCCAGCCAAGATATTGCAGAAAATGGCACAAAAATCATTCGCATCCCCTCTTTTTCGTTTATGAATGGCCGTTTTCCCATCCCCAAACCCGGTGCTTATAAATATATCAAAAACCATTTAAGCAATACCGTTTATGATTTTGTGGTAATTCAAACCAGATTTTACCCCCTATGCATTTTGGCTGCCAAATATGTACAACGTTATCAAATACCTACTATAGTAATTGAGCATGGCACAAAGCATCTCTCTTTAGACAATCCCTTGCTAAACATTGCAGGAAATGCATATGAACATACTGCTATGAAATATGTTAAAAAAAGATGCCCCCATTTTTACGGTGTATCAAAAGCCTGCTGCCAATGGCTGCTGCATTTTCATGTAAAAGCCAGTGGTGTTTTGTATAACTCAATTGATATTGATGCCTTGCTTGCCGAAAAAGCTTCTGCTACCAGAGATATGCGTAATGACCTTAACATTACACCCGGCTCTCCATTAATTGTTTTTATTGGACGCTTGATAAAAGAAAAAGGCATTTTCGAACTTGTAGACGCCTTTGCCTCTGTTATAAAAAAACATCCTACTGCCATTTTAGCAATAGTGGGTGATGGTCCGGCTCTCTCTGCTTTACAAAACAAAACTACTAATCAAATTGTTTTTTGCGGCACACTATCCCACCTGGATATTCTTTCTCTTCTCTCAAGCTGTAACATTTTTTGTCTGCCAACTTATTCCGAAGGCTTTTCGAGCGTAATTTTAGAAGCTGCCGCCTTAAAGTGCTGTATTGCCACAACACCAACCGGTGGCAGTCCCGAACTTATACAAAACTCCGTTTCGGGCTTTCTTTTTGAAAGCAAGAACATTGCCGAACTGGAAAAAGTATTATGTTATGCTTTAGAAAACCCTTCTCTTTGCAAATCAATGGGAGAAGAGGTATATAAAAACGTTGCCGCTCAATTCTCCTGGCAAAAAACCGCACAAAACTTACTTACAATTTCGGCAAAGGAGCAATCTCATTGAAATCTCTAGTTATCATTCCGGCCTATAACGAGGAAGAAAGTCTCCCTTTTGTTATGGAGGAATTATCCAGGATTTGCCCCGGGCAAGATTATCTGATTGTAAATGACGGAAGCAGCGACGGCACCGCCGCACTGTGCCGAAAAAACAATTGGAATCTTTTAGATTTACCCCTCAATTTAGGGTTATCCGGTGCTTTTCAGGCCGGTATCCGCTATGCCGAAAGAAATGGATACGACGCTGTGTTGCAGTTTGACGCAGACGGACAGCACATGGCAGAGCATATTGCCCGGCTTTTTAACGAACTTGACGGCGGATATGATATTGTAATTGGCAGCCGCTTTATCACTCAAAAAAAGCAAAAATCTTTTAGGATATTGGGCAGCTATTTAATCAGCTTTGCCATGCGTTTTACCACAAGAAAAAAAATATGCGACCCTACCAGCGGTATGCGTGCGTTTAATCGCCGTATGATAGAAGAGTTTTCTTCTACTTTAAACTATACCCCAGAGCCAGACACAATCAGCTATCTGTTGCATTGTGGTGCTTCGGTACACGAAATACAGGTGGATATGCGCGAACGCAGCGCCGGCACAAGTTATTTTAATGCATGGCGCAGTATTGTGTATATGGTTGAAATTTGCCTTTCTATTCTTCTAATCCAGCGCTTTCGTCCACAAAAAAACTTTCCCTGTACCCCTTCAGAAAGGAAAATTGCATCATGAATATTGTGCTGCGGGTTATGCTGGTATTGGGCGCTGTTTTAACCATGTTTTTTGTTTTGCGACGTATCCGCACTTCAAAAGTACAGATAAAAGACTCTGTTTTTTGGATTTTCTTTTCTGTTCTGCTCCTTGTTTTAAGTCTGTTCCCCAGGTTGGCTTTTTGGGCTGCCTACGCTATCGGATTTGAGGCTCCTATCAATTTTGTCTATCTTATTATTTTATTTGTTCTTATCACCCATCAGTTTGTGCTTACCATTAAGGTATCTCAACTAGAGACACGTATAAAAACACTTACCCAAGAAGTTGCCCTTGCCGAAAAAGAAAAAGAAGAAACTTCTCAAAAATAACTTTATATAATAAAAGACGCCAAATCCGGTTAAGGATTTGGCGCCTTTTAATTACAGAGATGATTAATAGCCAAGTGAATCTATCATTTTATCAATGCTTCCCTTATTTGCAACATCAGAGCTGGCAATAAGAATGGTCTTCCCTATTTGGCATATCACCTGATAGGTTTCTTTGCTTTCGATGCTGTACTTCTGAAAGCTCCCCGAAGACTGGCTTTTTTCAGTTACGCCCGATAAATTACCGGCCCCAAACGCAGCCTGTGCAGATGCAAACATTTCCAAAGCTTCATTTTTGTCGGTGTAAATATTTAGCTGAATTGCATTGCCCACATAATCCGATGCCAAATAACACTCCCGCATCATATCGCTGTATTCAGCCGTTAAATCAGTTATTACATAATCTGCCGCCTGCATTGTTTCGGTAAACTGCTTACCGTCAATTTCTTTCTTTGCCCCACAGGCTGTAAAAAGGATGGCGAGGGCACATACCAGCCCAACTATTTTTAATGTTTGTTTCATTTGTAATCTCTCCCCAGTATTACAATTTAATTTATTTTAAAACCAGCTACATTTAGGTCTTTTTCTTTTCACCAAATTTGTATTCGGTTTTATTTATAATTCTTTTAATATTGGCCCTGTGCATAAACACCACCAGCCCCGCAACTATTGCAGAAAAAACAGTGCAAAATACAACCGGCCGATGTGTTATCAATGCCCATATAAGTGCAACCACGGGATATAGGGAAATGCCAACGACGGACCCTAACGAAACCATGCGTGTTACCACCACTATAAGCAAAAAAATACTTACCAAAATAAGTGCCAACAAGGGCTGCAAAGCCAAAATGACACCGCCTGCAACCGATACACCTTTGCCACCTTTAAACTTAAAAAACACGGGGAACATATGCCCTACTATTGCACATATTCCCGCAATATAGGCGCAATACAGCCAATCTGTGCCCTGCGGCAACAGCCACATGGTAATCCAGTTGCCGCACCATACAGCAAGTATCCCTTTGCCAACATCGCCAAGCAGGGTTAAAACAGCTCCCAGCTTTCCGTAGTTGCGCAGCACATTCGTCATGCCTGCATTACCAGATCCTTTTTGGCGTACATCTTCACGAAACAATTTTGTAGATACAAGGATGGCAAAATTGATACTTCCCAAAAAATATCCAATAACAGCCGAAACAGCAATTGCAACAACCCACAGCCCCATTACAGGCATAGCAGAACCCCCTAGCTAAAATCTAAATCCCGAAACAGTATACCACGCCAAAACCCGCCATACAAGGCAAGGCAGATATGTTCTAGGAGTCGTTACCACGCTCACGGGATAAAATACGTATAGGGGTTCCTTCCATACCAAAGGTTTGCCGTATCTGGTTTTCTAAATATCGCTGATAAGAGAAGTGGAACAGCCTTTTATCGTTGATAAAACAAGCAAAGGTTGGAGGACGGGTAGAAACCTGTGTCATGTAATATATCTTTAGGCGGCGCCCTTTATCTGAGGGTGGCTGTACGCGGGCTGTCGCATCACCAAGCAGGCTATTCAGCACACCGGTCGTAATTCGCATGGCGTTTTGCTCATCAACATAATTGATAAGCTCCATCAGGCGGTTTATACGCTGCCCTGTTTTGGCCGAAATAAAAATGATAGGTGCATACGACATGAAACTAAAATCATTTTCTAGTTTTTTGCGCTGCTCATCCATCGTTTTGTCATCTTTTTCAATGGCATCCCACTTATTTACAGCAATAATACAGGCCTTACCCTGCTCATGTGCATACCCTGCCACCTTGCTGTCCTGTTCAGAAAATCCAGCCGTGGCATCTATCATAATAACGCATACACGGGCACGTTCTACAGCGGCCAAACTGCGTATAACACTATACCGCTCTACCCCATCCTCTACCTTGCCACGTTTGCGCAAGCCCGCAGTATCTATAAAGGTGTACTTGCCAAATTCGTTTTCCACATCGCTGTCTATCGCATCACGTGTGGTACCTGCCTCGTCTGCCACAATGGTGCGTTCTTCTTTTAAAATATAATTAAACAGGCTAGATTTACCTACATTGGGCTTTCCTATAAGCGCAACAGGTATCCTGTCTTCTTCCTCTTCCGCTTCCTCTACCTGCGGAAAATAAGAAGCAACCGCATCCAGTAAATCACCGGTACCATGTCCATGCACCGAAGAAACCGGGAACAAATCCCCCATTCCCAACGAATAAAAGTCGTATAGCTCTACAGGCGGCTCGCCCACAGAGTCTACCTTGTTCACAACCACCAGCACCGGTTTGCCACTGCGCTGCAGCATAGAGGCAATTTCCTGGTCTTGGGCTGTTGCCCCACTATGAATATCGGTAATAAACAAAATAACAGTTGCGGTATCCATAGCAAGCTCTGCCTGTTTACGCATATGCCGCAAAAGGGTGTCGTCTGTATTTACTTCAAGCCCGCCGGTATCTACCAAAATAAACTCGTGGCCCTGCCACTCTGCCTCGGCATACAGGCGGTCACGCGTAATGCCAGGCTTATCCTCTACAATGGCCAGGCGCTTACCTACCAGCTTATTAAACAGGGTAGATTTGCCTACATTAGGCCGCCCTACAATGGCTACAATAGGTTTAGACATCTGCTTCCTCCTTGCGCTATAAGTGCGCAGCCTATTTTTCCAGCATTGCTGCCAGCAGCGATGCCCCATCTCTTGGAACGAAACGTATCTTTACGCCCAAAGCTTCTTCCACATCTGCGGGAGAGATATCATCCAAAAACAAATCTCCCTCTGCACGCAGCATAACATCCGGCAAAAGAAGAACCTTAGATGTAAGCTTGCCTTTTAACTGGTTTATAATATCCTGCCCTGTTAGCAAGCCCGCAACCGTTACACCATGCCCAAAAAAATCATTTTTAACACAATGCACCTTTATATTGGCCTGCATAAATTTCTCTTTCAGCTTCTGGGCCAGTTCGGCCAGCAAGGGGGCCGCAAGCGCACCAGTGGCAAGGTCATATTCAACGCTTGGTGCCCCGCTATAGCGCTCCAGTTCCTGCGTAAATTCGTCGTACAGCAGCCGCCACATGCCCACACCATTTTCCAGTTGTAGGTAGCCATCGTAAAACTCCTCCGGCGGGATGGGGCGCTCTGCTTTTAAAAACCATTCGTCCGAGGGATATACCGTACGCTGGCCAGCTTCTGCCGCAAAGCGGTCTCCGTACTCCAGCATAATATCCAGCTGTTCTGCCGCGGTTTCTTTGGTATAGGTGTCAAGCTGGGGCAAATTATCGCGGTATTTAGTCACCCCTACCGGCACTGCCGCAATACTCTCTAAAGATGGTCTAAACTGAGCCAACCACTCTATGCTGTTGCGCAATTCTTTACCATCATTAATGCCGGGGCAAAGCACCAACTGGGTGTTTAATGCAATGCCGGCTGCTGCCAACTTCGGAATGTATTTAAGCACTTCTCCCGAATGAATATTCTTCATCATTTTAACACGCACTTCGGGGTTTGCGGCATGCACCGAAATATTAATGGGAGAAATACGCATCTCTATAATCCGGTCTACTTCGCGCTGAGAAAGATTTGTAAGGGTAACATAGTTTCCAAACAAAAAACTAAGCCGTTCATCATCATCTTTAAAATATAAAGATTTTCTCATGCCTTTTGGCATTTGATCTACAAAACAAAAAACACATTTGTTTTTGCAGGTATGCTGCTTATCTATTAAATAGGTGCCAAACACGCAGCCAAGTGGCTGGTACTCCTGTTTTGAGACAGTGTACTTATGTGTTTGCCCATTTTCAAGCACCTCCACAATATAACGGGCGGGAGACGAATAAAACTCGTAATCCAAACCATCCCGTATTTCATGCCCGTCAATCTTGTAAATACACATTCCGGGCAAAAGACCCGCATTTTCTGCCGGCGATCCTTTTTCTATATCCTGAATATTTACAGGCATAAAACCTGCCTCCTGTTATGCTACACCAAAAAAAGCGCAGGGGCATTTTCCCCTGCGCGCAGAAGCAAGCAACTTATGCTTCTTTTTGCTTAATTACTTCCCGGTTTTTGTAAAAACCGCAATTGCCACATGCTTGATGGGGAAGCCTGTAAGAACCACACTGCGTGCATGTAACCAGCGCGGGCGCTTCGAGTTTCCACACATTAGAGCGGCGTTTGTCGCGCCTGGCCTGGGAATGTTTTCTCTTTGGTACTGCCATGATAAGCACCTCCTCATCTGGATTACAGCCACTGTTGGCTTGATATCATGCAACTTTTATATTATACGACATTCTTAACAAAAGGTCAATTGTTTTTTTCTAAAATTTGCATTTCATTTGTAATCACAATTTTAAACCTAACCACCGAGCCGAATAATATTATATCCAAGGAATAGCGCTTTGTCAATCGTATTTGCACAAAACAATTCAACCTCTATCTTAAATATTATTGACATAAAAAATACAGGCAGCGCACTCCCCTATGCATACTTTTACATCTTATAAAAATATACATTTGTACAAAACAAAAGCGTGATTCCTATCAACTAAATGTTGGTAAGTATCACGCTCTTTCAGTGGCCTACAAAATCCTTGCCACCACTCAAATATGGAGGTGCCGGGCAGATTTGAACTGCCGAATACGGGTTTTGCAGACCCGGGCCTTACCACTTGGCGACGGCACCAATAATGGAGCGGCTTACGAGGCTCGAACTCGCTACCTCCACCTTGGCAAGGTGGCGCTCTACCAGATGAGCTAAAGCCGCAGATGTGGTGCCTCCGGTCGGAATCGAACCAACGACACGTGGATTTTCAGTCCACTGCTCTACCAACTGAGCTACAGAGGCAAATAATATTGCAGGCAGCAAAACTACCTGCAATGGATGGCGACCCGGATGGGGCTCGAACCCACGACCTCTAGCGTGACAGGCTAGCGTTCTAACCAACTGAACTACCGGGCCATGTGGTGGGAACAACAGGGCTCGAACCTGTGACCCCCTGCTTGTAAGGCAGGTGCTCTCCCAGCTGAGCTATGCTCCCACACAGACTGACTTAGATATCTTATCATGTTCAATACCCTGTGTCAAGATTTTTTTCATTCTTTTTTGCAGGGATTTTACATGATATGGAGCGGCTTACGAGGCTCGAACTCGCTACCTACACCTTGGCAAGGTGGCGCTCTACCAGATGAGCTAAAGCCGCATATTTGCCGCATCCCGTAGCAGATGCGGCATGAATAATATTATCTTATTCCAGGCATTTTGTCAAGGCATAAAATGCTAATTTTCTGCCAAAAGTTCTTTTAAATCAAAAGTATATTTCTCATCGCAAAAATGGCACTCAACAGTTACTGTGGGCTCTTCCTTTAACATCTCTTCCAGTTCTGTTTTGCCCAGGCTAAACAAAATATCACGAGATTTTCCCCTGCTGCAATGGCACCTGTACTCTACATATGTTTCGTCCAAAATGTTAGGGTTAAACCCCTCCATTGCAATATTTATCATATCCTGCGGTGTACCACCCTCCTGCAGCATAGAGGTTATACTGGGCAACTTAGCAATGTTTGCCTCTAGGCGGGCTATTTCGCCCTCTGTTGCACCCGGTAGCAGCTGCATTAAAAAACCACCAGCTTTGCAAATGCTAAGGTCTTTTTCCACCAATACGCCCAAAGCGCACACCGTAGGCGTTTGCTCGCTGGTTGCATAATAAGAGGTAATGTCCTCTGCAATCTCTCCGCTTACAAGCGGCACCTGCCCAATATAGGGCTCCTTTAGCCCCGTATCGCGCGACACGGCCAGGTAGCCGTTTGTGCCCACAGCAGTGCCTACATCCAGCTTGCCGTCCGCCCGCAGCGCATCCAGCTCGGTTACAGGGTTTTCTGCATAGCCCCTAACATTTCCAAGCCCATCCGATACCGCAACCAAAGACCCCACAGGGCCGCCTCCATTTACCCGGAGAGTAAGGCTGTCTTCTTCATTTTTTAAAAAGCTTCCCATTAGCGCAGCGCCCGTTAGTAGGCGCCCTAGCCCGGCAGAAACAACCGCACTGGTGTGATGCACCTGCTCCATCTCTCGCACAATATTGGTAGAATCTATTGCGCACATTAACACGCCACCATCCTCAGAGATAGCGCGGTATATATTCGGCTCCATAATTTCTCCTAACACAGGCAAGATTCTTTTTGCCTATCCGTATGTTTTTGCGCTACAATCAGGTATCTTTGGCTGGTTTCAGACAAAGCAGAAAAAGTCTCGCCGTCATATATATCCTTGCAGCAAAAACCCGACTCTTCTAAAGCAGCCTGCCAAAAATCCAAGCTGTATGCATATTCTATAAAGTTTTCTTCAAACACAGTTTTACCGTATTTTTTAAGGGTAATATAAAGCTTTGTTGCCTCCAGCGTCGGGTCGTAGGTGTTTTTCCACTCACAAACGGTATCTTCATCTTGCTGGATGTCAAATGTATTTTCTGCCAAAATATCTTTATTTTTGTAGGGTGTATTTACATCAAAAATAAAAATGCCGCCTGGTTCCATAAACAAAGCGGCCTTTTTCAAAGCTTTTAAAATCTGCTCTTTTTTCAAATGATTGAATGTATCAAAAGTAGAAACAGCCGCAACAATTGTGCCGTACAAATCCAGTTCAGCCAAATCCTGCTGTAAAAGTAAAATGCTATTCGTCTCTTCGGGGGGTATTTTACTGCGCAAAACCGAAAGCATATCAAACGATTTATCAATAGCAATCATATCGTAGCCAGCCTTAAAAAGGCGCAGAGTAACCTCCCCCGTGCCACAGCCCAAATCCGCCACAATACCTGCGCTAATCCCCTCTTGCTGCAAGCGTTTGGTTATCCAGCCCGCAAGGGCATCATAGTCGGCATTAACGTTTAAATCATCGTACCAATACGCAAACTGATTGTACGCCAACCATCTTCCCTCCCCGGGATTACGATTTAATTAAAAGACCTCAATACCTCAGAAAGTTCCTGAATACCAGAGCCCTTTTCGGCACTGGTTAAAATAATTTTAGAGCATGCATAGGGTGCCAAATACTCTTCAAACTCCCGCACCGCATTTTTAAATGCAGTGGCCTTCAACTTATCCCCCTTGGTTAAAACCGCAACAAAGGGGATTTTATAGTGAGATAGGTATTCCAACATTTGTTCGTCATCTTTAGAGGGCTTATGGCGGCAATCCAGCAGTTGAACCACGCACACAATATTACGATTATTAGTAAAATAACCATTGATAAGGCCATCCCACCTAGTGCGCTCAGAAGCCGAAATTTTTGCATAACCATACCCGGGCAGGTCTACAAGATAAGCCTCGCCCGCAGAATAAAAGTTAATTGTAGCCGTTTTGCCCGGCGTAGAGCTTGTTCTTGCCAGTTTTTTACGGTTACACAACTTGTTTATTAAAGATGACTTACCCACATTAGAACGTCCGGAAAATACATATTCCGGACGTTCTGGCTGGGGTAATTGACTGGATAATCCATAAGAAGTTGTAAATTCCGCCTTCAAAAAATCCGGCCCGCTCATTGGCGTATCTCCGGCTGAGGAGCCTGCTCTTGCGGAATCACCTTAGGAGTTGCACCTTTTTTACCCTTTGCTTTTTGCTCTGGAGCAATCGAAACTGCAAATGCTTCATCCAAAGTTGCTACGGGTATAAACTCCACGTTTTGCTTTACTTCTTCATCCACATCATATAGGTCAGAAAGGTTATCTTTTGGAATTAACACTGTTTTAATGCCTTCGCGGTAAGCGGCCATACTTTTTTCTTTTAAGCCACCAATGGGCAATACATCTCCATGCAGGGTAATTTCGCCTGTCATAGCAACGTTAGAATATACCTTTCGGCCGGAGAGGCAGGAAACAAGCGCTGTAGATAGCGTAATACCTGCCGAAGGCCCATCCTTAGGCACTGCGCCTTCCGGCGCATGGATATGAATATCTGCCTTTTTAAGGTCCTCTAAACTATAGCCAAACTGCTCGGCACGGGTTTTCGCAAATGTAATTGCCAATTTGGCCGATTCTTTCATAACATCGCCCAAAGAACCCGTTATTTCCAGCTTGCCGCCGCCATTAGGTACCACCTGCACCTCTATAGGCAAAATCTCTCCACCCACACTGGTCCATGCAAGGCCGTTGGCAATGCCAACAGCATCGGCCCTATTGTAAAACGAAGGCTTTCTGCGCTTTGGCCCCAACATTTTTTCCAGATGCTGTGCACCAATAGACATTTTTTCTTTATCGCCCGAAGCAATGCTCTTAGCGCATTTGCGCAGCACATCTGTAATGGTGCGCTCAAGTCCACGTACGCCGGCTTCCATTGTATAGCCGTCAATAACAGCATACAAGGCGGCATCACTTACGCGCACTTTGCCTTTCAGTCCGTTCTTTTCAAGTTGTTTGGGCAGTAAATATTTTTTGCCAATGTTAAACTTCTCTAGGCGGGTATAGCTGCTAAGTTCAATTACATCCATGCGGTCCAAAAGCGGACGCGGAATGGTATCCAAGCTATTGGCGGTTGTAATAAACAAAACATCGCTTAAATCAAACGGAACATCAAGATAATGATCCTTAAAAGATTTGTTCTGCTCAGGGTCAAGTGCTTCTAACAAAGCTGCCGCCGGGTCTCCCCTAAAGTCGCTTGCCAGCTTATCAATTTCGTCCAACAGCAACAACGGGTTTTTACTTTTGGCGGTAGAAATAGCGCTGATAATTTTGCCGGGCATTGCGCCAATGTAAGTACGGCGGTGGCCTCTAATTTCTGCCTCGTCTCTAACACCGCCAAGGCTCATGCGGGCATATTTACGCCCAAGCCCATTGGCAATAGACTGTGCAATAGAGGTTTTACCAACCCCCGGAGGGCCTACAAGGCAAATGATTTGGCTTTTTACATTAGGAGAAAGCTGACGAACAGCAAGCAGCTCCAAAATGCGCTCTTTTACCTTTACAAGCCCATAGTGATCGTGGTTTAATACAGCCTCAACTTTTTTAACATCTAGGTTATCTTTTGTCTGGGCATCCCACGGCAAATCAAGGCAGGTATCCAAATATGTACGGATAACGGTTGCCTCCTGGCTGCTGCCAGGCATACGTGCAAGGCGGTCTACTTCTTTTAAAAGCTTTTCGGTAGCCTCCTGCGGCATAGAATCAAACTTGGTAATCCGCTCGCGATACTTTTCTGCTTCGCCCTGCGTATCTTCCGATTCGTCCAGTTCTCCCGCAATGGCGCGCATTTGCTCGCGCAGGTAATAGTCCCGTTGATTTTTTTCCATCTGGTCGGTCACTTTATCCTGAATATCTTTTTCGATGGTCAAAATCTTATTTTCGGTTTGCATCAGGTTCAATATTTTTTCAAGACGCTCCAACAAAGAGGATGTGCTTAAAACATCCTGCTTATCTGTATACTTAAACAGCAGGTTTGCCGGGATATACTCCGACAAAACGGAGGTGTTGTCACCCGTTAAAATATTAAAGATAACGTCCTTTGGCAAACGAGGGTTTAAAGCAATATATTTTTCAAAAACTTCTTTGATACTGCGCACCAAAGCTTCCGCTCTGGCTTCATCCTGCACTTTTATTTGGCGCACCGGTGCAGATTTTGTGCCCGCCAGCAAAAACTTGCCATTGTTATCCAATGTAATCAGCTTGGCACGATATTTACCCTCTACTATTACCTTTACAAGCTCATCAGAGATGCGCAGCAGTTGTTTTACTTCCGCCACCACACCATAGCCATACAGGTCGTCCAGTTCAGGATTATCAATTTCAGAATCTTTTTGGGTAACCAAAAACACGCTATTGCCATTGGTCATGGCCCATTCAATAGCGGCAATAGATTTGCTGCGGCCAACTTCAAAATGAATTACATTTCCAGGAAAAACAACAAGGCCGCGAAGGGCAATAGCCGGAAGCCGAACGATATCGGTACTGGGCTTTAATTTTACTTTTACTTTTACTTTTTCTGCCATACTAAGTTCCTCCGTAGTAGTTTGCGTTTAGCTTATTTTATAAGCTATGGGAACCAAAAGCAGATTAGCAATAAAAAGTTTTTAGAGCGATGCTTTGCATCAAATTTCACAATATAATACGTTAATTCGTTTTTTTTATCGCTAACCAATCTAATGTTTCATAATTAGCACTCATATATATCGATTGCTAATTTTCTTTATTATACTGCAAAAGTATCTACAATGCAAGCAATTTATAAAATAAAAACAGGAAGACATTTTGCATGTCTTCCTGTATATTTTTTAACCGATACGCTCCATATTGGGGCCCGGCAACGTATTCTTATAGCGCTTGCGTACCGCACCATATTCCAGCTGCGGTGCAGCCTGATTTTCAATGGCATCCTTGTCTATGGTTACCTTTGTAATGGTTGGGTCGCTGGGAATGGTAAACATCACTTCCATCAGCGCCTTTTCCATAATACTGCGTAAACCGCGGGCACCGCTATTCATAGCAATGGCATTTTCGGCAACCGCGTGCAGAGCTTCTTCGGTAAATCCCAAATCAACATTATCCATTTTAAACAGCAACTTGTATTGACGAATCAGGCTGTTTTTCGGCTCTTTCAGTACCCGCACCAAAGCGTCCTCATCCAACGGATCCAGTACCGCAATAATCGGTATACGGCCCACAAGCTCGGGGATAAGTCCAAACTTCACAATATCGTGCGGTTCAACTTCTTTAATCGAGTTATTGGTTTTCTTATCCTCATCCGATATCTTAAGGATAGAGCCAAAGCCCAACGAAGATTTGTCCGTCCGCTTCTGAATTAGTTTTTCCAATCCGTCAAAAGCACCGCCGCAGATAAACAGGATATTTTTTGTATCTATCTGTATAAACTCCTGCTGCGGATGTTTGCGTCCACCCTGGGGCGGCACATTGCTTACAGTGCCCTCAATTATTTTTAGCAGAGCCTGCTGCACACCCTCTCCCCCAACATCGCGGGTAATAGAGGGGTTTTCGCTTTTGCGGGTAATCTTATCTACTTCGTCTATATAGATAATTCCACGCTCGGCTTTTGCAATGTCATAATCTGCCGCCTGTATCAGCTTTAGCAAAATATTTTCTACGTCCTCGCCTACATAACCGGCCTCGGTAAGTGTGGTTGCATCCGCTATGGCAAAAGGAACGCCCAACATATCTGCAAGGGTTTGCGCAAGCAGTGTTTTACCCACACCAGAGGGGCCTAAAAGCAGCACATTGCTCTTTTTAAGCTCCACATCGGTTGTTTGCGTATTTAGTATTCTTTTATAGTGGTTGTAAACTGCAACCGAAAGAACGGTTTTTGCCTCATCCTGTCCAATAACATATTGGTCCAGCCCCAGCTTGATTTCTTTTGGTGTCAACACCTTAAAATCGTGCCGAAAAGACGAACGGGTAGAAGCGCGCGCCGAACGGGCCGCCATTTTAGATTTTTCTTCTTCCGCCTCCGCCTCGTTTGTAAGCAGAGAATAGCAAAGCTCAATACATTCGTTGCATATATTTACACCGGGGCCAATAATCATGCGGTCTACTTCATCCTGCGCTTTACCGCAAAAATTGCAGACAATAGATTTTTCGCGCCCGGTTCCGCTTTTATTCAGTGTCGCCATCGTTTCTCCTTATTATGCCTGTTAGATTGCACTGTGGGCAAAGGATTTTACATTAGCGTTTGGAAATGACCATATCGATCAAACCATATTCCTTTGCTTCATCCGCGCTCATAAAATGGTCGCGGTCTGTATCGCGCTCAATTACTTCCAGCGGTTGGCCTGTAACTTCGGCCAAAATTTTGTTAAGGTGAGCACGTGTTTTTAAAATGCGCTCGGCCATAATCTTAATTTCGCTGGCCTGGCCCTGTGCCCCACCGGAGGGCTGGTGAATCATAATCTCGCTGTTGGGCAGGGCCATACGCTTGCCCTTGGCGCCCGCCGCCAGCAAAAACGCCCCCATAGAAGCCGCCATACCAATGCATATGGTAGAAACATCGGGCTTAATATAATTCATTGTATCGTAAATTGCCATACCAGAAGTGATAGAACCTCCCGGGCTGTTAATGTACAGGCTGATATCCTTATCCGGATCCTGCCCTTCAAGATACAATAGCTGCGCTACCACAAGGCTGGCAGTTGCATCGTTTACTTCGTCGCTCAACATAATAATACGGTCGTTCAGCAAACGAGAAAATATATCGTAAGAACGCTCTCCTCGTGCTGTTTGTTCTACTACATAAGGTACTAAACTGCTCATCATAACCTCCCGGCAAACGCTTTTGCCAACTTGAACGCCCAGCGGACTAGCCGCCGGGCGGGCTTACTGGCTTATTCTTCTGCTTCTGCCTTTGCTTTTTTAGTTGTTTTTTTAGCCGGCTTTTTTTCTTCGGCTTTTTCTTCTTTTGCTTCTTCGTCTGTAATTGTGGCATTCTCTTTTACAAAGTCAATGGCCTTGTTTACCACCAAATCTTTGGCCATGTCTTCTGTAGACATAGCAGAACGAACCTTGTCCTCTTCAATTTCGTACTGTTTTGCAATCCGGGCAACCTCGTTGTTTACATCCTCTTCGGTTGCTACCAGGTTTTCAAGACGCGCAACAGTTTCTAAGGCAAGGCGCATCTGCACCTGCTTTTCGGCCTGCTCGTGAAAACCATGTTTAAACGATTCGGCATCCATACCGGTGTACTTTAAGTAGGTTTCGAGGTTAAGCCCCTGTTGCTCTAAACGAAACGCAAAATCGCGCACCAAGTCATCCATACGGTTATGGATCATTACGTGAGGAATCTCACCCTCAATGGTTTCTACAATCTGGTCTACCAGCTTGTTTTCAGCATCCAGGTCGGCCTCTTTGTCGTAATCGCCCTGCATTTTCTCACGAATGCTTTCTTTTAAGTCATTCAGGGTGTCGTATTCGCTTACATCTTTGGCAAACTCGTCGTCTAGTTCAGGCAATTCTTTATACTGGATTTCGTGCAGCTTTACTTTAAATACAGCCACTTTGCCTGCAAGCTCTTTTGCATGGTACTCTTCGGGGAAGGTTACATTTACGTCAAACTCTTCTCCTGCTTTGTGCCCTACAACTTGCTCCTCAAAACCGGGAATAAAGGAACCGGAGCCAAGGGTAAGTTTGTATCCATCATCTTTGCCGCCGTCAAAAGGCACGCCGTCTACAGAACCCTCATAATCGATATTGGCAATATCGCCATCCTGCGCTGCATCCTCACGGGTAAGCAGGCGTGCATTGCGCTGGCGCATACGGTCAATCTCGTCATCAATTTGTTTTTCCTCTACCTTTTTAACAACACGGGTAGCGGCAAGGCCTTTGTATTTGCCAATGTTAAGCTCGGGACGAATGGTTACGTCCACCTTAACAACCGCTCCATTTTCCAAATCCATAGAAAGAATATCGGCATTGGGACGGTCCACCGGGTCAATACCGGCTTCTTTTACGGCCTGCTCGTAAGCTTCGGGGAATAATTCGTTAATGGCGTCCAGAAAGAAAACATCTTCGCCATACATTTTTTCAATCAGGTTGCGCGGAGCATGCCCCTTGCGGAAGCCGGGCACATTGTATTTTTTGGCAGTCTTTTTATATACGGCCGAAACAGCCTGCTTTAAAGCATCAGCCTCAAAGGCAATCTCCATTTCATAAGTATGTGGGCCTGTTTTTTCTTTTTTGTTGATTGTCATTATACTTCCTCCTAATCGGCTGCAAACCATATTGCCGCCTTTATGCTTCGCAGTAAAATATTATATCATA
>JBKEAM010000066.1:0-2802 GCA_047972265.1 Oscillospiraceae bacterium | reverse complement strand
CTGCCAGCTGGGCGGTGCGGCAAAATGCCCTACCCCCGGACTATAATTAAAAGACCAGCGTTAAAATTTATTTGTTTTCTACCAATGCAAAGCTAAAGCTGGCACTTACTGCCTGCTGCCCCTCCACACTGCCTGTGCCCTCTGCAAAATAAAAAGGCCCTTTGCTGCGCACAATTTTACAGGAGGTTTCAAAAATATCTCCCGGTTTTACCGGCCTGCGAAACTTAACCTTATCCAAGCTGGTAAAGTAAGGCGTGTGATTGCCCGGAGACATATTTTTACTAAGCAGTACACAGCAGGTTTGCGCCATTATCTCGCACAAAATAACCCCAGGCACCACCGGGTTTCCCGGAAAATGCCCCTGTAAAAACCATTCATCACCACGTACAGTATACTGCCCTTTGGCTACGGCACCCTCTGTAAGCTCTACTTTTTCTATCAACAGCATTGCATCGCGGTGGGGTAATATTTTTTTAATTTCTTCCAATTCCATAATTGTTTCTCCTTTACAAAAGGCGGAACATGCACTGGCCAAACTCTACCATTTGGCCGTTTTCCACACATACAGAAGCAATTTCGCCGTCTCTGGGGGCGGTAAATTCGTTCATCACCTTCATTGCTTCTACTATGCAGAGGGTTTGCCCTTTTTTTACCCGGCAGCCCACCTGCACAAAGGGCGCTGCATCCGGATTTGGCGCCAAGTATACAATGCCTACCAGCGGGGCTTCCAGCACTTCGCCGGGGGCAGGCTGTTCTGCCGCTTGTACGGGTGGCGCTTCTTGCGGCGGTGCTTGTACAGCACTTTGCATTGCCACAGGGGCGGCTTCAAACTTTATTTCTTTAGAAAGGGAGATTTTATGTTCTCCCTCACATACTTCTATGTTGGTAAGGCCGCGCTCTTCCATCAGGTCTGCCAACTGCTTTACACTTTTAAAATCCATCTCGCACTTCCTTTGCCTGCTACAAAGCAGGTCTTTTGATGTTCAACATGGGTTATATCTTTTTAAATGCAAGGCATGCATTATGCCCGCCAAAGCCCAAATTGGTAGATATAGCCTGTGTAAACGGCCTTTGCTGTGCCTTTACCGGCGTATAATCCAAATCGCAATCCGGGTCTTTTTCTTTGTAGCCTATTGTGGGCGGTGCAATGCCTGTTTCCAGCGCTTTTATGCTTGCAATGGCCTCAACCGCGCCTGCGGCACCCAGCATATGGCCTGTCATACTTTTGGTACTGCTTATGGCAACATTGTAAGCTTCGGCTCCAAACGCATTTTTAAAAGCAAGCGTTTCGCTTTTATCATTAAGCTGTGTGCTGGTGCCGTGGGCATTTACATAGGTGTTGCTGTTTGCAGTAATTTCTGCTTCTTGCATAGCAAGGTTAATAGCACGAGTAATGCCCTTTGCCTCGGGATGGGGTGCTGTAATATGGTGCGCGTCGGCTGCGTTACCATAGCCCGCAATTTCGGCATAGATATGTGCGCCGCGTGCCTTGGCATGCTCGTATTCTTCCAGCATCAAAACGCCCGCGCCCTCGCCCATAACAAAGCCATTGCGCCTTGCATCAAATGGTACGCAAGCCGTGGCAGGGTCTGGGTTAGTGGTAAGCGCCATGCAGCTTATAAAGCCCGCCACCGCAAAAGGACAAATAGAAGCTTCGCTTCCGCCCGCAAAAATAGCATCGGCATAACCATGCTTAATAGCCCTAAATGCCTCGCCTATAGCGTGGCTGGAGGTAGCGCAGGCAGTGACGATGGGCAGGGTTGGCCCTTCGGCTTTATGAATGATGGAAACAGCGCCCGAGGCGATGTTTGCGATCATCATAGGGATAAGAAAGGGAGACAAACGGTTGTTGCCACCCGAAAGTTTATCTGCCTCACGTATAGTGGTTTGGATACCTCCAATACCGCTGCCTATGTAAACACCCAAACGCTCGGGGTCAATCTTTCCTTCGAGGCCGCTATCTTGCATTGCCTGCGCTGCGGCGGCGATGGCGTATTGGGTATAAAGATCGTTTTTACGCAGATCGGATTTTTCCATATACAAAAGCGGATCAAAATCTTGCAGCTCTGCCGCAACCTTGGCTTTATAATCGGTGGTGTCAAAACGGGTTATCATACCTATACCGCATTTGCCGGCAGTAAGCCCCGCCCAAGTATCCTGTACAGTATTGCCCAAAGGGGTAACGGCCCCCATTCCGGTAATTACTACTCTTCTCATACTGCCTCCTGCATTTGCCGGTTTAGTATTATTAGCCCGGCTTGTATAGAACCCCGCTAATTTTAAACAAAAATTTGCTATACCAAATACATTTTAAAAATAAAAAGCGCTTGCATAACTATACCCTACTGCTAATCGGCAATTTAAAATACAAGTTATAAAATATTTATTGCCATAGCTGGGCTTACTTACATTGCCATGCCGCCATCTACCCTAATTACTTCTCCGGTAATATAAGAGGCATGATCTCCCGATAAAAATGCCACCAGCTCTGCGATATCAGAGGGCTGACCCATTTTTTTAGCAGGTATAAGACCTAAAATAGCGTCTTTTGTCTTATCTGCCAGGGTATCTGTCAGATCCGACTGGATATACCCAGGCGCATTTGCAGTGCAGGTTATTCCCCTTGCCGCCAGCTCTTTTGCGGTGCTTTTGGTAAAACCAATTAGCCCCGCTTTGGCGGCTGCATAGTTTGCCTGCCCCGCATTGCCCATAAGCCCTATAACAGAGGTAATGTTGATGATTTTTCCGCTGCGGCGGCGCATAAAATGCTGGTAAAGATGCTTTGTCATATTAAAAGCGCCT
>JBKEAM010000100.1:0-37685 GCA_047972265.1 Oscillospiraceae bacterium | reverse complement strand
GCCTTTGACTTTGCCTTTGCCTTTGCCTTTGACTTTGCCTTTGCCTTTGCCTTTGCCTTTGCCTTTGCCTTTGCCTTTGCCTTTGCCTTTGCCTTTGCCTTTGCCTTTGCCTTTGCCTTTGCCTTTGCCTTTGCCTTTGCGATATTTTACATGCTTTGTAAAATGTTTTTTGTATTTTGGGCAGGCAGCAGCCATTTTTGCCCTAAAATTTTACATTTTCTTTACCTTTCAGGCAGGTATCAGGTCATCTTCACACAGTCTTCACCCCCCGGGGGTATTCTTGGCACATACCAAATATTCCCCACAGCAAGGAGGGCCTACTATGCAAACCGTTTTTGAACGGCACGAGAAAAAATATATGCTTACCCCGGCGCAGGCCGCTGCCATACAACAGGGGATGCAAAACCACATTGTACCCGATGAGTACGGCGCATACACCCTGTGCACCCTTTATTACGATACCGAGGGCCTGCAAGCCGCACGCGCCTCGCAGGATAAGCCCGCTTACAAAGAAAAACTACGCCTGCGCAGCTATGGCCCCCCCGGCGCAAACGATACTGTTTTTTTAGAATTAAAGAAAAAGGTTGCGGGCATTTCTTACAAACGCCGCCTGCCGCTGTTGTTGGATGAAGCCGAAGCGTGGCTGGAGTACGGTGTACTGCCACAGCAGCAAAGCCAGATAAGCCGCGAGATAGAATGGTTTTTGTACCAAAACAACCCGCAGCCCACAGCCCTTTTAAGTTACGACCGTATTGCTTTTTGCGGGGCAGAAGACCCCAGTTTGCGCGTTACGTTCGACTCTAACCTGCGCTGGCGCGGCACACAGCTTTCTTTATCAGCAGGGGATTACGGTACCCCCATACTGGCACTTCCCCGCATTTTACTGGAGGTAAAAGCCTCCGGCCCCCTGCCTCTTTGGATGACGCGCCTGCTAAGCGAAGAAAAGGCTTTTCCCATCTCTTTTTCTAAATACGGCAGCCTTTACCCGCAGCTGATGCCCGAAATTGAATTGCCCGCCCTTCAACCCGCCCGTGCTTCTTCGGTTTTTTACAGCCCCGAGCTTAGGCGTGCATTGTAACCACCCATAACCGCAATTTACACAAAGCATTTACTTGCCGCACCTTTAATGCTTTACATTTATAACACCATAATATGGCGGGCGGCGGCCAAAAGTGCCCGCCAAGTACATACCCAAAAGGAGTGTCTTATGTTAAACAGTATTCTTGCTTCTACTACCGGTGCTATCACCGTTACCGAAATTTTGCTTTGCACCCTCGCCTCTTTGGTGCTTGGGGTTATAGTGGCACTTGTATATATGGTACGCAATACCTACACCAAAAACTTTGTGCTCACCATTGCCCTGCTGCCCGTACTGATACAGGCCGTTATTTTACTTGTAAACGGCAACCTTGGCACCGGTGTAGCTGTAATGGGCGCGTTTAGCCTGGTACGTTTTCGCTCTGCCCCCGGCAGCGCCCGAGAAATCTCCAGCATCTTTTTTGCAATGGCCATTGGCCTTGCCACCGGCATGGGCTACATTGCATACGCCGTACTATTTACCATAATTGTAGGGCTGATAATGCTGCTGTACACCCTGCTGGATTTTGGAGAAAAATCTGGCAACGTAAAAACATTAAACGTTACCATACCAGAAAACCTGGATTACGCAAACCTTTTTACAGACCTTTTTACCAGCTATACAAAAAGCGCCCGACTAGAACGTGTAAAAACCAGCAGCCTTGGCAGCTTGTTTGAACTGCAATATACTATTGTATTAAAAGACCCCCAAACCGAAAAACAATTTATAGATGAGATACGTACCCGCAACGGCAACCTTAACATAAGCTGCGGACGCAGCCTGCCGGCACGCGAGGAACTGTAATTTGTTTTATAACACACAGCAAGGCCCATACAATTAGGCAAACCGCTTTGCAGCGTCAAAGCCTTTTGCATACAAATAACCAACACCAAAATATTCTACCAGAGGTAATAAATTATGAAAAAACTTAAAATATCCGCCACACTTATGCTGCTTAGCTTTGTTATTGCCATTATGGCAGCCTGCGGCCAAACCGCCGTATCCTCAACACCAGCAACCGGCAATACCGCTACAACCACCACAACCTCAACCACCGCCACCACATCTACCGTGCAAACAAACCAAGACGGAGACATAGATTGGGACGCTTTGCCCACTACAGAGGTGAGCTTGAGCGATGATGGATACGCCATTACGGCTGCCGGAACCTATATTTTTACCGGCAGCACTACCGGCCAAATTACCGTAAACGCCAATGGCAACGTAAAAATTGTATTAAGCAACGCAAGCATTAAAAGCACCCAGGGCGCAGCAATATATGTCGAAAGCGCCGATTTGACAGTGCTTAGTCTCGCATCGGGCACCACCAACACTGTAGAAGATGCCGCCACCCGCAGCGATGAAGAAATTGACGGCGCAATCTATTCTGCCGATGATCTGATTATCTCGGGCGACGGTACGCTAAATGTGACCTCAAACTTTGCCGATGGAATTGTGGGCAAAGACGACCTTTGGATTTATTCCGGCACCATCAATGTAACCAGTGCCGATGATGGGATTCGCGGTAAAGACTCGCTAACCATTTACGGCGGCACCATTGTAATTGACGCCGTACAAGACGGGATGAAATCCAGCAACGACAGTGATTTGGAAAAAGGGCTGTTGCAAATTGCGGGCGGCGACATCACCATCAACTCGGGCGACGACGCCATTAAGGCCGAACAAAAATTACAAATCACGGGCGGCACCATCAACATTATAACCAGTGTTGAGGGCATTGAAGCCCCGGTAATCATCATCGATGACGGCGATATTACCGTGTATGCCACCGATGACGGAATCAATGCTTCCGCATCCGCTATTATCACCACCGGCCTAAGCATTACCATTAACGGCGGCAACTTAACCGTATCTGTAGCGCAGGGCGATACCGACGCGCTGGACAGCAATGGCGATTTAACCATTGCAGGCGGCGTTGTAACCCTCACCGCTCAATCTGCAATTGATTACGACGGTGTGGGCAGCTTTACTGGCGGTACACTGATTGTAAACGGCACAACCCTTACCGAACTGCCCGCGCAAATGATGGGTGGCGGTATGGGTGGTGGCATGGGCGGCGGCCAGCGCCCCGGTGGCGGCATGGGCCAAAACACCACAGCCACTACAGCATAAGCCTATACCTGCCAAACAGTTTTATTTGGCACAGCCATAAGCCCCTAGGCAAAGCACAGCAGTTTTCCCCCTCTGGCTTTGCTGTTCCTATACACTCCATATACGCTCCAACATCCAATAAAACCACCTGCCGCCATACAAAGGCGTGGGTGGTTTTATTGGGTTTATGTGTATTTAAGCAAATAAAAACCAGCACAATGCAGCCCTGCCGCAGTAAAAAAGCAGCCCGCACCACAAGGGTGCAGGCTGCTTAAAAATAATACGCAGATATTAGCCGCGGGTGCTTTGGGGCATGGTTTCAATATCGCAGGTATCCAATACGCCCCTGCTTAAAAAGAAGAACAAAAGGCTCATTAAAACTTCCCACAGCAATATAGTGGCAAGCGCTACCGGCATTGCCAAAGCCCCGCCCACAAGCATTGCAAGCAGCACGCCGCCCACAACACCCGGTACCATAATTACAATTACAAATAAAAAGTACAGGGTAAGCAGCAGCCCCTGGCTGATAATACTAGTAAAAATACGCATCGAAAACAGGTTTATTGCCACCAGTAACAGGGTAAACATTGATGTAACCAAAATGCTTAAAAATATTTCCAGCGGGGCAGCCTGCACCAAAATACCCGCTACCACAAAGGCCACTACACTTTCGGCCAGGCTTTTTACCGCCATTTCAAGGTTGCTCCAAACCAGCTTAGAAAAAGAGGTGGCCGGCACCATAAAAATGTAGTGAGAGTAAAGCTCTTTAAGGCCAAGGCCGGTACCCACCAAAAATACCCGCAAAAACATGGTGGTGGGCAAAACAGTAAGCAAGCTGCCCTCTCCCCTTAAAAAGAAAGCCATTATTACAGCGGTAACAATAAAGCTGATAGAACTTCCGTCAAAAATTTTAAGGGCGTTGCGCCGCATAGTTTCTTTAATATGCTTGCCCAAAAAAGCCGAAGCCCCCGTACCCCAAATACCGGCCTTGCCGGTATTTTTAATATTGCGGCGGGTTTCCATCGCGTTCATGTTGCCCTCTTTAGCGGCCTGCTGGCGCTGAAAAGCCGTTTCGGTAGCCACCAAAACATCTTCGTAGTAATCGGCTTTGCCGGCCATTATCCATATTACAGAAATTACCACAAGCGCAATGTTAAGGCCGGTAGCAATGGCTGCTATGCCAATATCGCCCGCCAGCACCGCAAAAACGCCCTGTGCTGTCCATCCGGCAAGCGGCAGGGTAAGCAGTATGTTGCCATCCATTGCCTGCAAAAGCGCCTGCGTAACGGGTACGCCCTGCAAATAGGGTATAAGCACACTTACCAGCAGGGGCACCATTAGCAATACGCACACAATGCCCACCACTTTTTTTCTTTGCGGGCGGCCGCCCACTAACATATACAAACAAATAGAAACCAACTGGCTGATAAGCAGCATTAAAACATAACCCAAAAACAAAACCACAAGCTGCCCGGGCTGTATGCCCCAGGTGCTGTGCAGCATATTGCCGGTAAACAGTATAAACACACTGGCAAACAGGCTTTTGGCCGCCTGGTTTATAATGCCGTAGCCCAAAATCTTTTTAGGGCCTACCGGCGCGCCAAACAAAAAGTTTGCGTCTGCCATGCTAAACAAACTGCCCCCGGTAGAAACCCCGGCGTATATACCGCTAAACAAAAACAGCAGGGTGTAGCCCAAAAATATCAGTTTTAGCCAGCCGATGTCCTGCAGCTCGCTGGTTATTGGCTGGCTGTTAAACATAGGCACCAAAGAAAACACCATAAACCCTATAAACAAAACATATACAATTAACAGCGCCGGTTTGCGCCGCAGTTGCAGCAGTTTGTTTTTAGCGGTTTTTCTTATCAAAAACAGCAGGCTTTTCATTGGGCATCCTCCCCGCCATTTTCTTCTGCCTTGGCGGCACCCTCTGTAATTCTAAAGTACAGGTCTTCAAGGCTTTCGCCGTCCTGTGCGCCTGTGCGGCTGCGGGTTTCAAAAATGCGCCCGCTCTTCATAATATGGGTGGTGTCCCAGGTTTCTTCCATACTATCTATTAGGTGGGTGCTTATCATTAGAGCCGCGCCCTCGGCTTTCATTTCGCTCATCAACTCTTTTAGCTGCCTAATGGCGTGCGGGTCCAGCCCTACAAAGGGTTCGTCAAAAATAACCGCCTTGGGTTTTGGCAGCAATGCGCAGCAAATGCTTACCTTTTGCTGCATCCCCTTAGAAAGCTCCTGCCCCAACTTTTTGCGTTTATCATCCAGCTCAAAACGCACCATCAAATCCTCTGCACGCTGCTGCCAGTCTTGCAGGCGGTAGGCCTTGGCAATAAATTGCAGGTGCTCTTCTACCGTAAGCATATTGTACATTGCGGGCATTTCGGGTACATAGCCGAGCAGTGTTTTTGCCTCCATACTGCGGTTTGGGTGCCCACATATTTCTATTTCGCCCGTAAAGCGCAGCAACCCGCATATAGATTTAATAAGGGTAGATTTACCCGCCCCGTTTGGCCCCAACAGCACCGTTAATTCTCCCGGCTGTACCGTAAGGCTTACATTATCGTTTGCAAGCATTTTGCCATATTTTTTAGAAACATTGGTTACCTGTATCATATCGTTTTAAACCGTCCTTTTCTTGTATAGCAGCACTTAGTTTAAAAATAAACCACATGTTAAGTATACTGTAAGGCGCAAAACTGTACAAGTTAAACCCTTTTTCACATTGCGGCAGAGGTGTTTTGCGCCCTAATTTGTGCTATACTTTTGCAAAGAAAGAAGGAATAATATGATACCTAAAAAAGTACGCCTTATTGTAGCTATTATTGCAGCAGTTTGTATTTTTGTTGTTGCGGGCCTTTGCATTTCCGCAGGGATAAACAACGGCGCAACCATTGCCATTGTACTGTGCAGTGCCTTTGCCGTTATTTTTATTTCTTATTTTATCTTTTATTTATATACCGCCCGTGGGGTGCGCCAGCTTAACAAATACGCAAACCCCAAAGAGGCCATACGTATAGGCAAAAACATTTAGAGCAAATTCTGTAAAACCAGGCCGCCGGTTTAACAAGGCAAAACACCCTTTTTAACCAAAGGTTTGCGCAGTACAATATGGCAGTTTTTCAATCTGCCGATGGGGACTATATCAACTCTATTAAAACCATCGAGTGGCTGGCCGATAATAGTGCAGACGACCCTCAGTTCGAGCGTATTTGCCGTACCTCGCTTGCAACACTGTACCATTACAGCGGGCAAGACAACGCCTTTATGCCGCAGTTTGAGCGTGTTTTGTTTTTGGCCGCCAACATGCCTGCCGGCAAAAACCGCATGTGGGGCAGGGTAAACGATTTAGAACCAATTAAGGCGGTTGCCGATATTGTAATAGGCCAATACGAGCCCGCCGAGGTTTACTTTAAAACCCGGTTTGAGGGCAAAGGCAGCAACCTGTATGTAAAATGCAGCTGCATGTACGAGCTGGCCATTATTTACAACCGCACAAACAATACCAGCGAGATGACCCGCTGTTTTGAATGGCTTGCAGAGCATGGTAACGACCTTTACTTTGCCCGCATGGCAAGGCAAAAATTGTTAGAAGGGGCCACTGCGAAATGAGCACCCCCGTTGCCCTTCCCCATAAAAACAGGCCCGCTTTTATAGCCACCCTGCGCATATTGCTGCCCCTGCTGTGTGCCCTTTGCATCGCATTTATTTTTTACAATTCCAGCCGCACAGGCGCCGCTTCGGGTGGGGTAAGCTCTCACTTTACCACCACGGTAAATGGGTACCTGCAAGCCTGGGGCTGGCCTTTCTCTATTTCAGAAACCTTTATACGCAAGTTGGGCCATATTGCCGAGTATGCCCTTTTGGGCATGCTTATGCTTTGCACCCTGTTTGCCTATACACACAGGCGGCTTGCCACTTTGGCCTGGCCCCTGCTGGCAGGGGTTTTGGTTGCCACTGCCGATGAATTTTACCAAACCTTTATCCCGGGGCGGGATGGGCAGCCTATGGATGTGTTAATTGATTTTGGCGGTATACTGCTTGGCTGTTTGCTGGCTGTTTTACTGCTTGCTGTTTGGCGGGCAATACGGCGCCGCCGGGCTGGCCGCCAAACCCCTGTTTCTGGCGTTTAGCGTTCATTACTATTTACAATATACGCAAGGCTATCCTCCACTGTCTTTCTGCCTTACGGCTTAGGCTTTTATCCCTTTTGGCTGCTTTATCTTTTTATTGTATGCCCCACATTGCTTTATAGCAAAACGCACTTACATAGAGGGGAGTTTTACTTTTGCAGGTATCTGCGGGGCTGTTATTGTTTATATTTTTGGTGCAAACCCTGGCCTTTATGGTAAAAGCACTTGCCGGTTTTGGCGACGCGGTGGTATCTTCTCCTCTTTTGGCGCTTAGCCAAATGCAAAACGAGCAAATTTCTCCGCTGGCGTTGCTGCTTTCTTTTCCTACAAACCTTATTTTAACGTTGCGCAACCGCAAGCATTTTTCTTTTAAATCTTGCTTTTGGCTTTTGTTTTTTAACATTGCCGGTATGGTCCCCGGTATGTTTTTGCTTGCCTATTCTTCTTCCGGCCCGCTAAAGCTGGGGCTTGGCGTTGTAATTGTGGCGCTTGGGTGCGAGATGCTGCTGCGCTCACCTGAAAAGCCTGTCGCAAAATCCAACTTTGCTGTAATGGGCTTTGTGGTGGCACTTTCGGGGTTTATATCGGGCATTTACGGCATTAACCTTTTGTTTGTTGCCTACATAGAGCGCACCGCCTACAACAGCCGCGGGCAGTTTAGGGGGCAGGTAAGCTTTATCTTTTTAATAGAAAATACCGTGCGCATTATTGGCTATGCCCTGCTTGGCCTTTTTACCGCCAGCTTGCTGCTGCCCCTTGTAGTTTCGCTTTTAGGCATGCTTGCGGGCCTTTTGCTGGGCGGACTTTTAGATAAGCGCTTAAAAGAAACCCACATACGCCGCATAATCCCCTTTACCTTTGTACTCTCCGGCCTTAGCTTGCTTATAAAGGCACTGCTTGGCTTATGGGGCAAGGGTTAAAAATTCCGCTTTTATCTTCTTTTCTTTTTAAATTTCAACTACTCACTCTTCTTGTAACAATAACCCTCATATGCCGATATGGCATATGAGGGTTATTTATTTTATCCACTTGTCTATTCTAAAGCCTGCGTATTTTCATGTAAGCATATTAAAATACCCCCGCTCTATCAGGCTTTGTCTTGCGTGTTTGCGTATTTTTTATAGTCCTCTCCCCACAGGCGCATTGCCTCGTGCACCGGTTGCAGGCTTTGCCCAATATCGGTTAAAGAATACTCTACTTTTGGGGGCACCTCTGCATACACCTTGCGGGTTACAAGGCCGCTGTCTTCCATTGCGCGCAAATGCTGGGTAAGCACTTTTTGCGAAATTCCGTTCAAGGCTTTTTTTAGTTCTCCAAACCGTTTTGTACCCTGCAAAAGCTCCTGCACAATCAATAGCTTCCATCGGTCTCCCATTAAAATAAGGGCGGTTTCTACCGGGCAGGCGGGCAGTGTTAATTGTTTAAGCATATCTTCTCCAATGGTTTCTAAAAAGTAACTACAGCACTAAAAGGTGTCTACTTTACATTTGATACTTATGCTTCTATCATAAGATTATCGGCATACGACGTCAATCCTAAAAATGCAAAGGAGCACAAAAAAATGAAAATAACTGTAATTGGAGCGTCCGGCAAAGCAGGTAACCTTATTATGACAGAGGCCATTAACCGTGGCCATACTGTAACCGCCGTAGTACGCAGCAAAAGCGCATTAACCGACCCGGCCGCCAAAACAATCGAAAAAGATTTGTTTGCCTTAACCTATGCAGACGTAGAGGACAGCGATGTTATTATTGATGCCTTTGGCGCTTGGACGCCCGAGACCCTGCCACTGCACCAAACCTCGCTACAATATTTGTGCGATTTATTAAGCAATAAGCCCAACCGGCTTTTAGTGGTGGGCGGGGCCGGCAGCCTGTACATAGATGCTTCTCATACTACAAGGGTTATGGACACGCCCGATTTCCCCGATGTGTTTAAACCCCTTGCTAGCAATATGGGCAAAGCACTGGATGCACTGCGCAGCCGCAGCGATGTGCGCTGGACCTACCTTAGCCCCGCAGGTGATTTTAAAGCAGACGGCATAAAAAGCGACCGCTACATTACAGGCGGAGAAGAACTGACCCTAAACGCCAAGGGTGAAAGTGTTATAAGCTATGCAGATTATGCCATTGCCATGGTAGACGAGGCCGAAAATGCCGCACATATTGGCGTGCGCTTTTCGGTAGTTGGCAATTACTAACAAGCTTTATTGGCAGGTTTGCCCTGTGCTTTGCACGGGCAAGCCTGTTTTATTATAAATTTACGCAAACAAAAATTTATCTATGCAAAGTAATTTTTTTGTAAAAAAAGTGTTTCTCATAGTTTTTTATGCACTGCAGGGCAAAAAAAAATACATAATAACCAATTTTAAATCTAATATCTTGACGTTGCCAAATAGATGGAGTAATATAGTGGCAGCAGTAAAGGCGCTGCCAGAGCAGTCTGGTAGTGTCTTTTTTTATGATGTTCTTTGCCTGTTTTCCCTCATCAATACTTGCTAAAAAAAGATGTCTGAGGGCTGCACAACATTCTTTTCGTTTTCGCACACCTCAAACTGTATAAATTGTTTAAATAAATTTCACAATTACTTTAAATATTGTATAAAATTTTTCTTGTAAGGGATGGGGCTTTGCTGTAAACTTAGGATAGTTAATTTTATTTATAAGTTTATTTGCCGTCACACGTAAAAAAAAACAGCACAGCACAAACATACCTGCAATGCGATGTTGCTTTTGCCAATTAAACAACAACATCGGCCATAACCAAAAAGGGCACTGCCTGCGGCATTGGCTTGCCTTAAGGCATTTACCGCCTTTTTAATATCAAAAACCTGTGGTTAAATACTTTTTCGTGGATGCACCCGTCCGGCAGTATCTGCCGGCATGGTACCGGTATCACCTATTTTAAGGGTCGTATACCAAAGGCATTCAAGTGGAACTTTGCCCATAAACAATGCGATGCCTACACCGCTTGTTGCGGCACATTCTGTTTTATACGGCTAGGCCCGTGTAAATATATTCCTTCCGACGAAAACAATCTTTTTAGGAGGAACCACAATGAAAAAGATCTCTGCACTGCTTTTGGTACTGGTTATGGCTTTTGTATTTGTAGCCTGTTCCGGCACCACCGCCCCCAGCTCTTCTACCGCCACCTCTGCCGGCAGCGTTGCCAGCACCGTACCGTCCAACTTTAAGTTGGGTGTTATCCTGGTTCACGACGAAAACTCTGGCTATGACATGGCCCACATCGAGGGCATATGGGCAGCACGGGACGCTTTGGGCCTAACGGATGACCAAATTGTGTTCCGCTACAACATCCCCGAGGACGAAACCTGCTACGATACAGCCATGGATTTGGTGGATGCTGGCTGCACCATCATTATCTCCGACTCTTACGGTCATCAGGGCTTTATGCAGCAGGCTGCCGCCGAGGTACCTGAAGTGACCTTTGTTGCCGCCACCGGCGACACCGCAGGCCCCTCTGGTTTGCCCAACCTCAAAAATACCTTTACCTATGTTTACGAGTCTCGCTATGTTTCTGGTTTAGTAGCTGGCCTTAAGCTTAAAGAGCTGATGGATGCCGGCACTGTTACCGATCCTCACATTGGTTATGTAGGCGCTTACCCCTATGCCGAAGTAGTATCCGGCTATACCGCATTTTTCCTTGGCATTCGCAGCATTGTGCCCGATGCTTACATGGATGTGCAGTATACCAACTCCTGGTACGATCCCGTTGCCGAGGGTGAAGCCGCCAACGCATTAATTGCCGCAGGCTGCGTAATCATTGGCCAGCATGCAGACTCTACCGGTGCTCCCTCTGCTGTACAGGCCGCTTTAGATTCTGGCCGTGTTGCTTACTCTGTAGGTTATAACATCGACATGCTGTCGGTTGCTCCTACCGCTGCGCTTACCTCTGCACAAAACAACTGGGGCGCACTGTACACCAAAATTTTGGGCCAGGCTGTAAATGGCGAAGAGATTCCCACAGATACCGCACTGGGCTATGCCGATGACGCTGTTATGATTTCTGCCCTGGGCGAAAGCTGCGCCGAAGGCACTCAGGCCTCTGTAGACGCCGCATGGGCCTCTATAAAAGATGGCAGCCTTAAAGTGTTTGATTGCTCTACCTTTACCGTAGCCGGAGAAACCGTTACCACTTACGACCAGGTTTATGGCTTTGAGGGCAACGAAATGATCGTAGACGGCTACTTCCAAGAATCCGTTCTGCGCTCTGCTCCCTGCTTCGACCTTCGCATCGACGGCATTACCGAGTTAAGCTAAGCGTTTTTTACGCTTACCACAACAGGGCCTCTCCGTGTGGGGCGGCCCTGTTTCTTCTGTTTTTTGGCCTTCTGTTTAGGCCAAAATATTTGTACATTTGTATGCTAATTTACTTTTATAACCGGCCCCAATTTAAGGCTGCATGGGCAGCCTTGCACTGGTTTATTGTACCTGCTGTACATGCCGGGTTTTGCCCGCCTGCCAGCACTGTACCATATAATGAAGAATGCCGTGGGAAGGATGAGGTATTTGGAACAAGTTAAAGCAGTAAACATGGAAAATATTACCAAGACCTTCGGCCCTGTTGTGGCCAACAGCAAAGTGTGTCTTCACATCGAAAACGGCGAGATATTGTCTTTACTGGGTGAAAACGGAAGCGGTAAAACAACACTGATGAATATATTGTCCGGCATTTATTTTCCGGATGAGGGGCAAATTTCTGTAAACGGTGTTGATGTTACAATCCGCTCGCCCAAAGATGCCTTTGATTTAGGCATTGGCATGATCCACCAGCATTTTAAGCTTGTGGATGTTCTTACTGCCGCCGAGAACATTGTACTGGGGCTAAAAGAGCCGGGAAGGCTAAACCTAAAGGCCGTGGCCGAAAAGGTAAACGCCATTTGCGCAAAATATGGTTTTGCGGTAGACCCTTGGCAAAAGGTCTATGATATGTCTGTCTCTCAAAAGCAAACGGTAGAAATTGTTAAGGTACTGTACCGTGGCGCGGATATTCTTATTTTAGACGAGCCCACCGCCGTGCTAACCCCGCAAGAGACAGAAAAACTTTTTGTTGTTTTAAAAAATATGAAAGCCGACGGCAAGGCCGTGGTTATTATTACCCACAAATTGCACGAGGTTATGGAAGTATCCGACCGAGTGGCGGTACTGCGCCATGGCGAATACATTGGCTGTATTACCACCGGAGAAACCGACCAGCAAACACTGGTAAATATGATGGTAGGACGCGCCACTACCCTGGATATTTCTCGCAGTACGCCGGTAAACCCCCAGCCTCGCATTACGGTAGAGGGCCTAACCTGTGTAGATAAAGACGGCGTTAAAAAGCTGCAAGACATTAGCTTTGTTGCCAACAGCGGCGAAATTTTGGGCATTGCGGGCATTGCGGGCAGCGGCCAAAAAGAGCTGCTGGAGGCACTTGCAGGGCTGTACCCCGTGGTTTCGGGCTCTGCCATTTATACCCCGCCGGAGGGCGAACCCAAAAACTTGATTGGCATGAGCCCGCTTGCCATTAAAAACGCGGGTGTTGCCATGGCCTTTGTGCCGGAAGACCGGCTGGGCATGGGGCTTGTTGGCTCTATGGGTATGACGGGCAATATGATGCTGCGCTCTTGGCGGGATGGGCACGGCCCCTTTGCCAACCGCCGCTCTCCCAAAGAGCTTGCCAACCACCTGTGGGAACTGCTTGAAATTGTAACCCCCAATACCGAATATCCCGTGCGTCGCCTGTCTGGCGGCAATGTACAAAAAATATTGGTTGGGCGAGAAATCTCCTCTGCCCCTACCGTATTAATGACAGCTTATGCCGTACGCGGGCTGGATATTAATACCTCGTATGTTATATACGACCTGCTTAACGCCCAAAAGTCCGAAGGGGTGGCTGTTATTTATTCCGGCGAGGATTTGGACGTATTGTTAGAGCTGTGCGACAAAATTTTGGTGCTTTGCGCCGGGCAGGTTTCGGGCATTTTAGATGCCAGAACCACTACCAAAGAAGAGGTTGGCTTACTTATGACCAACCTAAACAAGGAGGTACAGGGCGCATGAATTCACATTCTGAGCCGCTGATTCGTATTGTCAAACGAGACTCTATTGGGCGTTTAAAATCCTGGTGCATTCGCCTTGTTGCCATTGTTACCGCCCTATTGGTTTGCGCTTTGGTTATTTACGCAATTGTTAAACTAAACCCGGTAAAGGTTTATAAAGCCATGTACGACGGTGCCTTTGGTTCTTCACGCCGCGCCTGGTACACCATACGGGACGCAATGACCCTGCTTTGCATTGGCGTTGGCCTTGCCCCCGCTTTTAAAATGCGTTTTTGGAACATTGGTGCAGAGGGCCAAGTGCTAATGGGCGGCATTGCCACCGCCGCTGTTATGATTATGTTTGGCAACACCCTGCCCACCCCCCTGCTGTTTTTGGTAATGGTAATTGGCAGTGTTGTGGCCGGCGGCGTATGGGGCCTGTTGCCCGCCATATTTAAAGCCCGCTGGAACACCAACGAAACATTGTTTACCCTAATGATGAACTATATTGCCATACAGCTAACTGCGTACTGTGTGGCACTGTGGGAAAACCCCTATGGCTCCAACACCGTGGGCATCATAAACCAAAACACCCAAGCCGGGTGGCTGCCCCCCATTTTTGGGCAAACTTATGGGCTTAACGTGGTAATTGTACTTGCCATTGCCATTGCTATGTACATCTACCTCACCTACTCAAAACACGGGTACGAAATTAGCGTAGTGGGCGAAAGCAAAAACACCGCGCGTTATGCGGGCATCAAGCTTTCGCGCGTGTACATCCGCACCATGGCAATATCGGGCGCGGTATGCGGCATTGCAGGGTTTGTGGCGGTTTCGGGCGTGGGGCACACCATATCCACCTCTACCGCCAACGGCCGGGGCTTTACCGCCATTATTGTAGCGTGGCTTGCCAAATTTAACCCCTTTATAATGGTTTTAATCTCTTTTCTGCTTGTTTTTCTCGAAAAGGGCTCTATCGAGATTGCGTCTAAGTTTAACTTAAACGACTATGTATCCAACATGCTTACCGGCATCATCTTTTTCTTCATTTTGGGCAGCGAGTTCTTTATCAACTATCAGGTTGTTTTCCGTGGGAAAAAGGAGGTAGCTGCGTAATGAGCTTTACAGAAATTATCCAGCTTATTCAATCTGCCATTTGGTTTGGCACCGTTATTTTGCTGGGTGCAGTGGGCGAAATACTTACCGAAAAAAGCGGAAACCTAAACCTTGGCGTGCCCGGCATTATGTATTTGGGCGGCATTGCAGGCCTTGTAAGCGTATTTTTTTACGAGCTAAACACGCCAAACCCCAACGGTTTTGTGTGCCTTATTATTGCAATGGTTTCTTCTTTTGCGGCGGCGGCGCTGGGCGGGCTTTTGTTTAGCTTTCTTACCACCACGTTGCGTGTTAACCAAAACGTTACCGGCCTAACCCTAAATATTTTTGCGGGCGGCCTTGCCAACTTTTTGGGCGGCAGCCTAAACAAGCTGGCTGGCGGCGTAGGGCAAATATCGGTTGCCACCACCAGTGCCGCCTACCGGTGGACCCCCAGCTTTTTAAGCAATTGGGGCGGCGTAGGGCAGTTGCTTTCTGGCTTTGGGTTTATGGTTTATCTCGCCATTATTCTTGCCCTTGTTTTGGCCCGGTTTTTAAACCACTCCCGCACTGGCCTTAACCTGCGCTCTGTGGGAGAGAACCCCGCCACGGCAGACGCCGCGGGCATAAATGTTACCAAGTACAAATATCTGGCTACCTGCATTGGCTCGGGCATTACCGGCCTTGGCGGCCTGTATTATGTTATGGACTATACCAAGGGCACATGGGACAGCGCCGGCGGGATAGAAAGCTTGGGCTGGCTGGCGCTTGCACTGGTTATTTTTGCAAGCTGGAAAAGCCTGCGGGCCATTTTGGGCGCTTACCTGTTTGGCGCACTGTTTTGGCTGTATATGTATATCGACGGGCTTTCTCGCTCTACGCTGGAACTGTTTAAGATGCTGCCTTATGTTGTTACCTTGGTGGTACTTATTGTTGTTAGCGTGCGCAAAAAGAAAGAAAACCAGCCCCCCGCCCATTTGGGCCTGCCCTACTTTAGAGAAGAACGGTAAAATAGGGATATACAAAGGCGTACCGTATAAATTGCGCCTTTGCACATACAATTAAATAAGGCCGTGTACAGCGACTGCTGCACACGGCCTTATTTACTGCCCATATCCCAATTGCTTTTAAAATTCCCTTTTGCGTACTTATTTGCAGCCTCCGCTTTTGGTATATAAAATCTTTTACCACAATAAAAACCCTCGTTATCCCTATTGGCATAGCCAAGAATACGAGGGTTTTGCTTATTGTAAGCTGCTCAAATCTGTAAATGATTGCTTTTAGGCAAAGTGATTGGTAATAACGGTAACCACTTCTTCACCAATGCGGGTTTGTGCCTCGGCACTGGAAGCGCCCACATGCGGCGTAAGCGAAATTTTAGGATGGGTATACAACCGCTCGTTTTTAGTGGGCTCTTCGGCAAATACATCCAGCGCTGCGGCCGATAATTTGCCCGAATCCAACGCGTCCATCAATGCCTCTTCGTCCAACAGGTTGCCGCGCCCGGTGTTTACCACATAAGCGCCGTCCTTCATTTTGGCAATTTCTTCTGCGCCCAAAATAGGCTTATCGGTTTTGGGCACATGCAAAGATACAAAGTCACAGCGGGCCAGCAGTTCCTCCAGCGGTACATAGGGGAACAATCCATCTATGGTTTCGCGTTTGGTGGCGCTGTTGTAAATAACGTTCATCCCAAGGGCATGCGCTTTTTGCGCCACGCAATGCCCAATGCGGCCCATACCCACAACACCCAGTGTTTTACCGGCAAGCTCTATACCTTCGTACTTTTTCTTTTCCCACTTGCCCTCACGCATGGTTACGTTGGCAATATAAATGTGGCGCGCAATGCTAAACATATGCCCAATGGCCAGCTCTGCCACAGAGGCGCTGGAAGCCGAAGGCGCATTGTTTACGGCAATGCCCTTTTCTCGCGCATAGGCAACATCAATATTATCGGTCCCTACACCTGCGCGAATAATCAGTTTTAAACGGCCTGCGGCGGCCGCGGCGTCTATGGTTGGCACGCGTACTTTGGTGGCGCTGCGCACCACAAGTACATCGCAGTTTTGTACAGCCTTTGCCAGGTCTTCCGGTTCGTAAAATTTACGTTCTACCTCATACCCAAGGGTTTCCAACTGTTGTACGGCAGAATTTTCTAATCCGTCACTTGCCAATACCTTTAACATACCGCGCCCTCCTTATCCGTTTTTCTTTTCAAACTCTTTCATAAAAGAAACCAGGGTCTCTACGCCGGCTTTTGGCATGGCATTGTAGATAGAGGCACGCATTCCGCCAACGGCGCGGTGCCCTTTCAGGTTAGACATGCCCGCTGCGGCGCTTTCTTTTGCAAACAGTGCATCCAGTTCTTCGCTGTTTGTTTTAAAGGTTACGTTCATTATAGAGCGGTCTTCCGGCACAATGCCAGTTGTATAAAAACTGGTAGAATCCAGATAATTGTACAGTAGGTCTGCTTTTTCTTGGTTGCGTTTTTGCATGGCGGTAAGGCCGCCCAGCTTTTCAATCCACTCCAGCACCAACATCGAAACATAAATGGGGTAGGTGGGCGGGGTGTTGTACACCGAGTCGTTTTTGGCCATAATGCCGTAGTTCATCATGGTGGGGGTGCCGGGCAGGGGATCTGCCAGCAAATCATCGCGTACAATTACCAGTGTAAGGCCGGCGGGGGCAATATTTTTTTGGGCGCCCGCGTAAATAAGGCCGTATTTGCTTACATCAACCGGCTCGGACAAAATGCAGGAAGACATATCGCTTACCAACGGTACATTGCCGGTATCGGGCACATATTTCCATTTGCTGCCGTAGATGGTGTTGTTTTCGCAGATGTGCACATAATCGGCTCCGCTGTCCAAATCAAGTTCGCCTTGTTTAGGAATACGCGCAAATTTTTCTTCTTTGGTAGACCCTGCTATGCGAATGGGTTTGCCAAATTTTTGCGCTTCTTCGTACGCTTTGGTAGAAAAGTTGCCCGTGAGCACATAGTCTGCCCTACCGTTTTTAGCAAGCAGGTTCATGGGTACCATGGCAAACTGCAGGGTAGCACCGCCCTGTAAAAACAGCACTTTGTAATTATCGGGGATGCCCATCACCTTACGGAACATAACCTCTGTGTTTTTGATGATTTCATCATACACCTTAGAGCGGTGGCTCATCTCCATTACCGACATGCCAGACCCTTTGTAGTCCAACATTTCATCGGCGGCTTGGCGCAAAACCTCCTCTGGCAGCATCGACGGACCGGCGGAAAAGTTAAAAATCCTTGCCATGCTTTACTCTCCTTTGTGTTATTGTTGCACATCCGTATTCTTGTTTCTCAAAGCCCTGTCTTTTTTCATCTTATCATATGCAAAAACAAATAACAATCATCATACCATCCAGCATTACGCACAAAATTAAGACCGATATTTTTACATAGAAAAACCCAAATCCAAAGCCTGCCAGTTGGCAGCCAATAGGTTTTTGCGCTTTTCGTGCACGCATTTTTCAATTGCTTTATGCAAAATCTCTGTTTGGGCAAAGCTTGTTTCTTTTGCCAGCTTGCCCAGCAATATAATATTGGCGGCGCCGGTTAAGCCTTTTTCGTCCGCAAGGCGGGTGGCAGGCAGGCCAAAAAAACGGATGTCTTTGCGTTCTTCTTTTGCTTCTATTAAAGAAGAATCGTAAAACAAATACCCGCCCGGCTGCACCGCATTTACAAACTTATGGTAACTGGGGCCGTTTAGTGCCAGCAATACATTTGGCTGTGTTACAAGCGGAGAGCCTATTTCTTCCTCCGACAGGCACACGCTGCAATTGGCGGTGCCGCCCCGCATTTCGGGCCCGTAAGAGGGCAGCCAGCTTACCGCGCGGCCATCCAACAGGCCGCAATAGGCGGCTATTTTGCCCGCAAACAAAACACCCTGCCCGCCAAAGCCGCAAAACAGCATATCGTAATTCATTTGCCCGCCTCCCCCTTTGCGTCCATATCCTTATACACACCCAGCGGATAATACGGAATCATTGCGTCGTTTATCCATCCCATTGCCTCTACGGGGGTCATGTTCCAGTTGGTGGGGCAGGTAGAAAGCACCTCTACGATAGAAAATCCTTTGCCGTCTATCTGGTTTTGAAAAGCCTTTTTAATAGCAGCCTTTGCTTTGCGGATGTTGGGCACCGTATTGGAGGCCACACGGGTGGCGTAATACACGCCGTCCAGCTGCGAGAGCATCTCACACACACGCACGGGGTTGCCCATGGTGTACACATCCCGCCCGTCGGGCGAGGTTTGGGTGTGCTGCTCGGGCAGGGTGGTGGGGGCCATTTGCCCGCCTGTCATGCCATAAATGGCATTGTTTACAAACACCACCGTAATGTTTTCTCCCCGGGCGGCGGCATGTACAATTTCGGCCGTGCCAATGGCGGCTAAGTCTCCGTCTCCCTGGTAGGTAAACACAATATTATCAGGCAGGGCGCGGCGCAGGCCGGTGGCTACCGCCGGGGCGCGCCCGTGGGGTGCCTGCACCATATCGAAAGAAAACGAGTTGTAGGCAAACACGGCGCAGCCTACCGGGGCAACACCTACAGTGCGCCCCTCTACACCCAGCTCCATAATACTTTCTGCCACCAGTTTATGGATGATGCCATGGGTACAGCCGGGGCAAAAGCTTAGGGGAATATCGGTAAGGCCTTTGCTTTTTTGGTATACGGTTTTCATTGTGCGGTACCTCCCATCTGCTTTTGTATCTGCTCCAGCACCTCGGCCGGAGTAGGTACTATGCCCCCAAACTTGCCAAAAAACTCTACCGGAATAGCATGACGTACGGCATCCCGCACATCCAGTACCATCTGCCCCATATTCATTTCTAACACCAGCATCTGCTTTGCGGTTTTTGCCGCGTCGCGCAGCGCCTGCTGCGGAAAAGGCCACAGAGTAACCGGGCGTACAAGCCCCGCTTTTATGCCCAGCTTGCGGGCACTGTTTACCGCGCTGCGCGCAATGCGGGCCGAGGCCCCAAAGGCCACCAGCACAATGTCGGCATCCTCGGTAAGGTAGCTTTCTGCAAGGGGCTCTTTTTCTTCAATCATCTGGTAGCGTTTTTGCCTCTCCAGCAATTTTTGCTCCAAGTTAACAGCCTCTATGTACAGGCTGTTAATAATATTATGTTCCCTTTTATTTTGGTGCCCGTTGGTTGCCCACGGCTTTTCTGTAGGGTGATACTCGTAATTGGGCAGCTGTATGGCTTCCATCATCTGCCCCATCAGGCCATCCGCCAAAATCATGGCGGGCATACGGTATTCTTCGCTTTTATCGTAGGCTAAAAACACAAGGTCTACCATTTCCTGCACGGTGGAGGGGGCAAACACCAAAATATGCAAATCTCCATGCCCGGGTGCTTTGGTAGCCTGCCAGTAATCTCCCTGTGCAGGCTGTATACCGCCAAGGCCCGGCCCCGCCCGCTGTACGTTTACAATTAGGCCCGGCAGGTCAGACCCTGCCATATAAGAGATTCCCTCGCTTTTAAGGGATATCCCGGGCGAAGAGGACGAAGTCATGGCGCGCACACCGGCGGCAGATGCCCCCAGCAGCATATTAACGGCGGCTATCTCCGATTCTGCCTGCAAATACAGCCCGCCACGCGGGGGCATATTTGTCGCCATATAGGCGTTAATCTCGGTTTGCGGGGTAATTGGATACCCAAAAAAATGACGGCATCCGGCACGTATGGCGGCCTCGGCCAATGCTTCGTTCCCTTTCATCAACACACGTTCCTGCATGGCTTATTCCTCCTTTGCAACGTAAATGACACTGTCTGGGCAGATGATGGCACACATGGCGCAGGCAATACATTTTTGCGGCTGTACCGGATTAGACGGATGGTAGCCCCCTGCGTTTAATATGCTTTGGTCCAGCTGTAACACCTGCTGCGGACAAACCGAAACGCACAGCCCGCAGCCCTTGCAAACATCCTGCCGTACCTCTACGTATCCTTTCATACGCTGTCTCCTTTTCTTTATAGGGTAGTGTTAGGTATACTGCCGGGGTTCTTCCTGCCCCTGCAAAATCCGCAGCGCCCCCTGTATCAGCGCTTTCATTTCGTCTTCGCCCGGCAGTACAATTACCGGGGCAAAACCGCCAACATATTCTTTAACTTTTAGCACCAGTGTTTGCCAGTGGGCCAACCCACCGGTAAGCACAATAGCATGGGCTTGGCCGCACAGTACAGCCATCATGCCCCCTATGTCCTTGGCTATTTGGTAGGCCATAGCGCCGCACAACAGCAGGGCGTCGGCGTCTCCCTCTTTGCAGCGCTGCTCTGCCTGCATCATATCAGCCGTACCTATATAGGCCTGTACTCCCCCGCTTTTATGAAACCAATCCATAACCTCTTGCTTTGTGTACTGGCCCGAAAAGCATAGCTCGGCCAGTTGCTCGCCCGGCAGGCCACCGCAGCGCTCGGGAGAAAAGGGGCCTTCCCCGCCCAGTGCATTGTTTACATCTACCACTCGGCCGTTGTTGTGCGCCCCTACCGAAACCCCGCCCCCCATGTGCGCCACAACAAACCGTGCCGACTGGTAAGGGATGCCAAGCTGTGCCGCTGCCTCGCGAGCAACAGCCTTTTGGTTTAAGGCATGAAAAATAGACTGCCGCTCTATTTGGGGCAGGCCGCTAATGCGCGCCTCCGGCTGCAATTCGTCTACCACCACAGGGTCTACAATATAGGCAGGTATAGTTAGCTGCCCGCTTATATGGTTTGCCATAATGGCCCCTAAAGAAGAAGCGTGCCGCGCCGCCGACGGTTTTTGCAAATCCTGCAGCATGGCCTCGTTTATGGTGTAGGTGCCCGATTTTACCGGGCGCACAAGGCCGCCCCGCCCCACTACGGCATCCAGTGCCGATTTCTGTATATTATTTTGCACTAAAAAATCTTGCAGGGCCTGCATGCGCAAATCAATTTGCTGCTGTAAACTTTCCATCCCCGCAAACAAGCCGGAGGGATGGCGGATGGTTTGCTCTGCCAGTGGCTTGCTGCCACTGTATACTGCCAGCTTGGTAGAGGAGGAACCGGGATTAATGGCCAATATGCAAAACTCTTTTTCCACTAGCTTCCCCCCTTACATACTGCGGCCGCACAGGCCATAGAGTACAGCTTGCTGTTGGCAGAATCTGACCGGGAAGTAAGTACGATGGGCGCCAGTGCCCCCATTACCACGCCGCCCATCAGGGCTTTATCCACCACGCTAAACATTTTTACACAGCTGTTGGCACCCTCAATGGCATGAAACAGCAGTATATCTGCCTGCCCTGCCACCTCGTTTTGCACGCTTTTGTGCTGGGCTGCCTCGGCAGAAAGGGCAATATCCAAAGCCATGGGACCCTCTACCACACAGCTCTTTATCTCGCCGCTGTGGCTCATCTTGGTAAGTTGCTGGGCATCCAGTGTGGCAGGCATACCGGGGTTTACCTTTTCTACCGCTGCAAGGGCCGCCACCTTGGGCAGCTTAATGCCCAGCCCATGCGCTACCTTTACGGCATTTTCTATCAGCCGTACCTTTGTTTGTAAGTCTGGGTACATTACCATGGCAGCATCGGTAAGCAGCACCCTGCGGCCAAGCCCCGGGCTGCACGCAATGCTTACATGAGAAAGAATGCCCGGCCCACGCAAACCATCCTGCTTATTTAAAACAGCATGAAGCAGGTCTGCCGTTTGCAGCAAACCCTTCATCAGCATATCTGCCCTGCCCTGGCGTACCCAGTGTACTGCCTGGCGGGCGCTTTGTTCTTCATTGCCGGTATGTACTATCTCCATCCCTGCAATATCTACGCCGCTCTCTTGCGCGGCCTTTTTTATTCCATTTGTATCCCCAAATAATACCGGCAGCGCAACCCCACGGCTGCGTGCCTCCCATGCGGCCTGCAATACCACACCATCTTCGGCTGCCGCTACAGCCACCCGCGCTGGGCTTGCAGGCACCACCAGCGCAAGCTCTTTTTCCAGCCTTTCTGTTTCCTTCATTCTTTCGCCTCCAAGTGTCCGGCGGCCCCATTTTGCTGTGCATTGGGGGCGGGCTTACATAAGGGGCATCCGGTTTTCTTTGATTTTATTATACTATATTTGTATTTTTCTCAACACTGCCTAATGTTTTATGTTTTGCTTTGCAACGTAGTTTTTAAAAAGCATTTGCACCAATTATAGTCGTATTTATGTTTGTTTTTATTTTTTTGAAAACAGAGTTTTCTTTAATTTGTGTATCCCTATAAAATTCACCTGCTATTTTCTACCTGCTTTGCTGTAGTAAACTTTATTTTTTAGATGGCCTGTAAACAGCCGCTTTTGTGTTTTTAAATGAAAAAGGCGCGCCGCAAACGGCGCGCCTTGGGTTTTATACTTTACTTTTCTGGCACCAGCAAGCCATAGCTTCCATCTTTACGGGCATACACAGCGTTAATTTCGTCTGTGTCCGCATCGCGGAAGAGGTAAAAACTGTGGCCCAGCATATTCATTTGCAAAATGGCCTCGTCTACCATAGCGGGTTTTACCACAAAGCGTTTTTCACGGATAACATGGTAGTTGGCATCGTCTGTTGTATATTCCTCTGTGCCAACAAATTCATCTACCGGCATGGTGCGGTGGAGCTTTTCGGAAAGTTTTTTGCGGTTTTTAACAATATTTTTGGTCAGCACATCTGCGGCTGAATCAAATGCTTCTTCCATTTGAGGGGCGCTGCGCTCGGCACGTGCCACAAATCCGCTGTCGCGTACTGTAATTTCTACCTTTTGATAGTTTTTTTCTACTATTACCGTAACAAATGCTTCTGCGCTATCTCCAAAAAACTTATCCAGCTTAGCCATACGCTTTTCACAGCGTTCTACAAAAGAGTCTTTCAGGTTAACCTTGCGTCCATTACAAATAGTTTTCATATGTCGTGCCTCCTTCGTCGGGTATACAGTACAAACAGGGTTTATACTGTACTGTTATTATACCCTAAAATTGTATTATATAACAGTACCTTTTTGTTGTTTTGCAAAATTATCACATTCTTCCGCGGTGCCTTTTTACGCAAATGCGCCGTAAATACCTGTGTTAAAACGTATATTTACCGGTTTTGTTTTGCGCCTCTCTTTTTTATATCCCCTGCTCCTTGCGCTATGTTTAGGTGCCTATTTTCTTATTTTAGTTTTTTTTTATTTATAATCAGACGCAAGGCCTTTTTTACATTGCTTTAAAATATCCCGCCTTTTAAAATACAAAGATAAACGCTACAGAGATACTTTTATTTTGCTGCCAACAGCACTTTACCTGCAAACAAAAAGGCGCACGGCTAATTTGCCGTGCGCCTTTGCTTTTTATTTGCGGCGAGAATATCCGCCTCCGCGGCGCGCCTCTGTTACACGGCGCAGGTCGCTAATTTTTTCTTCGCTTTGGGTTTTAAACTTAGACATCATATCCTCAAAAGTGAGGCTGCCGCCAGACTGTGATGCCTTTGGCTGCCATACCTTGCCCTGATCCGCATGGGCGGGGCGGGCGGGACGCGGGGGTTTATCCATGGCGCGCTTTACAGAAAGCGCTACCTTACCCTCGGGGGTAATGCTAAGCACTTTTACCTTTACAGCCTGCCCTTCAGACAAAACATCCGTCAGTTCCTGGATATATTCAGAGCTAACCTCCGAAATATGCACCATACCGGTGGTGCCGTTGGGGAGCCGCACAAAAGCCCCAAATTTTTTAACGCCGGTAACCTTGCCCTCTACAATTGCGCCTACCTCAAGCTGCATCTACTCTAGCATCCTCCTACTATATTTGTACGGCACCTGTTGCCGTAACCTGTAAAACCCCTTGTGTAAAACAATACCCGGCCAGGCTTACTGGCCGGTCATATCTACAAACACCCGGTCTCCCGGGCGTACATATCCCAGTTTTTCGCGTGCTATACGCTCTATGTACGCATCCACATCGCCAGAATCAGCCAGTTCTTGCAACTCAGCATTTAGGGCTTCCATCTGCTGTGTTTGCTTTTCTATCGCATCCAAATCCGCCTGCATAGAGGCCATTTGCATGCGGCCGCTTACCAGCGCCGCTACCAAATATATAACCGCGCCAGCCAAAGCAATACCCACTATAAAACGGCCAACGCCGCCTTTCTTTTTTTGTTTTGTTGTTTCTTTAGCCACGTAATTGTCTCCCATTATCTGTGCCCCGGCTATTGAAGTCATTATACAACAGCAAATCCGGCGTTTGCAAGCCTTTGTTGCTTATTAGGGGGGCAAAATTGCTTAAAAAAGCAAAACCCGCCCGTTTTTTTGTATTTAAATGCAAAAATGCGCTTTATATAAGGCAAATTAGGCTGTTTTTGCCTTTTTACAGGTTTACAGCCCATAGCGGCCTTACTCTAAAATTTCGTACATTTCGCGGGCTATCTCTTTGCCCACCGGCACATCCAAAGACAATACCTTTGCCTTTATAGGACGGTTGCCAAAGCCAACCTCTATTACATCGCCCACCTTTACAGCATAGCTTGCCTTTACCTGCCGCCCATTTACATTTATACGGCCCGCATCGGCTACTTCGTTTGCAACGGTGCGCCTTTTTACAAGGCGAGATACTTTTAAAAACTTGTCGATTCTCATAAAAACTCCTTTTGAAGCCGATTATACGAAAAAAGGCAGCCGTAAATACGGCTGCCCCTTTATTAAACAAAATTACTTTGCAACGGCATCCTTTAAAGCTTTACCGGCTTTAAAAGCAGGAGCTGTGGTTGCAGGAATGTCAATGGTCTCTTTTGTTTGAGGATTGCGGCCTTTGCGAGCCGGACGATGACGGGTTTCGAAGGTGCCAAAGCCAACCAAAGATACCTTATCGCCTGCTTTGAGGGCGTTGGTGATGGATTCCAGTACTGCTGCTACAGCCTTGTCGGCATCTTTCTTGGAAAGACCGGCGGCTTCGGCGACATTCGCCACGAGATCGTTTTTAGTCATAAAACTTACCTCCAACATGTTTTTAAAATAGTATATACGTTCGCAGAGCAACCTCTGCTGGGGGAACCACTGTTAATAACCCAATTATAGGTTTTTTTGCCTTTGCTTGGCGCTTTTCCAAAATCCGTCTAACTGCGCCCGGCTGGCCTGCTGTAAGGGCTGGCCCTCTTGCTGTGCCTGTTCTTCGGCAAACTCTACCCGCTGCACAAAACGGTTGCAGCTGCGTGTAAGCGCCTCTTCGGCATCAATACCGGCCTGCCTTGCCACATTTACCGCGGCAAAAAGCACATCGCCTGCTTCGTGCTCTACGCCCTGCTGCAATTGCAATGCCTGCTGCAGCTCTTCAACCTCGCTGCGTAAATCAATCATTGCCTCGGCAGTATCTGCATAGCTAAAGCCAAAATCTGCCGCGCGTTTTTGCACTTTTTGACTGCGCATGAGCGCAGGCAATCCGGCGGGCACGCTTTCCAGCCTATCGGCTGCTGTTTGGCGGCCTTTTTCGGCATTTTTCAAATCTTCCCAGTTGCGCAGCACCGTGTCCGAATCGTTTGCCGTTACATCGCCAAACACATGCGGGTGCCGGTAAACCAGCTTTTGCGATACCTCGTTGCACACATCGTCAAAGGTAAAGTGCCCTTGCTCTGCTTCCATCTGCGCGTGCATCAGCACCTGCATCAGCAAATCGCCCAGTTCTTCTAAAAGCAGCCCGGTATCGTTTGTGTCAATCGCCTCTGCAACTTCGTAGGTTTCTTCTATCAGGTTTTTGCGAATAGATGCGTGCGTTTGCTCCCTGTCCCACGGGCATCCGTTTGGGGCGCGCAGCACTGCAATAATCTCTACCAAATCTCCAATGTCGTATCTGGCTTTCAACTCAAATTCCATCTTTATCCTCGTTACCGCTCCAAAGGCTACAGTTATTTTACATTATAGGCCTTTGGTTTTCAAGGCTTTTTGTTTCTTTTTGTCTTTTTTTCGCTGTTTTTTGCCGGGTTTAGCTGCTTTATCCAAACAGCGCCCCTGGTTTTAGGATAATTTTTTACCGCACCGGCCACAAAATATGGCGCCTCCAGAGACCTCCGCCCCGCAAGAAGAACAGGAGTGTACCAAAATTGTCTCTTTATTCGTCTTTTCCAGCTCCGAAAGCTGCCGCCGGGCGGTGTCAATTTCTTCCATATAACGGCCCACCAGCGGCTCGTTGGTTTGCCCTGTTTTGCGCAGGGTGTACACCAGCGTACCCAGTTGGCGCTCGGCTTTGGCTACGCGGCGTTTTATTGCCACACGGTCCAGCTCGGTTTTGCCTTTTTCGGCCAGTTTGTTTACCGACCGTCCCGCTACATCCAACATTTTACCGCTGGTTTTTTTTAGTTTTTCAAAAGAATCTGCCATTGTTGTCTCCTTTCGGGCCAGGTGTTTGCTGGCCAACGCCTGCACAAGCGCGTATGCTAAAAAGCAGCACTGCCAATGTGTGTCTCAACAGTATAAACCTACAGGCACACAATTAACAAGCCCCTTTTTTTGCAGGTTTAACCAATAAATTCCCGCAGCATAGAGGCTGCCGGTATAAAGCTCTCTTTAATGGGGGTACACAGGGCAAAGCGCTCAGCAAGGCTGTTTAGCAGCAGGCCTGCATGGCTGTCTCCTAATTGGCCCTGCAGAGAGGTAACAAAGGGTGCCAGCACACATATCTCGTAGCTAAAAGAGGTATCAAACAATAAATCGGCATAGGGTTTATATGCCTTGATGTACAAATCTTCACCCTTGCAAACAGCGTCCCACATATCAATGGTTTTTTCCAGGCTGTGCCCTCTAAACTTATTGTCCCGCACCATGCGGCGCGCAAGGCGCACATCCCGGGTGGGCAATAAGCGCTGGCCGCCATGAGAGTATTCCTCCCGCAGGCCCGCATACACTTTGTATACACTGCCCTCGGGCATTACATTGGTAAGCTGCGGGTTTAGGGCGTGTATGCCCTCTACAATAACCACGCCCCCCTGTAAAGAGAGGGTGTGCCGGGTGGGCATACGCATTTCTGCCTTAAAATCAAACTCGGGCATTTCTGCCTGCCCTTCCTGCACCAATGCCAGCAGGCAGCGGTGGATTTCGGGCACATCCAGCGCGGTAATATTTTCGTAATCCTTATTACCGTCGGGCAGGCGGGGATAATCATCGATATTTTTATAAAAATTATCTAAGCTTACAACTGTGCAGGGCACACCCATGTGGCACAGCGCATGCGATATTTTGTGTGCCGTTGTTGTTTTGCCCGAGGCCGATGGCCCCGTAAGCATAATAACCTTACTGCCAGACTCTGCAATTTCAGAGGCGGCAGCGTGTATACGCCCCTCGTACTCCATTTCGCAGTAGCGTACAAACCCCTTGGGTTTTTCGGCTGCCATGTTAATCAGGCTTACTTCTACCAGTCGTTTGGGTATCCAGATTGCCGACATAAAACTTTTCCACCTCTTTCTTTCTGGCCAGCACTTCGTCAAACATACGTATGTACTCGGCCGGGTATTTATAGTTAAATATGCGCTGCATACGCCGCCCCTGCGGCGCCACCAGCTTGGTAGAGGCCCCTGCCCCGGTTGCCAAAATGGTTTGCATTTCTTCCATTATATGTATATTGTACAGCCCTGCATAGCCCGGGCGTGTCCAACCGGTGTTTTCCATATTTTGCAGGGTGCCCTTTTGGCGGTACATATAGTAGGGCAAATAGCCCGCCGCCTGCAGCCGCGGGTAGCCCTGCTGTAGCATAAGGGCCACATCGTTTTGCAGCAATTCTTCCTTTGCAAGGTCAGACGCCCGCTTTTTTGTAAGGGTATGCACCGTGATATTTTCGGGGTTTAATGCCAGTACCTGTGTAAGTGTATCGGCAAAGCCTGCCGCCGTATCGCCCGGCAGCCCGGCAATCAAATCCATATTAATGCTTTTATGCCCTGCGCGGCGAGCGTCCTCGTAGCAGCGTACCACATCCTGCGCGGTATGGCGTCGGCCAATGCCCAGCAGTACTTCATCCTGCATGGTTTGCGGGTTAATAGAAATACGGCTCACCCCGTAGGTATGCAGCAGTTCCAGTTTTTGATAATCGGTACAATCGGGGCGGCCGGCTTCTACGGTATACTCCGCCACGGCACTTGTATCAAAATACTGGGCAATGCTTTGCAGCAAAAACTCCAGCCCTTCGGCATTTAGCGATGTGGGTGTACCGCCCCCCACATAAATGCTGGCAAGCTGCAGCCCCGCGTTTTGCGCCACCTGCGCCGTACAGGCAAGCTCTTGTTTAAGCGCCTGCAGGTAAGGCTGGGCAAGCTGCCCCTCGCTGCCAATGGTTTTAGACACAAAGCTGCAATAGCTGCACCGGCTGGGGCAAAACGGAATGGACACATACAGGCTGTAATCGTTATCCTGCGCCGCCGCCAATACCGGGCGCTGCTGCTGCTCCACCAAGCAGGCAAGGTTGTATTTTTCTCCCGAAACATCAAAGTACTCCACCAATTCTCTTTGCGCACCCTGCGGCCCGCCTTTTTGCAGGCTGTGGCGCAAAAAGCTTACCGGCCTTACCCCGGTAAGCATACCCCAGGGCGGGCGCTGGCCGGTGGCTGTACGCAAAAGGTTGTACAGCATACGCACCAAAATGCGCTGGGCCTGCGGCTGTGTGGCGTCTGCCTTTTGCAGGTATACGGCAGTGCCGGTACGCACCCCCACAGCCATATGGCGTGTGCCCATGCGCGCATATACCAACACACCCCGTGTACCGCCTGTTTTGCGCAGGACGGCACCGGGGTAAAATACACGGGTTAAATGTTCCAGCTCGTACCCCGAAGCAAAGCTTTTTAGCTGTATTTCCATCGGGGGGCTCAACCTCTTTGCGTAAAGCGCAAGTAGGGGTTGTTTTTCTTTTCTTCGTCCATGGTAGAAAATTCTTCGTGGCCCGGCAGTACCTGCGGGTTATCCTGTATTGCGGCACACAGTTTTTCTAGGCTGGCGTGCATCTCGTACTTATCGCCGCCGGGCAGGTCTGTACGGCCAATATCGCCCGCAAACAGGGTATCGCCCGCAAACAGCCATTCTCCACAGCGGATGCAGGTAGAGCCTTTGGTATGCCCCGGGGTAAAGATGGTGGTAAACAACGCATCGTCCATGGTAACGGTGCCGCCATCTGTAAACAATACATCCGGCGTTAGCTTTGCAAGTTCAATATCGCCCTCGTTCATATACAGTTTTGCGCCGTATTTTTCCCGCAGGGCTGTTACAGAGCCAATATGGTCGTGGTGACCGTGTGTAAGCAAAATATGTGTAAGCTGTGCGCCGTTTTCTTCCAACGCTTTTGTAAACTGGGCAGCGGGTGCGGCGGGGTCTATAGCGGCGGCGTGCCCATTGTTGCCTATTACCAAAAAGCAGTTGGTATACAGCGGCGGGCCGTCTACAATATGTATCAGTTTCATGTGTATCTCTCCTTTATAGTAAAATCAATCCAATTTTATTTCGGTTTTTAATCTTGCAAGTGCCTGCATGCAAAACTGCCCAAAATCTATGTTTGCCATAAGGCAGCAGCTACGCCCACATGCACGCACTGCCTTTGTAAGTTACTTTAAAAGTGGTACTTACAGAGCATTGCTCTTGTCTCTATACAAATAATACCAAATAAAGGTGTATAAAGCATGGGCAAACAAAAACACTGCCTTTGGTACGGGTTAAAGCATAGCACGGTTTATATTAGCTGTTTTTCCATTCGTCGGTATCTATCATAATAGTAACAGGGCCATCGTTTACCAGCTCTATTTGCATATCGGCCCCAAACTCGCCCGTTTTTACCTCTTTTAGACCTTGGGCGCTAAGCTGCTGCACAAACAGTTTGTAGCATTCATCACCCAATGCGGGCGCTGCGGCAGCGGTAAACGAGGGACGTTTGCCCTTTTTGGTATCTGCATACAGGGTAAAGTTGCTTACCACCAATGCCGAATACCCAAGCTGCTGGGCAGAAAGGTTCATTTTGCCCTCTTCATCCTCAAAAATACGCAAACCGGCGCATTTTTCGGCCAGTTTGGCACAAATATCGGTGGTATCGGTATCCTTTACGCCCAGCAAAATAAGCAGCCCCGGCCCAATGGCGCGGGTTTCTTCTTTTTCTATCTGCACCGAAGCGCGGGTTACGCGCTGGATAAGTGCCCTCATGTTTTGCCCTCCGGGTTTAGGTACGTATTACGTCCACTATATTTTTAACCTTGCGCAGGCGGCCCACCACGCTGTTTAAGTGCTCGGTATTGCGCACACCCACCAAAACAGTCATTTGGGCGCGGCCATCTTGCAGGCTACGCGCATTGATAGAATAAATGGGCACACGCATATCAGCCAAGGTTGCCGATACATCGGCAAACAAACGGTCTCGGTCCAGCGCTGTAATTTCCAGGGTAGAGCGGAAGCTTTCCTGCACGCCCTCATCCCAGTGGGCTTTTAGCCAGCGGGGGTTGTCTATGGGCGAATGGGAGTTTACACAATCTGCCTTATGAATAGATACGCCATACCCGCGGGTGATAAAGCCCACAATGGGGTCTCCCGGCAGGGGGTTGCAGCACTTGGCAAATTTTACCAGCACGTTGTCTATGCCCTCTACCACCACACCCTCGCTGGATTTGGTTTGCTTGGGAGCAGTGGGAATTTCGAAGGTTTCCACCGGGTCGGTGGTTTTTATCAGCCGCGCATACTCATCTTTAATTTTGGGCATTAAGCGAGAAAGCTGCATACCGCCGTAGCCTATGGCGGCATACATTTCTTCTGCTGTATTCATGCGCTGGCGGTGGGCAAGCGATGTCATAAATTCGTCGTACTCGTCCTGCGGTATAGAGATAAGATTGCGGCGCATTTCTTTGTCAAGCGCCGCCTTACCCTCAATAATATTTTCTTCTTTACGCTCTTTTTTAAACCAATTGCGTATTTTGTTTTTGGCCTCGCTGGTCACCACTATTTTAAGCCAGTCTCGGCTGGGGCCTTTATTTGCCGGGCCGGTAATTACCTCTATTACTTCGCCGGTAACAACCTTATGGTCTATAGGTACAATACGGCCGTTTACCTTGGCGCCTGCCATGCGGTTGCCCACCGCGCTGTGTATGGCATAGGCAAAATCTATTACGGTTGCGCCGCTGGGCAGGTCTATTACATCGCCTTTGGGGGTAAATACAAATACCTCCTCGGGCAGCAGTTCGCTTTTAATGTCGCGCAGCAAGTCGCCGCCATCGTCAGATTCTCTCTGGCTTTCCAGTAACTGGCGCACCCATGCAAGGCGTTCTTCTAGCCGGTCGCCACCCTGCACCCCTGCTTTATACTTCCAGTGGGCCGCAACACCGTACTCGGCCAATTGGTCCATCTCGTGGGTACGTATCTGTACCTCAAAAGCAATGCCCTCATGGTCTATTACGGTGGTATGCAAAGACTGGTACATGTTGGGTTTAGGGGTGGCAATATAATCTTTAAAGCGGTTGGGCAGCGGGTGGTACATATCATGAATAACCCCAAGCGCCGCGTAGCAGTTGGGGATAGAATCTAAAATAATGCGAATGGCGTAGGTATCATATATTTCTTCAAAGTCACGGTTTTGCATAAACATTTTACGGTAAATGCTGTATACACTTTTAACGCGGCTTTTTATTTCGGCACCTGTTACATCGTTTTCTTCCAGCCGCTGGCCTATTACCTTGGCAATATCACCAATAAAACGCATGGCTGTACTTTTTTTGCCTATTAAATCTACTATTTCCTGGTATCCAATGGGGTCAAGATAGTACAGGCTGCTGTCTTCTAGCTCTTCTTTTATGTTAGAAATACCCAATCGGTGCGCAATGGGGGCGTAAACCTCCATTGTTTCCAGCGCGGTATCCCTCTGCTTTTGGGGTGGGCGAAATGCCAGTGTGCGAATATTATGCAAACGGTCGCATAATTTTATAAGCATTACCCGCACGTCCTTGCTCATTGCAAGCAGCATTTTGCGCAGGTTTTCCGCCTGTTTTTCTTCCATAGAAGAAAATTTGATGCGGGTAAGTTTGGTAACGCCATCTACCAAAAAGGCAACGTCCTCACCAAAAATAGGGGATATTTCCTCCAAAGAAATAGCTGTGTCCTCCACCACATCGTGCAGCAGGGCGGTTTCTAAGCTTTCGGTATCAAGCCCCATATCCAGTACAATGGCCGCTACCGCTATGGGGTGGGAGATATAGGGATCTCCCGAAGAACGCAGTTGCCCCTTATGGGCTTTTTCGGCCATTGCATAGGCCTTATCCAGCATCTCAAAATCGTAATTGCGGCCGGAAGCCTGTGCCATAGCACGAAATTGTTCGTATGTAATCAGCTCTTTTCGCGCCTCAGACATTTACAGCACCTTCCGTCCTTTCCAGATTTTGCATAATTGTGCTTTCCTGCAGGTTTCTTTTTTGGGGTTTTTCGGTTGCTTCAAACCGTTCTTCCCCGGCGTTGCGGGTTACCAGTTCCAATTGTTCTAGTATTGCAAGGGCCGAGAGAACCCTGCCCGGTTCTATCTCGGGCAGGCGCGCAAATGCGGGTCTTGCGTCTGCCGTACCCGGCGGCGTTTTGCTTTTTACCAGCCGGTACACTTCGCCCACTTCCTCGCGGGTGGGGCACAGTGCTGCTTTTTGCTCCCAGCTTAAATCCACCCCGGCGGCAAATCCTTCAAACAGGGCGGCCTGCTCTACATATTGCTGGCCTATACCGGCGGGGCGCAGCTCTTTAACACGGGCAGATACCTGCTTACCTGTTTTGCCCTCGTACATCGAAAGGGACAAAAGCGCATCTACTTTGCTGCCCGCACCATACTGCAACTGCGCGGGGCCCTCGCCAAACAATACAGCATACACCACCTCTGTACCCTGCCGCAGGCGCAAGCGGCAATGCTTGCCCTCGCTTAGGGGGTACACGGCCTCTACCACTGCATTTTGCAGCATAAACACAGGGGCGGGGTTGCCGCTGCCAAAGGGGGCAAGGCGGCTAAGCCCTTCCACTTCTTCCACCGTCAAATCGCTCAGTGCGGGGCAGGCGTCTACCATAATGGGGGGCATGGTAAACAAGGGGTGGTTTTGCGCCGCCCACTCGTTAACGCCCTGCCTAAAGGCTTCTTCTTTGCCCTTTTCTATCGAAAGGCCGGCTGCCATGGCGTGGCCGCCAAAACGGGTTAGCAAGCCGCTGTTGGCTGCAATTGCATCGTACAGCGGAAAGCCCCCAAAGCTGCGGCCAGAGCCGCGGCCCTCTCCGCTTTCGTCAAACGAAATAATAATGGTGGGGCGGCCATAGCGCTCTACCAGGCGGCTGGCCACAATGCCAATAATGCCCTGATGCCAGCCGTCACCCCAAACCACCAGCACACGCCCAGCCAGCAGTTCGGGTTCCATCTGTATTTCGGCTATAATTTCTTCTACTATCTGCTGCTCTGTTTCGCGGCGGTCGGTATTTTGCTGTTCTAGCAGCGCAACGGCCTCCAGCGCCTCTTCTTCGTCTTCGGCAAGCAGTAGGCGCAGCGCATCGGCTGCGTCATCCATACGGCCGGCCGCATTTAAGCGGGGGGCCAATGCGTAAGATATATTTTCGGCTGTAATTTCTTTTCCATCCAAGCCACAGCTTTGCAGCAGGGCGTGCAGGCCGGGGCGCTGGGTTTCGGCAAGGGCGTCAAGCCCTGCGCGCACAAAGGCGCGGTTGATGCCGGTAAGCTTCATTACATCGGCCACGGTGCCAATGGCAACAAACTCTCCAAACACCTCCAGCAGCTCTTGCGGAGAGCACCCCTCAACAGCAGAGGCCAGAAGCAAGGCTACCCCCACGCCCGAAAGATTGGCGTAGGGCCCTCCCTCTTCCTCACGGCAGGGGTTTACAAGAGCCACCACGGGGGGCAGTTTTTCGGGCGGCAGGTGGTGGTCTGTTACCACCACATCCACCCCCAGTTGGTTGGCACGTTCTACCGCTTCTATGGCAGAGGTACCGTTATCCACCGTAACAATTAGGGTAATGCCGCTAGCAGCCACCTGCTCTACAACCTGCGGTGTAAGGCCGTAGCCCTCGTCGCTGCGGCTGGGCAGTTTGTAAAAAACCTCTGCGCCCTGAGATTCAAAATAGCTGTACAGTAGTGCCGTAGAGGTAATGCCGTCTACATCATAATCCCCAAACACCACAATCAGCTCTTGGTTGTCAAAGGCTGCCTGTATGCGCTCTACCGCTTTATCCATATCGGTAAGCGTAAAGGGGTCGGGCATTTCGCACTCTCCCAGCATGGCGCGCACCTTATCCGGCTCGTTTAGCCCACGCGCAACCATTACCGATGCCGCAAGGCGGCTAAGCCCAGTTTGCGTACTTAATGCCGCTACAGCCGCCGGGTTTTTATCCGGCAATTGCCAGTTGCGATATAACATATGCCCTCTCCTTTCAGTTGTTTTTTAGTTTATGGTTTTACTGGTAAAAAGCAATTTACAATAAAGAATAGATACACCAAGCCTGTAACAGCAGGGTGCAAATTGTTGGGTTTGTATCGTCAGGGGCGGTAACGCTGTATAATGGCAGACGCACACCGCACACCATCGGTTGCCGCGCTCATAATACCGCCCGCATGCCCCGCACCCTCACCGCAGGGCCATACACCTGCAAGGCCGGTGCTTTCGCAGTTTTCGTCTCGGGGCATGCGCAATGGCGAAGATGTTCTTGTTTCGGGGGCTGTCAGCACAGAGTCTTCGTCTCCGTATCCCGGCAGCTTTTTGGCAAATGCGGCAAGCCCGCCCCGCAAAGCCTGAGTTACATAGGGCGGCAAAAGCGCCGATAAATCTGCCGCATGCACGCCCCTTGGGTAGGTTGGCTGCACACGCTTTAGTTCCAGCTTGCCCCTTCCCTCCATAAAGCTGCCCAATGTTTCGGCCGGGGCGGTATAATCGCCCCCGCCCATTGCAAATGCGGCCTCTTCTAACTTTGTTTGAAAATGCATTCCGTCAAACAAGCCCTCGCCATAATCCTGCCCGCTTACATTGGCAACCACCGCGGCGTTTGCGTTTACCCCATTGCGGGCGTGCAGGCTCATGCCGTTGGTTACCACCGTACCGCTGCGCGATGCAGCCGCAACTACGCTGCCGCCGGGGCACATGCAAAAGGTATATGCCCCCCGCCCGTTAATGTGCGCCGCCAGTTGGTACTCTCCCGGCGGCAGGGCCGGGTGCCCGGCGGCCTCGTGGTACAGGCCGCTGTCTATGGTGGTTTGCAGGTGCTCTATACGCATGCCCACAGAAAAAGGCTTGGGCTGCATGGGCAGCCCGTCTTGATGAAGCTGCAAAAAAGTATCGCGGGCGCTGTGCCCTACAGCCAGCACCAGCACCCCGCAGGCAATTTCTCCCGCTGTAGTGCTCACACCGGTTATCTGCCCGTTTTTGCTGGCAATGCCGGTAAGCTGCGTATTAAACAAAACCTTGCCGTCCAATTGCTGCAAGCGGCTCCGCAGCCCGGTAAACACACCCCGCAAAAGGTCTGTGCCTATATGGGGTTTTGCCTGCAGGCGTATGCTTTGGGGGGCACCCGCCAACAAAAGCTGCTGGGTAACCCGCGCGCAAAGGGGGTCTTTTATTCTTGTGGTAAGCTTTCCGTCCGAGAAGGTACCCGCCCCACCCTCGCCAAACTGGATATTGGCGTTTTCTTCCAGCGGCGCTCCCTCTTCAAACCGGGTAACTGCATTGCGGCGGGCTTCCATATCGGGGCCGCGCTCCAGTACAGTGGGGGTAAATCCCGCTTCTGCCAGCTCTAGGGCGGCAAACAGCCCCGCCGGGCCGCAGCCGCAAACCACCACCGGGCCGGGCAGTACCTGCCCGCCGGGCTGTATGCTAAATACAGGGGGCAGCACCAGCCGCACATCCTTTTTTTGTGCCAATGCCGCCTCTTCGGCTGCATCATGCAGCCACACCGCCACAGTGTATACAAACAAGGGCGGCTTGCGGCGGGCATCTACCGCCACCCTGTGTATGCCTATCTCTTTTACCTGCCCGGGCTGCACACGCAGCCGGTGCATTGCCTCGGCCATGGCATCCTGCGCGCTGCGGGTGAGCCCCAAACGTACCTGGTCTACCAGCAGCATACCCATTCCTCCGCCCAGCTTTGTGGTGTTTTACGCCTACTGCGTACCATTAGTTTACCGTTACGTTGCACACCACATTGTAGGTACCAATGGCAAATATGCGGTTGTAGCGGGATATTAATATTCTTGCGCCTATAGATTGCTGCCCGCCCTGTGTGGCCGTAATGCCCATGGCATCTACCTGCACCACAATATTATCGGGCAAAATAGTATCAATTAAATCAGACGGCCCCACCAGCGTAACACCATGCACTTGGCTTTCTACCGCCTGTATCGAAAGACCGGCGGGCTGGTTAATTACCTGTATATTGCTTACATCAAAAGTACGGGTGGCAAGGCCGCTGGTATCAAAGGTTGCCAGTATTTGCTGTACACCGTCCTGGCTTTTAATATCTTTTGGCAACTGCACGTTAAAGGCAGGATAGCTGGTGGTTAGCGAAAATGCCGTTAAATCGATAACACCGGCAGAATAAACACTAAAGCTGTTTAAATTGGCGCTTTGGCCCGCCACACGCAGGGCATCCTCCGACAGGGTCATCAAGCTGCGGAACCATGTTTCGTCAAAGTTTGTGGGCATACCAATAAAGGTTACTTCTACCGGTACCTCGCGCTGCTCTAATACCAGCACCCCAATTTCTACCTTAGAGGGTGTAATGGTAATCAAATCGCTCTCTACCTCAACACCATTTTCATCCAGCAGCATTACCGGCACGCCCGAGATATATTTGGTCGAGTTGCGCACCTCGGTTGTACTGTCAATTGCCACCGCAGATACAACGCGGTTCACCTCTGTTTCGGGGCCAGAAACGCTTACCATTGTGGTGGTAGAGGTTGGCTTATCTATAAAATAGCCCTCCTCCGCCTCTATATTGGGGGCGCTTACGGTAAGCGAAAGGCTTTTTTCTACAATTTTTTCAAACTGAATGGTAACTGTTTTTGGCAGCAGTTCCAGCCCTTCGTAATTGGCAGAGGTTGCCTTTTTCCAGTCCAGCGGCAATTCGTACTCGCCCGGGCCTTTTACAGCGCTGTACTGTACATACACTGTAATGTCCGACGCTTTAAGGTTGCGGATGGCGCTGTTATTGCCCTCTACTTTAAGGCTGGCGTACTCGGGTAAATCAACACTTACAATCTGCAAATCCTGGTTTT
>JBKEAM010000024.1:0-13415 GCA_047972265.1 Oscillospiraceae bacterium | reverse complement strand
CAAAATAAAAACAGGCATCCTTTAAAAGGCGCCTGTTTTATTTTTTGTTTAGTGTACCTGTATGGCGTAGTAATAGGTATTGTACAGGGTAATAATATACCCGCGGTCGTACAAAGCATACAATAAATTGGTATCCGACATGGGGAATACGTAGCTGGACCCCTCTTGTATATCGTTGGAGTTTGCCGTAAACAGGTAACGCCCAATTCTATCGGGATACATAAAGGCCGAGGGCTCGGTACTATAGTGCACATCCTGCAAATACTCTGTTACAGGGTACTTGGTTTCTGCCAGCAGCACCGGGTACGGAATATCCACAACATAAATGGCTTCGTCATCAGAGGCTACTGCCGCCGCCAGCGCCTGCTGGTAACCATCTGTAAAGGTAACCTTTTGGGTAGAAAAATAACTGCCCGCAAAACCCAAAAAGAATACAGCATATGCCGCAAGCAGGGCGGCGGTAATTTTAGAATCGTACCGCCTAAACAGCACAATAATGCCATATGCGCAAAAATACAGCATAAAAATATGCAGGGTATTTATACGGTTGATATTGGGGCTAACCATAAGCATCATGCTGGGGATTATTGCAATTACAGACAACAGCACCGGTACAGAGGGAGACCAAATGCGCTTTTTAAGTTTACGCCATCCATCCGATACTACATAGGCCATACCGTACAAAATAAAGGGCCAGCTAAACAGGTAGTAGATGCCAAAACCCTCTAAAGAGTTATGGCCCCATCCATCGCTTTGTGTTGCCAATACCCCAAATACCTTGGATATGTTTTGCGGCAGGCTTGCAAAAGAATACTCCTGCTGGCGCATGGCCTCTAACCGGGGCACACTGATAAAGGGCAGGCGAATTTCGGGCAGGGCGCCCACATTTACCAGTAAAAACAGCAGCAGAGGCAGGGCAAACGCCAGCAGCGCAACGCCCCCCAAAATAAACTGCAGGGAAATTTTAAGCTTTTTACAGTGCAACGAGTACCATGTGTGCAAAACCAGCGCAAGGGGAATAACCACCCACGCCGTTGCGTAGCAGTACAGAGCCAGCCCGTACATAATGCCAGAAAAGATAAAGTAACGGGGTTTATCCAGCCCACTCTGGTAAAAGTAAAACCCGCACAGCACAAAAAATACCACAAGGTTACTTTCAAGTCCCCAGCGAGACAGCATGATGTGCCAGGGGTTGATTACCAATAAAAACAACGCAACCAAAGCGCCGCGACGGCTAAAAATATGTTTGCAAAACTTGTGGAACACAAGCAGCGTAAGGCAGGAAAAAATCACCTGCACAAGCCGTACCGAAAGGGTTGTAACACCCAGTATGCCCACAAAAGGTATGGATAGGTAGCTGTACAGCACGTTCATACCGCTGCCCCACGCTACAAAATATACCGGCAAAGTATACCCGTGCGAATCCATACCATAATGCAGCAAAGAATATGCTTCGTACCCTGCCAAAGCTTCATCCTGGTTTAACCCGGCCGGATAGGAGGAAATTGCAGCAAACCGAATGATAATTCCTATGGCAAACAACAGTATTGCAAGGTTACGGGCCAGTATATCTCTGTGCGGTTTTACCATTCCCATCCTCCTTTTATCTCTTATTTTATTTTTTAACAAGCTTTCTTATAGTAACAAAAAAACATCATTTACACAACATTTTAATCTGCATTGTGTAATTTTATTCTTTTAATGTACTTTTGCCGCCCGCCGCCGGTTTGTACACCACCGTTTTGTTTTTTCCACTGCTTTTGGCCTCGTACAGGGCTTCGTCAACAGAGGTAAAATAATCTCTTTCTGCCGTAAAAAGCGTAGTATCGTACTGGCAAACCCCGGCGCTTATGGTAACGTTAAAACCCGACTTGGTTGCTTTAGAGGCAAAAGCCCGTCGTATTTTTTCTGCCAGCTCGTAGCTGGAATTTGTGCCTTTATGGGTTAAAACGGTAAATTCTTCGCCGCCATACCTAAAGGCGGTATCTCTTTTCTCTAGGTTTTGCTGTATTGCCTTTACGCACAGGCGTATCAAATCATCGCCTGTATAATGCCCATACTGGTCGTTTATCAGCTTAAAATCATCTATATCCATTAATATAACGCTAAAAATATTGCCGTTGTTTTTGGCTTCGCGCATATTTTGCTCCAACGTATCATAAAAGGCATTGTGGTTAAACAACCCGGTAAGGGCGTCTTTTTTGCTGTTAGACACAGCCTCTAAAATGGCGCGCACCAACTCAGTTTGACGCTCTAATATAGTACGCGCAACAAAAAAGCACAACATTAGCAGCACCACCACGGTAATCATTGTCATGTGGCTGGGGGCTGTGTTCTCTGTTGTTGGGTAGGGTGGGTAACGCCAAACGCAAATAAATGTTACGGCGCACATTACCATGCTGGCGCCAAAGCTGTACCAAAGTACACGTTTATCTACATAAGAAAGTGAAATAAACACCGGTAAAAAAACACGGCAAAAATAACATCTACCGCAGAGTGTGTCCACGCTATGCCGCTGCATAGCAAAACAAGACCGGTAACATATACCAGCGCCTGTGCAGCATATTTTTTGTGCTTTACCAGCCAAAAAGAAGCCAGTGCCGCAACCCCAAGAACCGATAAAAAATATAGGGTTGGACGTGCCATATATATCCACAGGTATTCGGCCGTGTTTCCGGCGTTTCCCTGCCATTTTTTTATAGCAAATATCAGTACCTCGGCCAGCAGTAAAAAAGGGATGGCCGCCGCTGTCATCGACAGCAATTTTTTGTGCCATGCTTTATACTCCAGCATTGTTTCGTATCTTAAGTGCATTACTCCCCTCGCCATGTATACCACCTTTGGTTTTTATCTCTTTTGCACTGGGCAAAAATTTTATTTTTTGACGTTTTTTAGGTTTTATTTCTATTTTCACTTTACGATAATTTTATAGGCCTGTCAATTGCATAAAATGTGCTGTTTTAAATCTTTTTGCCTACCTTTGAGCAATATCATTTTTCTTATAAACCGCTTCTAATCCATACTTTGCGCAAAAAACAAATAAGGCGGTGGTTTACCCCTCTGCTTCGCCATACTTACTTTTAATCATAATAAACGCATCCATGTAATTATTTTTAATATTTCTACTTACTTTTTTTGTTTTTTGAGGTATAATAGTAAAGAACTTTAAAAATAGTCTTTTTTTGTATTAAAGTATTGCCCTCATGCCACCGTTGTTTTTAAAGTTTGATTGTGCAAAAAAGCAACTGTAAAATTTACCAGGTTTTATTGTGCACAATAAAACCACCCGCCTTTAAAAGGCGGGCGGTTATTTTACACTTTTGCATGGCTTACCGGGGTTGTTCTTTGCCTTTATCCCCGCACAATGTTATAGCGTATGCCCAGCACAGCGGCAATTTTGGCAATGGTATCGGCGTGGTGCCCAATGCCCAGCGCATAGTGATGTGTGGGGCCCATCATCACCCATTTTTTAATAAACTCTTTGGTGGTGGGCGCAAAGTGCCCGCGGGTATTGGTATTGCCGGTGGGGGGTATTTCTCCCTGTTTAGACTGGCCCTCGCCAATAATAAACCTAAATTCTCCGTCAGCATCTTGGGTAATACCCAGCATGGTAATAGGCCCCGCCTTTATTTTAAACTCTACCGAAGCGCCGCTGCCATGCTTGCCATGATATTTTGTAAGGCTGCGCAGTACCGGTTTGCCATCGGCAATGGCAATGTGATGCGGGCCGTCGTGCCCCACCAAAATAAAATCGTCCTCAAAATCAAAGGGATGAAACTCGGCAAAGCTGCCGCCAATATCCAGCCTATCCATAATAAGCATGGCAATACAGGTTTTTATATCAAACTCGCCGCACATGGGCACGCCCTGCGCATTTAAAATAGAGTTGCCCACGATAAAAGAGCTGGACACCTGCCGCTGCAAAGAGCCCTCTTCGCCTTCGTAATAATGGGCAAGCCCGGTAAGGTTGTACTTTTCTATAAACATATCCAGTGCAACAGCGCTTTTGGCGGCCTGTACCAGATCCTCCTCAGTAAGTTTACGGGTTACAGGGTCGCTTTTGGGGTCTGGCATATCAAAGTTTTGGCGTATCAACTGTATTTTTGCTTCTACGTCCTCCTCTTTTATCTGCCGGTACAGCGCCACCACATCGTCTACCTCTAACAGCGGCACATGCAACCCAAACGCTTTGGATATTGCCGTGGGGTCTGCATGCATATCATACATGCTTTCCAGCACGTGGCCCATCAGTGCAACACGCGCGCCCTTTAAATCGTGCAGTACCTTTGCAATATTGCACCATTCGGCCACATGCGCTGCCGCTTCGGCATCTTTATACAAAGTACCCAACACAACATCCGCCACCTGCTTGCCCATACGCACCGCCACACCGGTAAACTCCGGCACAGCGCAAATATTGTCGTTTTCCAGTTGGCGGCGGGTGTTTGCATCTTTGTATCCCATAGATGCCAGCGGCTGCAACGCCACCAAAACCACCGGCACGTTTAAATCCCTTATAATAGGCGCAAAGGTAGAGGATATGCCGTAGGTTACCATGTTGCAAAACAGCAAATCCAGCCCTGCTCCCTGCATGTTGGTAAGTGCCGCATATGCGCCCTCGCTGGTATCTACCATACCAAAATCTACTATTTCCACATCGTTTTGGGCTACCATGGTTTTAAAATCCTCGTGGTATTCCATCAAACGCTCCAAAAGTCCCTCAAACTGGCCCCAGTAAGTCTCGTGCCCAATGGCATATACGCCTATACGTGCCGTACGCTTTTTACGTTGTGTTATCAAAACAAAAAACCTCCAGTTTTCTTTTGCTTTACAGCGGCAAAACGCCGCCAGATCCGCATTTACACAGGTATTCTGTGGTGGTACAATAAAAGAGAAAATACTATAGAAACGGGGGGACCATCCCATGTCAGCGGCCATTGCAATGCCTTTTGAAGAGATAAACCCCTTTGTGCGAATGTCCAAAATACAAAGCTTTGAGAAAGACGCCTTTCCAAATTTTAGAAAGCCTTACGATTGCAGGCTTTTTTATATTTATAAAGGGTCCGGTACCCTTTATTTTGACGATTTTACACAGGCCGCCGTGCCCGGCGACTTGTTTTTGTGGCAGCCCGGCCTAAACTACCGCATGGACGCAACCACCAAAGAGCAGCCATTGGTTGTAATTACCATTAACTTTGATTTTACCCAGGATTATTCTCATCTGACGGTGCCCATACCGCCCGAGCGCAGCGAAAGCTTTAACCAAAAAGAGATGCTGCCCTTTATCCACTTTGCAAATGCCGAGCGATTCAAAGATCCTATTTACCTGCGCAACATGCAATCTATACAGGGCAACCTGCTGGAGATGGTAAGCGAGTACGCCACCCGCAAAACCTATTACCAACAGCGGCTAAACGGGCTAATGCTGTCTGTGCTTGGGTATATAGCCCGTGTAAGCGGCCTGCCCAGCCAGTATTCTACAGATAAAAGCATCAACCTTATCATCAGCTATATCCATAAAAATTATGCGCGCGATATAGACAATATAACCATTGGCACTGCCCTTAGCTTTCATCCAAACTACATTAACAAGCTAATGGTTTTGCACACCGGCACCTCTTTGCACCGTTACCTGTTGCGGTATAGGGTATTGCAGGCGATAGAACTGCTGGAAACCACCAACACCCCCATTGCCGAAATTGCCTATGCCACCGGCTTTAGCGACGCGTGCCATTTTTCCAAACGGTTTAAAAAAGAAACAGGCTTTACCCTCAGAGAGTACCGCCGCGGCAACGCTGGCTAAGCCCCGGCGCTATTCCAGCATAAAAACCTGCTGCGGGTTTTGCAGCACCGGCCTTCCCTCTGCATCGGTTTCCAATATATCAGCCATATACTTATTCCATTTGTCCTGCACCGCACTTGCGGCTTTTGCCGCGGTTGTGCGTTGCAGGTTTTTTGTTTGGTAGTAGCCTATTACCTGGCTGCCTTGCACCCAAAGCGAATAATTGTACACCCCCGCCTGCCGCAGCATTTGCTGCATTTCGGGCCATACCTGCTGGTGGCGGCGCATATACTCTTGCCCGACGCCGGGTTTTAAGGCCAGCACAAAACACACCCTATGCGGTGTTGTGGTTTTTTGCTGCATGATTATATCTTCCTTTTTAAGCTGCCGCCCTTTATGGCATCTATGGTAACGGCCAGCAGCAATACCGTGCCCACCGTAACCTGCTGCCAAAAGGTTTGTACGTTCATCATAACCATGCCGTTGTTTAGGGTAGACAGCACCAGCACCCCTATTAAGGTACCCAAAATGGTGCCTTTGCCGCCGGTAAGGCCCGCCCCGCCCAGTATAACGGCGCTAAGTGCCTGCATGTTTGTTTCGGCTGCGGCCATGGGCAGCCCCGCACCGGTTTGCGCCGCCAACATGGTACCTGCCGCGCCTGCCATAAGGCCGTTTACAATATAGATAATCATTTTAATGCGGTTTACCCGTATGCCTGCCAAAAAGCTGGCCTGCGGGTTGCCGCCTATTAGGTAAATACTGCGGCCAAATACGGTGTGCTTGCTAATAAACCAAAACAGCAGGTACAGCCCCAGCATAACCAGCAGCGTTACAGGGATGCCAAAAAAGTAGCCGCGCCCCAAAAATTTAAGCGCATCGTTGGTCACCACTATGGTTTGCCCGTTAGAGATAAGGTAGGCAACGCCCCTTAGTATTTGCATAGAGGCAATGGTGGTAATAAAGGGGTTTAGCTTAATAACGGTTATAAAAAATCCGTTTAACGCGCCGCACAGCGCACCCGCCGCCAGCCCCGCCAGTACCGTAACGGCAATGGGCATATTAAGCCGGTTTACGGTGGCAACCACCATGCCCACCACCGCTATTTGCGAGCCTACCGAAATATCGATGCAGCCGGATACGTTTACAAAGGTCATGCTACAGGCAACGGTGCCCATAATAGCCGCATACAAACCAATGTTTAAAAAGTTTTTAAAAGATAAAAAGTGGGGCGAAAGTGCCGAAAATACAATGATTAATATAATATAGGCCGAAAGCACTGTAATAATATCGGACGATGCGCCCGAAAACAGCCCCGCCAGCTTTTTGCCAAATCCGCCGCCGTTTTGTGTGCCAAGAGCGGCGCCCTCGTTTTGATTGCTCATATATTTCCTCCCATGGCGTACCGGATAATATTTTGCTGTGTAATTTCTTCGCCCTCGGCTATGCCCGAAATACGCCCCGTGTGCATTACCAGTACCCTATCGGACATGGTAAGAAGCTCTTCCATCTCAGACGTAATCATAATAATCGAAAGTCCTTTTTGGCAAAGCTCGTCTAATATACGGTAAATTTCTACTTTCGCCCCTACGTCTATGCCGCGGGTAGGCTCGTTTAATATCAGTATTTTTGGCGATAGCTCCAGCCATTTAGAAAGCACTACCTTTTGCTGGTTGCCCCCGCTTAGGCTGTCTATCTTAGTTTCTGACGATGGGGTTTTTATCCTAAAGCTTTTTATCCAGCGGGCGGCGGTCTCTTTGTCTTTTTTGCGGTTTACCAAAAAATGGCTGCCAAAAGAATAATATGCCGCCATCATATTTACCTGCACAGAGTTGCCCAAAATTAGCCCTTCGGTTTTACGCTCTGCCGGTACATAGGCTATGCCCTGCTGCACGGCACGGCTGGGGCTGGATACATTTACCGCCTGCCCATCCACCTTTATTTGCCCTGCAAACACTTGGTCTTGCCCAAAAACAGCCGAGCCTATATTTTGGTGACCAGAGCCAACCAGCCCATAAATGCCCAGTACCTCGCCCCGGCGGGCCGTAAAAGATACATCGTGCAGTTCCCGGCTTTTTAGCCCTGTAACTTCCAGCGCTATTTGCCCCACCTGTGTTTTTTGCTTTGGGTACATCTCTTGTATACTGCGCCCTGCCATTAGGGTAATAAATTTTTCTTTGCTGGCGTCTGCAATATCCATTTCGCCCACATTTTGGCCATCGCGCAGCACCATTACCCTATCTGCAATTTTAAATATTTCGTCTAGGCGGTGAGAGATATAAATAACCGCAATGCCCATACCCGCCGCCGTATGTACAAATTCAATCAAGTTTTCGGTTTCTACATCGTTTAGCGCGCTGGTGGGTTCATCCAAAATCAGCACTCTGGTATCGTCCGAAATTACCTTGGCAATTTCTATTAGCTGCTTTTGCGCTATCGAGCATTTGCCTATGGTCATTTTAGGGTCTATGTAAGCGCCTATTTTTGCCATAATTTGGGTGGCCTCGGCATACATGCGCTTATAGTCTATCAGCAGCCCTTTTTTGGGCATTTTACCCATAAAGATATTTTCTGCCACCGAAACGGTGGAAACATAGTTTAGCTCTTGGTGCACAATGCCAATGCCTGCGGCAGTTGCTTCGCCCGGGCCTCCAAATTGTATGGCTGCGCCATCTATGGCCAGCTCGCCCTCATCCAGGTTGTATACGCCAGACAAAATTTTAATAAGGGTAGATTTGCCCGCACCGTTTTCGCCTATCAGCGCCAGTACCTCGCCCTTACACACCCGCAGGTTTACATCGTTTAGCGCCACCACACCCGGAAAACGCTTGGTAATCCCCCGCGCCTCTAATACCACCGGCCCTATGGGATGCTGCGGACGATTCTTTTTACTTTGAACATTCTCTTTCAAACAAAGCACTCCTTTTGGCCCTCAGGTTTGCCGGGCCGTTGCTGTATGCTTTTCTTAAAGTGGGCGGGCACTTTTATTGCAAATGTACAAAACATAAATGCCTTACAAGCCTTGCCCACAGACAAGATCCGCCGCAAGCCATGCATTATATTTTGTTGCTTTGCTGTAAAACAAAAGTGCCCGCATCTACCGTTTTTAGCCCACTACAAATTTAGACCATGGGTAGTTGCCCTCGGGGTAATAGGTTGCCACATTGTCCCATGTAATCAGCTCGTGCTGAATATAAGACATTTCGGGTACTTCTTCGCCCGCTACCATTTTATCTACTATGGGCATGATCCACTCGCCGTAGCGCTCGGGGAAGTAGGCCACGCTGCCAATCCAGCCGGTTTCGCCTTTGGCTGCATACAGCGGCTCTACAAAGTCTGCCGTGCAGTTGTGCGATATAATAATTACATCATCCTGCCTGCCCGCTGTTTCGGCTGCCGCCCATATGCCTGCGCCCACTACGTCGTTAATGGTGGTTACAACAATTCGGCTTGCGTCGGGGTGCGCCATTAAAAAGTCGCTCATGCGCTGCTGGGCAATTTGGGTATCGTTTTGGGTGTCAATTTCTACCAGTTTATCGGCCGGTACACTTTCTCCCATCACTTCTTCAAACCCAAGCGGAAAATCGGCTACGCGGGGCGCCACAACCGGGCCGGACATGGGCTGGATGCCCAGTACTATATAATCGTATTCGCCATCCCAGTTTTCTTTGGCATATTCGGCAGCGGCGCGCCCTGCTATTTTAGCGGCCTCGCTGTTGTTTGCGCCAAAAAACGCCGCGCCCGGGTGAGCAATGTCTACCGCTACAACAGGTATGCCTGCCGCATCGAATTTTTCCATAATAACGGGTGCCACGGTGCTATCTACGTTAAATTCCACCATGTACTGTATGCCCACAGTAATTAAATCGTCGGCGTTGCGTACGGCAGTGGCGCCGTCGGAGTTATTGTCTACACAAATTAGCTCGTAGCCGCGCGCGGCTGCTTCTTTTTCCATCGAGTCTCGCACCATTTTGCCAAAAGAGCCTTTTTCGTTAATATTGGCAAACCCAACCTTAATGGGCTGGCCTGTGCCGCTTTGCCCCGCAGGGGCCGCTGTAGTGGTTGAAGATTCTCCCGGTGCCTGCATAGAACATGCGGTTAACAACAGTACCACCGCAATGATAAAAGAAAGAGATTTACACACTTTTTTCATGATTTGCTCCTTTTCTTTATATTGTGTTTGCTTGCGTACATGTATTGCCTGCCTTTGCCTTGTGTAAGCCGTGTGTACGTTGCGCCTTTTTCTTCCTCCATTCAAAAAGATTTGTTTTTTTCAACTTTAAACAAGTATCAAAATAAAAGCTGCTGCAGCATTCATTTGCTTATTGCGAGGTTTTTTGGCTGTTTCTTCTATATTTTTTTTATCAAATATTTATTTTTGATCTATTTTGAATTATATATTCTTTTATACCATAGTCAATATTTACAGGTTATAAGGTTTATTTTTTACTATTTTGTTTAAAAGCAACATCCGTTTTAGGCCATTTCTGCTTTTTGTTTTACCCATGCAAACAGCATACTTTTGGGCGTACTGCCCTTTTGGAGTAAAAGCAGCCGTATAACCGCCTAAATAGGCATAAAATACGTTTTTTGAATATTAAGTGTGCTTGATATGGGCACAACTTGTTGTTTGCGCAAAAAAAGTGTCGTTTGCGATATTCCCCATTAAACCGCACTTTTTGTATGCTACAGTATTGTTAACAAAAACTAACCCCTACTGCATATAGATTGAGAAGGTGATACCGTGCACATAAAAAATAAAGCACTTGCCGCAACAGCCTTTATGCTGTGCGTTGTGCTTGCTTTGTTTTGTTTTACAGTGCTGGGTGCCCCAAACACACCTTTGCAAGATGCCCCCGTTATGCTGGCTTATAATTCGGTACATAAAGACAGCGATACAGCACCGGGGAAATCTTACTACTGCATGACCGCAAAACATCTTGTTTTTACCCAGCAGCAATTGCAGCAATTGGTAGACAGCGGCACCCTGCACCAGACAATTTTACAGGATGCATACGTACTTATTAACTATTATTCCGAGCCAATCGAGCCCCTGCCCTCTTTCGGTTATATACCGCAAGCCTCGCTAGACGCAGTTACCGCACTTCTTTCTTCTTCCGATGCTCAGCCCTCCGCCTCGGTAGATTTGTATTTTTTCTCCCCTGCATCGCCCGAATTTGACGAATACCCAACAGCCTTTATAACCATTACAGTTTCTTTGGATATAGAAAGCGAATCTTCCACCAGTTCCAGCACCACAAGCTCCAGCAACTCCGAAAGTTCTTCCAGCTCGGAAAGCTCTTCTTCCGAAAGTTCCTCTTCCAGCAGCGAGGTTATCCCCTCCAGTGCAGCGCCCCCCGCACCCGATATACAGCCTGCACCCGCGCCTGTTGTATCTTCCAGAAGCGCCCTTGCTGTAGTTCCTGTTTCATCAAGCAGTTCTTCCAGCGCGCCAAGTTCCAGCAGTTTTAGTTCTTCGGTTTCTTCCAGCGAACATCTTATTCCCATACCCAAAGTTACCAACATCGAACTGCCCAATATCGGCCCCACCGGCACAGGATCTACCACCGATGTAGCAAGTGTTTTGTTGTTTTCCGCCAGCGGTCTGGCTGTTGTATTTTTTGGCGTAATCCTTTCTGGAGATTTGCGTGTTCTTTCTTGGTATCGCCAAAAATTTTCGAGTACGCGCACCAAACGCTAGCATACAAACCACAGCATACTTTTGCAGCAGTGGTGCTTAACCAAAAAAATGTTGTGCTTGGCAGCCTGCCAAACATTTGCATATATTCCTTAGGTATGGCGCCCAGGTGGCGTGCCGTCCGCCGGGCTCTTTACATATATACATTGCAAAAAACGAAGCGCAGCTTATATTGCGCTTCGTTTTTTGTATACCCGCCTTTTTATAATGGGTAAAATACGGTATACTTGTTTTGTTTATAACCCTGTTTGTATACGCTTACCTTATTTTACAAAATGCAGCACACCCCGTTTTGCTTTGCATTTTACCATTTGAAGGGAGCCCGCTTTATGGAAAATACCCTACTGCTTAAAAACGTGCGCCATTTGGTTAGCTGCAACCCGCAAAACGAAATTTTAGAGCATGTAAATGTGTATATAAAAGATGGCGTTATACAATCTATAGGCACAGACGCACCCGCTGCAAAAACCACATTGGATATGAGCGGCATGGCGGTGTACCCCGGCCTTATAAACACCCACCACCACCTGTACCAAATCCTTACGCGCAACCTGCCGCAGGTGCAAAACCTAGAGCTGTTCCCCTGGCTTACCGCCCTGTATGGCATATGGAAAAACCTGAATGCAGACAGTGTTTACCACAGCAGTATGGCAGGCATGGCCGAGCTTTTAAAAACCGGCTGCACCACCGTGTTCGACCATCATTATGTGTTCCCTCAGGGCGGGGGCGATTTGCTAGAAGCCCAGTTTGCCGCTGCCCAAACGCTGGGCGTGCGAATGGTTGCCTCACGCGGCAGTATGTCTTTAAGCCAAAAAGACGGCGGCCTGCCGCCCGATACCGTGGTACAAACGGTAGATGAGATTTTGCGGGATTCTCAATTGGCTGTAGAGCGGTTCCACGATGCCAACCCCTGCTCCATGGGGCAAGTAGTGCTTGCCCCATGTTCTCCTTTTAGCGTTACCGAAGATTTAATGCGTCAATCGGCCCTGCTGGCGCGCAGCCTTGGCGTACGCATGCATACACACCTAGCCGAAACAAAAGACGAAGAAGCCTTTGTGCTGCAAAAAACCGGCATGCGCCCCCTTGCCTATATGCAAAGCCTTGGATGGACCGGCCCCGATGTGTGGTTTGCGCATGGCATCCACTTTACTACGCAAGAGCTGCAAATCCTTGCCCAAACCGGCACCGGCGTGGCACACTGCCCCGCCTCCAACATGAAGCTGGCCTCGGGCGTGGCGCGTATACCCGAAATGCTTGCGCTGGATGTTCCCGTTGGCCTTGCGGTAGACGGCAGTGCCAGCAACGATGGCTCTAACCTGATGGAAGAGATGCGCACCGCCTATCTGCTGCACAGGCTCACCTCCTCGCAAAAAGCCCCCAGCGGCTACGATATTTTAAAAATGGCAACCAACGGCAGCGCCCGTATACTGGGGCGCACCGATATTGGCTACCTTGCCCCCGGTATGGCGGCAGACCTGTTTGCCGTAAAAGAAAGCCGTATAGAGCTTGCCGGCGCCACCTTTGATGTAGGCAGTATGCTTGCTACTGTTGGCCTGTGCGGCGGGGTAGACCATACCATAGTAAACGGCCGTGTTGCTGTGCTAAACGGCCAGCTTACCGGCGCAGACGAAGAAGCACTGTCCCGCGCTGTTTTGCAGGAAGCAAAACGAATGATGCAGTAAACAGCTTGGGGATATCCCCTACCAATATACTGGCCCTTGTGGGCCGGTATATTTTGCGTTAAAGCCGTGTTTGCAAATAAGCCATGTACCTCGCGGGCTTTATTGAGGCCTATACACAACAAAAAGCCGGGCAGTTGCCCGGCCGTTATGTAAAACCCTTTGCAGGGCATTGTATTTGGTCTGCCTTTCGGAGTAGGCAGCAACTCTTGAGTACAACTGTATAATAACGTGTAAAAGTGTAAGTTTTTGGGTACGG
>JBKEAM010000127.1:0-4326 GCA_047972265.1 Oscillospiraceae bacterium | reverse complement strand
TATGCTATGTTTTTAAAAATCGCGTGTATTTTGAATTTGTGTTTATATAATTTACAGGCAAAACAGTGCAAATAGCATAATGTATATGATATTATATGGTTATATTTGCTGTCGCTCCCCGCATGGGGAGCGTAGATTGAAATTATCGTCAAGCGCCCGGCACCATCAACGCTGCGGTCGCGCCCCATGCGGGGCGCGTGGATTGAAATGTTTTTGCCCTGCGTTACCTCTCCATATCGATTTGTCGCGCCCCGTGCGGGGCGCGATTTTTCCTCAAAAGCGTCAATTGGACGATTTATTTTTTAGAATCTTAATGTTCTTTTTTAAAAACTAAAAAAGAATCAAACCGCGAAGCGGCATGCTTCTTTCTTGGTGTCAAGAAAGAACATTGCATTTCTACATCTTCTCTTTACCGCAAAAGCCACATGCCGGTTTGCGGTGTTTGCTGGATGCGTCCGTATTTTCACTTTCGGCGAAAGCCGCACGCCGTTTCGACTTTTAGTACTTTTCTGCGCAAGAAAAGTACTACCTAAAATGCCGAATCTTGATATCCCTTTTAAAACCAAGATAATTTATGCACTAAATGCAAAATCTCTAAGTACAAATGTAAGCTAAATTTGATATCATTTTTGCATAATAAAGCCCGCTCCCCCAAAGGGGAGCTTTTCTTTTATCCTGTGTGCCAATTTTTGCAAAACATTGGCCTTCAACGTACTTTTTTATAAAAACTCTTTTCTTTTGTATTTGCAAAATAGTATAATACAGTTAGCATATGCCAATTGGCAGGCGCTGTATTTTTACCAGCCGACAGGTATATGCAACCGGTATTAACATTTGCTGTATTACAGCTCATATTTTTTAAAGCCAGAAAGGTGGTACAAACCATGGCAAACCAACCCAAAACCCTAAATGCAGAACAAATAAATCAGCTTTTAACATCCCTTAAAGCACGTTTTGAGGCAAACGAAAACCGCCACACCGGCCTTGCGTGGGAGCAGGTAGAAAAAAAGCTAAAAGATAGCCCGGCAAAGCTGTACTCTCTTTATAAAATGGAAGAAAGCGGCGGAGAGCCGGACGTTGTGCAGTACAACGCCGATGAATATGTGTTTTTTGATTGCTCGCCCGAAACCCCCGCAGGCCGCCGCAACTTTTGTTTTGACCGTAAAGCGCTGGATGCACGCAAAGCCAACAAACCCCAAAACACCGCTATGGATGTAGCCGCTGAAATGGGCAGCGAGCTGCTAACCAAAGAACAATACAAGTACCTGCAAACACTTGGCAAGTTCGATCTTAAAACGTCCAGTTGGATTGCCACCCCCAGTGCCATACGCGATTTGGGCGGCGCGCTGTTTTGCGACAGGCGTTTTGACCATGTTTTTGTGTATCACAACGGGGCCGATTCTTACTACGGCGTAAGGGGCTTTCGTACCAGCTTAACCCTGTAAACACAACACCGGGTGCCGTGTGCCCTGTATATTTAAACAACAAAGGTATTGCGTCTCTGCTTAGGTGGGGGCGCAATACCTTTGTTTACACAAGGTTTTTAAAATATTAAGTACAAATGCATGGTGCTAACACAATTGATGCTTATATATGTTAATGCGCCGCACCCGTGTTGCAGGCCTGCCAATCTGTAAAAAATATTGCGGTGTTTGTTATTGCCTTATTTGTATCCCCACTTTTTTATATGCTATAATAAAAAAATATTAATCGAATAGATGTTAAATATTACTGGGGGATACATAAAAATGACAGATTACAATAAAGAGTATTATTATATTGGCCAAAAGGGAGATTTTTACCCGCTGGTAAATTATGTTACGGCCAACTTTGCCGAGGGCAACCATAAAAAGGCCTTAAACATAGAGTCTGAAAGAATTGTCGCATTCGGCTCGCCCCAGCCCGATCATCCCCAATTTGCAGATTTTCATCATCTTAAGGCACATATGTCGGTGGTATCAAAACGCTTGAAAGAGACCATGGAAGAAATGAAGCTTAAAAATGTTCAGTTTCTTCCCACCCAAATACAAGACTACGACCGCGCTTTGCACGGCGATTACTTTATTGTGCATGTGTATAATATGATTGCGGCACTGGACAAAGAAAAATCCGATTGGACCCACAGCCCCTTTAATGAATCTATGGTGGGTTTTGTAGATAAGCTGGTGTTAGACAACAGTGTTATCGATACCATTCCGCTGGAAGACCGCCTGCTTTTTGCCCTGGACGAACGGCGCACAAAAATACTTTATCATCATTCGCTTGCTCAAAAAATACTGGATATATCTCCCACGGGCTTAACATTTAGGTGCCTTGCCGGTTACGATAGCAGCCTGCCGTTTATAGAAGAGTATTTAGAAAAAAAGCTTTAAACCGATGCCCTATAATGCACAGCCCACTTACTTATACCTTACAAAAAAGAGAACCGCAAAGGGCGCGTTTCTCTTTTTTGTGCTGCGTTTTGTATTTACTTTATTTGTATTTTTAGGTTTTAGTATGCTATAATTGTAAAATTATTAATCGAATAGATGTTTAATTTTACTGGGGGATGCATAAAAATGACTGATTATAATAACAAGTATTATTACATTGACCTAAAGGGAAACCTTTACCCGCTTGTAAACTATGTTACCACCAATTACGGCGAGGGAGACCGTGAAGAGGCATTGGATTTAGAGGATAAAAGAGTTGTTGCATTTGGTTCGCCCACAATTGATAACCCTCAATTTGCAGATTATCATTTTTTAAAGCAGCATGTATCTGTTATATCAAAACGAATGAAAGAAACCATGGAAGAAATGCAGCTTAAAAATGTTCAGTTTCTTCCCACACAAATGAAAGACTATGAGGGCGGCCTGCACGACGATTATTTTATTGTGCATGTGTATAATATGGTTGCGGCGCTGGATAAAGAAAAATCGGATTGGAGCCCCAGCCCCTTTGATGAATCTATGGTAGGGCTTGTAGATAAGCTGGTGTTAGACAACAGCGTTATCGATGCCATCCCGCTGGAAGAACGTTTGCTTATTGAGCTGGAAGAAGACCGAACACATGTGCTTTATCATCATTCTATTGCCCAAAAAATATTGGATATGTCCCCTATCGGCCTAACCTTTAGGTGCCTTGCCGGTTCCGATAGCAGCCTGCCGTTTATAGAAGAATATTTAGAAAAACGCTTTGGCATCGATATTTCGTAAAGTATATTTCTTATGCCCATAGTACAAATAACAAGCGCCAGATACATTTGTATCCGGCGCTTTTGGTTTATATTAGGGTTTATTCTACCGGGTCTATTACCGGTTTGCCGTCTTTATCCAGCAGCGGTGTAAGAGAATACCCCGTGCTTATGTAATTTACCCCTGTTTTGGTATCTACAATTATTTCGCTGCCGGGCAGCCTTCCACTAATTTTTTCTTTCAGCTCAAAAACACGCTTCTCTTTTTTTACAAACATAAAAAAAGTACTCCTTTCGCCATTGCAGTAAAAGCACATCTGTTTGCGCCACAATTTAGTTGCAAGTATATCACAAAAACCAACGCTTGTATACGCATATTGGCTAGTTGCGGCTTTACATACGCATTGCACCGTTTTAAGCCATGGGCAATTTATAATACCGGCAGCATATGCGCGGCCTGCCCTACAATAATTTGAAATGATTTTACCCCCTGCGGCGCATTATAGGTAACAAACAAAAATGGAGGTACCCTTATGCGTATTAAATCAATTGCCGCCGCCCTGCTTTTTGCCACGGTATTACTCACCGCCTGTTCGCCCGCGGCGGCTTCCTCTTTGCCCGGCAGTACACCGGCTTCGTCCCCATCACAAACAACCACCCTGCCAGCGGATGAAATTGTGGGCGAGTGGGGCGCCGTAAATTTTGAAATGCTGGACGGCAGCTCTCTTGTGCAGGTAAGCCCTTCGGACGAGAACTCTCAGGTATTTTTTACCATTACCCTTACCGTTAATGCAGACGGCACCGCCCTTATAAACGCACCCACGGCCACCACTACCCTAAATGGCAAATGGCTTTTTCGTGATGCCGCATATAATTTTACCTTTGAAAATGCCAACGGAACAAGCACCGCCGCCCGCTTATGCCGGGTGTGCGGTTTTATTTTGCCGTATATAGTGGGCCTGCCGTATGCTATGCTGTTTTTATAGCAGGGTACCCCCTGCAAAGGCAACTAAAAGGCTTATGCAACCGTTGGTTGCGCATCTTCAAGCCCTTATATATAGCACCGCAACCGGGTTTAGGGGTACTATAGCAGCACAGAAAGGAGGCCACTTACATGAAATTGGCCGAAAAAATTTATATGCTGCGCAGGC
>JBKEAM010000093.1:0-6982 GCA_047972265.1 Oscillospiraceae bacterium | reverse complement strand
CAAGCAAATTGTCGGATATGCCTTCTCTGAACGCATTGACGCCGCTCTCGTTTGTCAGGCGCTTCATATGGCCGCAAGACGCCATCGTCCCCCAAAAGGACTCATCCACCATTCCGACAGGGGCGTACAATATGCCTGCAACGCCTATCAACAAGCCCTGACACAATATCACATGGTCCCCAGCATGAGTCGCAAGGGTGACCCATATGACAACGCTGTTGCGGAAAACTTCTTCGGGAAGGGCTCAAAGAACAAGGCGAAAAAAGGCAAAAACCAAAGCAAAAAACAAACGGCTTACGGCAGCAGTTCTAAAATTTCGGCTAGATTATCGATTTGGTGATCTGCCACGGGGGATTGCTTGCCATGCACAGCTACAGTAACAAGCCCTGCGCTGTGTCCGCCCGCAATATCGTCCTCCATATTGTCGCCAATCATCCAGCCCTGCAAAGCGGGCTGTATCGTTTGCAGGGCAACGGCAAAAATCTCTGGCCGGGGTTTTTCGTAGCCAATTTCTCCCGATACAAATACCTGCTTAATATAGGGGGTAAGCCCTAAGGCATCTGTAATGGGGGCAAGCTCGGGGTAGTTATTGCTTAGTATATAGCTTTCGTAGCCACGGCGCTGCAATTCTTTTAGGGTGCTTAGCGCGTCGGGGTACAGGGCATACCGCTGGGGCTGCAACACCTTGCCGCGCAAGGCGGGGGCCAGTAGCTGCGCTTGGCTTTGGGTAAAACCGCACTGCATAAACATGGCGATAAATTCTTTTTGGCAATGTGCCCACCACGCGGCAGAACCGGCCACATGGCGTGTATCGCGGCTGGGTATGCTAAACCAAGGCAGGCAGGTACCGTGCAGGGCTGTTTCTAGCACTTCCCGCGTTAGGGGGTGCTGGGGCGCCAGTTCGGCGGCGGCCTCCATAGCGGCGTCAAACCACACAATATCTGGCAAAGAGAGTGTCCCGTGAAAATCCCAAAACAGGGGGGGCTTTTGTTGCATAACGGCCTCCAGTTCTTGGTAGGTGTAAAGGCTGGATAATACCTGACACAGCGCATGGGTAGAAAGGCGCTGCGGCAGGCCTGTTTTTTGCAGCAGGGCGCGGCGCACAGTGGCACTGTTTTGCCTGCCCGAAAGGCCAAGTTCGTACAGGTTGGCGGGGGTAATGGGGGTATGGTTTGGGTTTGCCTGCTGCGGCTGTATGCCCGCTTGTTGCAGGGCGGTAAGCAGCAGGTGAACAGGCATTCCCTCTACACCCAGCGTACCCTCGGCAGAGGGGGCTGTTTTGCGCTTTTCTTTGCCGGGCAGTGCAGGGATATAGGCGTGCTTAATGCTGCATCCCTGTGCGATAGATTGGACATAGTGGCGGATTTTAAAACCCGCCGCGTCCGAATCGGTAAGGATAAGCAAACCGCGCTGTTTGCCAAGGCGGCGTATCAATTGCTTTTTTTCTTCGTCCTTAAAAATGGCAAAGCCGTGGGTGGGTATAATAAGGGCGTCTATTACAGAGGCCAGCACAGTGGCATCGTAACGTCCCTCAACAATTACCACCTCGTTTAGGCGCAGTTTTTCGTTGCTCATTTGTTTGCACTGGGGCGCATAAGCCGCGCAATGGTGGTGGTAAGCAGTACGCTTTTATCGGGCAGGGGGCTGCTTTTTAGGGCGGCATCCAATTCGCCCAGCTCTAGCAAACAGGTTTCCAGCTCGGCAGTGGTGTAGCGCGCCGCGTTTTCTTTTGCTTTTTGCAGGCGGTAGGGGCTGCCGGTATAGCCAAGGTCTGCCCCCACAGCGGCGGGTGCAAGGCCAATTTCTGCCCCGCAGCGCACACGGTACATATCCACAAAAGTGCCCGAAAGGGCAGCCGCAATGGCAATTGGCTCGTGCTTTTGCACCAGCAGTTTATCCAGACGGGCGTATGCCTCGCGGCGCTGGCGTGCGGTTATGGCCCGCGCAAGCTGAAATACATCAGCCTCGGTATTATCGGTGGCATATTCGTTTACCATATCAATGCTAATTTGGGTATAGCCGCTAATGGCCGCCAGCTTTTGTGTTTCGTTGGTAAGCAGGGGGCGGTCTTCGCCCGCGCGGTCCAGCAAAACTTCCTCGGCGCCGGGGGCAAACTGCGCACCCAAGTGCTGGGCAACCCTGCCAATATAGGCGATGTTTTGCTGCCGGGTGGGTTTTTGCAATTCTTCGGCATAGCCGGCCTTGGCGGCGGCGTCAAACAACAGTTTAGACTTTTTGTTGCCTGCGGTGCGCTTGTCTTTATGCAGCACCGTAATTAAAAACACGGCGTTTTGCACATCGGCAAATAGGGTAGCCAATTCGGCGGCATCTTTATCGCTTAAAGAAGATATAACAATCTCTCGCAGCTCTATTACGCGGGGGGTGCCAAAAAAAGAAAGGCTGCCTGCCGCCTCTATCACCGCGCCAAAATCGATGCCGGGGCCGTCTAACCGAGTGGTGTCTGCGCCGTCTGGATGAGAGAGCAGTGCCTTACTTACTTTTTGCGCAGCGGCCCGCAGGGGTTCTACCTCGGTGCTGCAAAAGTAGTATACAGAAGTGCCAAATGGCTGTGCCAGTTTGTCTGCAAGTTTGGGTTTAGATTGTGCCATACTGCACCTCCTTAAATAGTATGCTGGTACCGGGGCGGATAGAAACAGATGCCTGCCCCAAAGAAAAATAAATGTTTTGCGCCGGCTGTGCCCAAGCAGGCACATTGCCGCCGCACAGTAGTATGCCAAAACGGCCCACTGCTTCACTTTGCCCTGCCACCAGTATATCCAGCGCGGGCGAAGCAGAAAAATTGGTATAGCCCGAGGCAATGCCAACCTTATAGCCCTCTACCTCTACTACCGCAATAACGCCCTTATCCTGTTTTTGCAGGTAGATATTTACACCTGCAAAGGGAGAATACACTTTTTGGACGGTAATGTCCTGCCGGGCATATACAATTTGCCGGGGTGGGTAGGTGGGCAGGTAGCTAAGGTCTTGCGGTTTTGCGCGCAAATCAATCAGCAGGCTGCATTCTTTTACATTTTGCTGTTTTAAAATGGCATCTATAGTATAACTCGTGCGGCGGTCTCTAAACAAGACGGCAGACTGACCATTTTTTGTAATAACCAAAGCGGGGTTTGCACTGCCGCCCGCAATGCTTAGGGTTACAACGTCCCGACCAAGCAGGGTATCGGCTACACCGCCCAAGGTAAGCAGCAAAACGGCAGACAGAGCATAAGCGGCAAAACGCTTGCTTTTAAAGGCGAAAATTGCCAGTACAAATACAAGCAAAATAGCGACAGTTAGGGCGGGCTGCGGGTACAAAAGCCCAAAGGGAAGGCTGGCTGCCCAGTGCACAACCTTTTCTAGCAAAACAAGCGCGATGCCCGCAACAAACAAGAAAAAAGAAGCGATAAAGCCAAGCACAGGCAGAGCGGGCAGGGCAGCCAAAAAGCTGCTTACCATAATGATGTTGGAAAGGGGAAGAACCATAATATTAACCAGCGGCGAAACGGCAGATACCCCAAGCCCAAACAACAATAAAACGGGCAGGGTGGAAAATGCCACGCAAACCGCGGCTACGGCAGATTGAATAAGTACCTTTGCCGCTTTTGCCAACCATTGTATAAGCCAGCAATTGCCGCCATACACAGGCATCCGCTTTAGCAGCGTTGCAGCAAACCGCATACCAAGCACGGTACCAAGCGTGGCAGAGTAAGAGAGAAGCAGGCCTATATCGGCCACAGCGTAGGGGTTTTGCATGCATAAAAGAATGGCGCTGAACGCAAGCGAGGTAAAAACATCGGCCCTGCGTTTTGCAAAAACACCAGATAAAATTAAAAGTTGGCTGATGCCGCTGCGCAGCAAAGAGGGGGTAAAACCGCTAAACGCGAGAAAGGCAAGCACAAAGCCAATGGTGATAACAGTAAGTGTTTTTTGCCGCCTGCGGCGCAAAGAGGGGAAGAGTGCCGGAAACGAAGCAATAAGCCCCACATGAAAGCCCGAAACCACCAAAATGTGAGAGAGGCCCGAAAGGCGAAAATCCTGCCGGATTTGCGGGGTTAAAAAGCGTTGGTCTCCCAAGGCGGCCGAGGCCGCAACAGAGGAAAGCCGAAGCGGCAGGCGCTGTGTTAGGTTGTTGTCCGCGGCGTATTGCAGTTGGCGTAGGGCGGTAACAAGGGTGGGGCTGCGCCCGGCAAAAACAATATCCCCTTTTACACTTGCAGCAATGTATTGCCCGCGCGCAAAGGCTTGGTTGCGGGCAGCGGGCGCAAAAGAAGAAAACCGGAGTGTAAGCCTTAGCAAGTCTCCAGGCGGTGCCTCGTATGCGGTATTTATTTGCACCGTAAAGCGGCCGGGGTAATTTACTTCAGGGGCATCCTCAAAAGATAAAACCTGTAAAGTAAGGGTAAAAACATCCCCGCCATAGGTAGGCATGGTTTGGGTAACACGAGCCGTTACCGGGTACTGCGTGCCGTTTAATTTTTGCAGGGGCTTTTGTGTGGTGTTATAGTGTATGCCCGCAAAAAGCGGGGCGGCCAATAAGGCTACGGCAAGTAAGGCAGGCAGCAGGCGGCTGCCTTTTTTGCAAAGCAATAGCCACACCAGTGCGCCGAGCCCAGCTAAAGCAAAAATAAAAACAGAAAGCAATGCCGGCAGGTATATAACTGCCAGCATTGCACAAAAAAACAATACTCCAAATACGGCCAGTAGCCAACGCTTTACCACATGTGGTTACTGGATGAGAGGCAGCGGGGCCAAAAAGATGATGTCGCCACGCTTGGCAGCCTCACCCTCGGCCAACACAGCGGCACGGCCTACTACGGTGCCGGTGCTTTTGTGTACAATGGCTTCCATAGCCTGTAAAGAGCCGCCGGTGCTGATAACGTCATCCACAATTAAAACGCGTTTACCGTTTAAAAAGTCTAGGTCGGGGCGGTCTATGCAAAGGCTCTGGCGATTTTCGGTGGTAATAGACTGCACCTCGATTACAACAGGGTCTTGCATATACAGTTTTTTACCCTTGCGCGCGGGGATGTAGCGCTTGCCGCTCTGGCGGCTCATTTCGTAAGCAAGGGGGATAGCCTTGGCTTCGGCGGTAACAATTACATCAAAGTCGGGGGCCTTTTCTAGCAAGCCTTTGGCGCAGGCAATGGTAAGTTCTACATCGCCAAACATAATAAAGGCGGCAATAGAAAGGCTGTCGCTGATTTTGCAAACGGGCAGCTCTCTTGTAAGGCCCGCAACATTCAGGGTGTAGGTTTCGCTCATAATTTTCTCCTTGTTCCTCTTTTATTAAAAGGGCACTGCCTTGCGCCCGGATGGATGCTGTGTTTTATCCCGGGGGCCAGCCCAATTGGCGGCCGCCAAGTACATGAAAATGCAGATGGGGCACGCTTTGGGCACCGTTGGGGCCAATGTTGGTTACCACACGGTACCCATTTGTAATGCCTTCTTGTGCGCAAAGCGTTGCGGCGGTTTCAAAAACTTTTGCAAGCAAAGCGGCATGCTGCGCGCTTAAATCGGCAGCGCTTTGAATATGCTGTTTTGGCACAATTAAAATATGAAAAGGCGCCTGCGGCTCAATATCACGAAAAGCAATTAAATCTTTATCCTCGTACAAAACCGTACTGGGAATTTCGTGCGCCGCTATTTTGCAAAATAAGCAATCGGGCATAGGGTACCTCCTGTCTTGTTGTGGTGTATCGTTTTATTTTACAAGTTCGGCCACAATGCCGGGGGCGGCTGCCAAGGCCTCTTCTATTTTAGAAGAATCTTTTATACCTGCCATGGCAAAATCGGGCTTGCCGCCGCCGCTGCCGCCTGCAATAGAGGCAACGCGTTTAACAATTTCTCCGGCTTTTAAGCCCTTTTCTACCGCTTGTTTGCCGCAGCACACAGCTAAGCTGGATTTGCCGCCTGCCTGCCCGCAAAGAATACCCACTGCGTCTGGCTTTGCATCCCGAATGCGGTCGCACAGGGTGCGCAGGGCATTCGCGTCGGCGTCTGGCAGCAGGGCGGTGTATACCGGGGTGCCGTTTGCGTCAAACGAGTTTTGGAACAGGCTGTCGGCCTGCTGTTTGGCGGCTTCGCTTTGCAGGTGTGCCAGCTCACGGTCTTTTTCGCGCATTTCTGCCATCAAAGATTCGGCACGGGTGGGCAGGTTTGCTACGTTATCCTCTTTTAAAACAGTTGCGGTTTGGCGCAGCAGGGCTTCGCGCTCGTCCAGCAGGTGCAGTACACCGTAGCCGGTGGTGCCCTCGATGCGCCGCACGCCTGCGGCTACAGAAGATTCTGACAAAATGCGGAAGCAGCCAATATGGGCGGTGTTGCTTACGTGGGTACCGCCGCAAAACTCTACAGACCAGCCGCTGGCATCAATAACGCGCACGGTGTCGCCGTATTTTTCTCCAAACAGTGCAAGGGCACCCATCTTTTTGGCTTCTTCAATGGGCAGTACCCGCACACTTACGGGCAGGGCTTCAAAAATTTTACGGTTTACAAGCGCCTCTACCTGTACAATTTCTTCCTGAGACATTGCCGAGAAATTGGTAAAGTCAAACCGAACGCGGAACTCATCTACATAGCTGCCTGCCTGATGCACATGTTCGCCCAGTACCTCGCGCAGGGCGCGTTGCAGCAAGTGGGCAGAGGTATGGTTGCGCATGATAGAATGCCGCCTGTCGGCGTCAACCTCAGCCAGCAGGGTATCGCCGGTGCGTACAGTGCCCTTTAGCAGGGTGCAGGTATGCACAAAATACCCTTTGCTTGTTTTTTGTACATTGTGTACCTCTAAGCGGGCGCCGTTGCCGGTAAGGGTGCCGGTGTCGGCAACCTGGCCGCCGCTTTCGGCATAAAAAGGTGTGTTGTCTAAAATAACAAGCACATTGTCTTTTTCGGCATCATCGGTAGAAACTGCATCCAGCAATTCCTCGCCGTCCGAAAGCCCCAGTACCTTGGCCTCATTTACAAGGGTGTCATACCCGGTAAA
>JBKEAM010000078.1:0-18993 GCA_047972265.1 Oscillospiraceae bacterium | reverse complement strand
GCCCGTCCTACCCAAGAGAGGATATTTTAAAAAACGCCCCCTCTTCATCGGATGGATACTTTGTGGTTCCGAAAACAGTAGAATAGGAGGGGATTGGGATGGAATTATACCAGATGAGCGCGACGCAGTTGGCAGCTAAACTGCGCAGTAAAGAAGTGAGCGCTACCGAAATTGCCCAAAGCACCATTGGACGTATTAAAGAAAAAGATGCCGAAATAGATGCGTTTTTATCCTACGGAGAAGAAGGACTGTTGCAGCAGGCGGCAGCGGTAGATGCCCGCTTTGCAAAGGGAGAGGATCCCGGTGTGTTGGCAGGGATACCAGTAGGAATTAAGGACAATATTTGTACAAAGGGCAGGGCTACCACCTGCGCATCCCGTATGCTGCAAAATTTTGTGCCTTTTTATGATGCCACTGTGATTGAAAAGTTAAATAATGCAGGTGCTTTGCTTGCGGGCAAAACCAACATGGATGAATTTGCCATGGGCTCTTCCTGCGAAAACTCTTATTTTAAACCAACCAAAAACCCATGGGACACCACTAAGGTTCCCGGTGGGTCTTCTGGCGGCAGTGCTGCCGCAGTTGCCGCGTGCGAAGTGCCGCTTTCTTTGGGAAGTGACACGGGCGGTTCTATCCGGCAGCCAGCTGCGTTGTGCGGCGTTTTGGGTTTAAAGCCCACCTATGGGGCGGTTTCTCGTTATGGGCTTGTGGCGTTTGCCTCGTCTTTAGACCAAATTGGCCCCTTTGCGCGTACAGCAGATGATTTGGCACTGTTGTATTCTGCCATTGCAGGGGTAGACGCAGGTAGGGATTCTACCAGCAAGGACATACCGTTTATGTACAGCCAACAGCAATCTTTAAAGGGTGTACGCATAGGCTTGCCTAAAGAATATTATGGCGCAGGGGTATCGGCAGAGGTAAAAGACAATGTGCAAAAGGCTGTGCAGCAATTGCAGCAGCTTGGTGCCGATGTATTTGAAGTTTCGCTTCCCTCTACAGAATTTGCCCTGTCTGCCTATTACATTATTTCTTCTGCCGAGGCATCCTCTAACCTAGCTAGGTATGACGGTGTTAAATATGGATACTCTGCAGGAGCGGGTGCCGACCTTACCGAACTATATGAAACAACCCGCAACGAGGGTTTTGGCACAGAGGTAAAACGACGCATTTTACTGGGTACACATGTGCTTTCTAGCGGGTATTACGACGCTTTTTACAAGAGGGCTAAACTGCTGCAAAAGCAGATAGCGCAAGAATTTACTTCGGCATTTACCGGGTGCGACTTTTTGCTTACTCCTACAGCGCCAACCACAGCTTTTTCTTTGGGGGCCCATGTGGGCGACCCATTGGAAATGTATGCCGCCGATATTTGCACAGTTACGGTAAATATTGCGGGGCTACCGGCGCTTAGTATTCCGTGCGGAACAGATGCCGCCGGTTTGCCTGTGGGGATGCAGTTGATTGGCCCTAAAGCAAGTGAGGGCCGCCTTATTTCTACAGCCAAATGCTACGAAACAGCTATTGGCGGCTTTGCGGTAAAGGGGGTAAATGCATAATGGGAGAGTTTGAAATTGTAGTAGGCCTTGAAATACACGCCGAGTTAAATACCCACAGCAAGATTTTTTGTGGTTGTAAAAACGAGTTTGGAGCTGACCCCAATACCCTTTGCTGCCCGGTATGTACCGGTATGCCGGGTACGCTGCCTGTGCTGAATGAACAGGTGGTAGAGCGTGCCATACGCATGGGGCATGCGCTGCACAGTACTATACACAATGTTACTAAAATGGACCGCAAAAATTATTTTTACCCAGATTTGCCCAAAGCATACCAGATAAGCCAGTTTGACGTGCCCATTTGCGAGGGTGGTTATTTGGATGTACTAGTGGAGGGCGAGGTAAAGCGCGTTGGGCTTACACGCATCCATATGGAAGAAGATGCGGGCAAACTTGTACACGATGATGCCACCGGCAACACATTGGCCGACTATAACCGCTGCGGCGTACCGCTGATAGAAATTGTTTCGGAACCTGATATTCGCAGCGCAGAAGAAGCAAAAGCCTATATGGAGGGCATTGCCAACGTGCTTTTGTACCTGGGCATTTCGGATGCGAAAATGCAGGAAGGCAGCATGCGCGCCGACGTAAACGTTTCGGTACGGCCAATGGGGCAAAAAGAGCTTGGCACCCGCGCCGAAATGAAGAATGTGAACAGCTTTAGCGCTGTGTACCGGGCGGTGCAGTACGAGGCGGAGCGCCAGATACAAATGCTGCGTGAGGGAAAAGAAGTACAGCAGGAAACCCGCCGTTGGGACGACGCAAAAAACAAAAGCATATTGATGCGTACTAAAGAAGATGCGCAGGATTACCGGTATTTTCCGGACCCTGACCAGCTGACCTTTGTGGTAGACCCGGCACTTGTACAGCAGCTTGCTACCACAATACCTGAATTGCCTGCCGACCGCGTTTTGCGGTATGAGCAGGAATATGGGATATTGATAAAGGATGCTGCACAATTGTGCGAAAAGCGTGAGCGCTCTGACTTTTTTGATGCAGCTGTAGCCGAAGGAAAATGCGATGCAAAGGCGATTAGCAACTGGATTTTAGGCGATATATCCAAATTGCTAAATGATTCTGGCAAAGAGCTGGAAGAAACCGCGCTTACCACGCATAATCTTGTGGCAATGATTGCACTGATTGATGCAGGAACCATTTCGGGTTCTGCCGCTAAAAAGGTTTTGCAGCATTTGCTGGAAAAAGACGTGGAACCGGAAAAGGTGGCAAAGGACATGGGTCTGCTGCAAATTAGTGATACCTCTATGCTGGAGCAAGTAGTAAACAACGTGCTGGCAGCCAGCCCCGCCGCAGTGGCCGATTACAAAGCCGGTAAAACCAAGGTGGTGGGCTTTTTGGTAGGGCAGTGCATGAAAGAAAGCAAAGGGCAGGGAAACCCCGGCATTTTAAAAGACTTGATTGAAAAAGCGATGGAAAAACTAAGTTAAATTGATTTATTTACCATTGCCAAGTAAAAAACACCGCCTAAACTGGTTGTGTGTGTTGGCGGTAAATGATATAATTATATGTCAGAATAATCTGCGCAGCAAAAGCAGCGCTGATAAGGAGGATACCAATGGATATCAACGAATCCAACCTCTCTGCCGGAAGTTTGCAGATAGCCAGTGAGGTAATTGAAAAAATTGCACGTTTGGCTGCATTGGAAGTAGATGGTGTGGCAGATGTAACGGTAAGCAATGCAGGCGTAAAATCTTTGCTGAACAAAATTGCGGTGCAGCGCCCTGTATTGGTAGAAATGAAGGACGATGTGGCCGACATTACCATAGGGCTAACTGTTCGTTATGGCACAGAGGTGCCGGAGCTGAGCGAAACTGTGCAAAAAAGTATTAAAAGCTCGGTACAAAATATGACACAGATTACCGTAGCCAAGGTAAATGTGGTTATCAATGGCATAGCCGTTGATGAGGATGTACAAGAAGCCGTTAAATAATTGCAAATCGGGCAGGCCTTCCGCGTAAGGGCGGGAGGTTTGTTTGTGTGAGGAAAACATGAACAGACGCGAATCGAGAGAAAACGCCTTTTTTGCCTTTTTTGAGGGTACTTTTGACAATTTTGAAAATGCCCTTGCCACCCGCCCGGATGAAGAACCAACCTATAGGTTGGACGAATTTGGGCATAAGTTGATTGAAAAGTACATAGAAAATGCAGATACAGTGAACAGTGCCATAGAAGCTTGTCTTACCGGTTGGAAATCCAGCCGTGTGGCGCGGGTAAACTTGGCGTTGCTGCGTTTGGCTGTAACAGAAATGAAGTATGTACAGCCTGATATGGACAGTGTTGCAATTAACGAAGCGGTAGAACTTTGCAAAAAGTACGGCGATGAAGAAGGTTACCAGTTTGTAAACGGCGTATTGGGCAATATTTCCCGTGGCAAGCTAGGGACGCAACCTGCTATGAAACTAGAAGAAACTCAAGAACCACAAGAGCCACAACAACCACAAGAGCCACAAGAACCACAAGAGCCACAAGAACCACAAGAACCAACGAACACTGTGGCCGATAAGGAGTAGCACATGTATTTGCTTGGGGTAGATACCAGTAACTACGCCACGTCTTTGGCTTTGCTCCAAAAAGGCAAAGAGGAAATTTTGTGTGCTAAAAAGAGATTTTTGCCTGTTCCACAGGGAGGGCTTGGGCTACGCCAAAGTGATGCTGTGTTTCATCATGTAGCGGCACTGCCCGAGTTGTTGGCGGAGATGCAGGCAGAGGGATTTGACCTTACACAGGTGGGGGCAGTTGCCGTATCGGCAAAGCCACGCCCACAGCCCGGCTCTTATATGCCATGTTTTTTGACGGGAGTATCCTTTGCAACTGCGTTTGCGGCGGCAAGGGGTATTTCTTTAATAAAAACAACGCACCAGCAGGGGCATGTTGCGGCGGCCTTGTTTGGTATACCCCTGCGGCCCATTGCCAAGGGGCGGCGTTTGATGTTTCATGTAAGCGGCGGCACAACAGAGCTGTTGCTTTGTGATGGAATTGAAGTGATTGAAACCGCAGGTAAAAGCCTGGACTTATATGCGGGGCAGGCCATTGACCGGTTGGGTGTGGCACTGGGGTATTCTTTCCCCGCAGGCGAACAAGTATCTTTGCTTGCCGGTACCTGCAAAGAGGAGATTGCCCCCAAAATAAGTGTTAAAGCTGGAGACTGCCATCTTTCTGGCTTGCAAAATCAGTACGAAGCCTTGCTAAAGGCGGGCAAAGAGCCTGCTTATGCCGCAAAGTACTGCTTAATAAGCATTGCTGCCACGGCCAGCGCTATGATTGAACATGCGCGCGGTAAATACGGTAATTTGCCTGTTGTGTGTGCGGGTGGGGTAATGGCCAGTACGGTTATACGGCAGTGGGTAGAGCAGCGGCTAAAAGAGGTGTTTTTTGTGTCGCCCAGCCTTTCTGCCGATAATGCGGTAGGGGTTGCTTTAATAGCCGCTATGGAGGTTTGATTTGGCAAAAGTTATATCGGTTACGGCTTTAAATAAATATGTAAAGTCTTTGCTGGAGGGAAATCCCTTACTGGCAGATATTGCCATACGCGGAGAAATAAGTAATTTTACCAAGCATTTTAAAACTGGGCATTGTTATTTTAGCCTTAAAGATGAAACTGCTAGCGTAAAAGCTGTAATGTTTCGCTCGGATGCCGAGCACCTTGCCTTTGAGCCGGAAAATGGAATGCGTGTAATGGCGCGTTGCCGCGTATCGATGTATGAGCGGGACGGAGCGTTTCAGATTTATGTGCGGGATATTTATCCGGACGGAATTGGCGCTGCGCAAATGGCCTTTGAGCAGCTAAAACAAAAGCTGTTAAAAGAGGGGCTGTTTGCCGAAGAACGCAAACGCCCGCTGCCGGCTTTTCCGGTTTGTGTGGGGCTCGTTACATCGCGTACAGGGGCTGCTTTGCAGGATATTTTAAAGGTGGCGGCCCGCCGCAACCCAATGGCACGGTTTTTGCTGGCTCCGGTTTCTGTACAGGGGCAGGCCGCGGCGCCAGAAGTTGCAAAAGGCATTGCAGACCTTGACAAGAGCGGGCGTGTAGATGTAATTATTGTGGCACGGGGTGGGGGCTCTGCCGAGGATTTGTGGGCTTTTAACGATGAGGGCATTGCCCGGGCGGCTTTTGCAAGCAACACGCCCATTGTATCGGGCATTGGGCACGAGATAGATTATACGATTTTGGATTTTGTTGCAGACCACCGTGCGCCCACACCTTCGGCAGCCGCCGAAATGGTTTTGCCGGACATGGGGCATGTGATGCAAAATATGAAATATTTGTACGGTTCTGTTCAAACAGCAGTGCAACGGCGCGTTGATTCGTGTTATAATGCAGTTAATGCTATAAAAATGCAGCCCGCATTTTTGCAGTTGCCCGCCCTGCCGCAACTGTTGCAGCAAAGGGTAGAGCAATTATCCCTGCAAGCCACTGCTGCTGCCCAGAAAAAGGTTAAAACCGGCAGAGAGGCACTGCAATCGCAGGCGCGTGTTGCAGCAGGGCTAGACCCTTATGCGGTGCTTGGGCGTGGTTATGGCATGGTTTATGCACAAAAGCAGGCAGTTGCCAGCGTTAGCCAGGTGCAGCAGGGACAGGAGATTACGGTGCGTATGAAGGACGGGGACCTTGGCTGCACAGTAAATACAATAGAAAGTAAAGCAGGTGCTTTGGATGCCTAAACAACCTACTTTTGAAGAAGCAATGCACGAGCTGGAAGAAATACTGCAAAAAATGACGCAGGAAGAAACCAGCCTAGATGACAGCATTGCCTACTATGCGCGTGCGGCAGAGCTTATACGTGTATGCAATGAGCAGTTGAAAAATGCCCAAATTAGGGTGGATGAAATAGGAAAAACAATTGCTTCTACGGAGGAAGCCGATGCAGAATAAACAACGGCACGAAGAATATATCAATGCTTGTAATACAGCTATACAAGATGTTACGGCTCGTATATTGCAGCAGCAGTCCGTTGTTTCGGAGGCGGCAGGATACAGCCTTTCGGCGGGAGGCAAGCGGGTAAGAGGGGTTTTTACGCTGGCCGTAAGCGATTTGCTGGGTGGAGATAGAAAAGCGGCGGAGTGCTATTCTGCCGCAATAGAGATGGTACATGCTTTTTCGCTTATTCATGATGATTTGCCCTGTATGGATGATGATGATTTGCGCAGGGGTAAACCCTCCTGCCATATTGTGTACGGTGAGGCCAATGCTTTACTGGCGGGGGACCTGCTTGCACTAGAGGCGTTTGAGGCAGTTTGCACGACGCCGGGCGAACTCTTTGCCGTTTTAGGGGCAGCCCAAACGTTGGCCGCGGCATCGGGCGCACGCGGTATGATTTACGGACAAGAGTTGGATATGAAGTATGAGACGGAAAAGGCGGATTCTGCAGCGCTGTATCAAATTCATACCCATAAAACCGGCGCGCTTCTTAAAGCCTCGGCGCATTTAGGGGTGTGGGCTGCCAAGCAACAGCCAGAAAACCATCCGGCAATAACAGAGTACATTGAAAAAGTGGGCGTTGTATTTCAGATTGTAGATGATATTTTAGATGTAACGGCAGACCAAGCCCAGCTTGGTAAACCGATAGGCAGTGATGCACAAAACCATAAAACAACCTTTGTAACCCTTTATGGGCTGGAAGAATCTCGCAAAGAGGTAGGGCGGCTTACCCAAGAAGCCGTTACGGCAATTGAAAGCGCTTACGGGGATGCGGCGGCGTTTATGGCGTATTTTGCAAAACAACTGGCAGAGAGAGTGTATTAAATTGTAAGTATTCAAAGTGTGTGGAGCGTGTAAAACCTATATGATTAAAGCAATATTTTTTCATAACTATTTACTGATGCTTGCGGTGTTTGGGTGGCTTTCGGCCCAGATACTAAAAACGATTGTGCAGTTTGTGGTTTCTGGACGCTTTTCGGGCGAGCGTTTAATTGGGGCAGGCGGCTGGCCGAGTTCCCACTCGGCCTTAGTATGTTCTTTGTTAATGGGAGTTGCCCGTAAAGAAGGACTTTCTTCGCCCTTGTTTGCCTTGTCTTTTGTGCTGGCGGTGGTGGTAATGTACGATGCCATGGGCGTGCGGCGCGAAACCGGTAAACAGGCAAAGGTGATTAACCAGTTGATGGATGAGCTTTCGTCGGACGATGATGAAGGGCAGCAAGAAGAAACTAAAAAGCTGAAAGAAATGGTAGGGCATACCCCGTTCCAAGTGCTAAGCGGTGCTTTACTGGGCATCCTTTTGGCTGTAATAATACCTGTTTTTTAAAGGCAGTGCTTGTTAAGGTGGAAACTATGCGATACCGTATTTTAGATACAATTAAATCACCAAAAGATATTAAAGCTTTGGAGTTTCCAAAGCTTGCTTTGCTGTGCCGCGAAATACGTGAATATTTAATTGAAACAATTTCTGCTACTGGGGGGCACTTGTCCTCTAACCTTGGCGTTGTAGAGCTTACCGTTGCCCTGCACAGGGTGTTTAACTCTCCGCAGGATGAGTTTGTGTTTGATGTGGGGCACCAGTGCTATGTACATAAAATAGTAACGGGCCGCAGGGAAGAGCTTTCTACCATTAGAAAAGAGGGGGGGCTTTCGGGCTTTCCCTGCCCGGAAGAGAGCGAGCACGACATTTTTTCTGCCGGGCATGGCAGTACCTCTATTTCTGCCGCTGTGGGTTTGGCGCAGGCTAAAAAAATCCGCGGGGAAGCGGGATATGTTGTTGCCGTTGTGGGCGACGGCGCTTTTACCGGCGGCATGATTTACGAAGCAATGAACAATGTAAGCAATTTAGACAATCTTATTATTATATTAAACGACAATAAGATGTCTATTTCTAAAAATGCGGGGGCACTCTCGCAATATTTTACCCATTTGAGAAGCAGCAAGCAGTACCGCAATGCTAAAAACGAGGTAAAAAGTGTACTGGAAAAAACCCCTTTAATTGGGGATGGTATTAAAAAAACAATCCAGTCTGTAAAAGCGGGTATGCGCCGCTCTATTTATCATTCTACTTTTTTTGAGGATATGGGCCTAAGGTATGTAGGGCCGGTAGATGGGCACGATTTAAGAGAATTGTGCGCCCTGTTTGAAAATATCCCCAACCTGCACCGTCCGGTGCTGGTTATGATAGAAACCATAAAGGGCAAAGGATTTGCCCCGGCAGAATCGAACCCAGGTGCATTTCACGGTGTTTCGGCTTTTGACTTAAAGGCAGTTACAGACCCGGAAGTTTCTTCGGAAGATTCTTTTTCTTCTACTTTTGGCCGTACCTTGGCTGCTTTGGGCAGTACACGCAAAGATATATGCGCCATAACTGCCGCTATGAAGTATGGTACAGGGTTACAGCATTTTAAAAGGGCACATTGCAACCGCTTTTTTGATGTGGGAATGGCAGAAGAACATGCAGTTACCTTTGCCGCGGGGCTTGCCCGTGGAGGAATGCTGCCTGTAACAGCAATTTACTCTACTTTTTTGCAGCGTGGATACGACCAAATTATCCATGATGTTGTTTTACAGGGTTTAAATGTTTTATTTGCGGTAGACCGTGCCGGTTTGGTACCGGCCGATGGCGCTACCCATCAGGGAATTTATGACGCCGCTTATTTTAGCCAGCAAAGCGCCATGCCTGTTGTTTCTCCGGCAAACTATGCAGAGCTGGAATATTGGCTGGAAAAGCTGGTGGATGATTATTCTGTTCCGCGCGCTATTCGTTATCCACGCGGCAGCCAAAGTGATGCTATGGCAGATAAAAAGTGCAACGGCAACCATTACGACCGTATTGTAAAGAGCAAAGACGCCAAGCTGGCGCTTGTTTCTTACGGGGGGCTGCTAGAAGAAGTAATCGGTGCAGCTCAGCTTTTGAAAAAGAAAAAGATACCATGTGATGTGTATCAGATGGTTTGGATAAACCCAATGCCGCAGCAACTGCTTGCGGATTTAATGCAGTATGATGTGGTACTGTTTGCCGAAGATACCGTAAAGCAGGGCGGAATTGGAGAACATGTGGCTGCGGGACTGATGGAGCTGGGGTATAAAGGCCATTTTGTGCACAAAGCAATTACCGAGCCTAAAATAGACCACGCTACGGTTGCGCAGTTGCGCAGCCAATTGGGGTTAAACGCCGCTTTGTTAAGCCAATTGGCAGAGGAGGCACTTTGATATGAAGGGGCAGCGACTGGATGTATGCCTTGTAGAACGCGGTATGCTGCCAAGCCGCGAAAAAGCGCGGGCCATGATTATGGCAGGCCTTGTGTATGTAAACGGAGATAAGGCGGAAAAGGCAGGTATGCCCATTGCCGAAGAAGCGGCAATTGAGGTGCGGGGCACAATGCCCTATGTAAGCCGCGGCGGCCTTAAACTGGAAAAGGCAATGCAGGTTTTTCCGGTGCATCCCAGTGGGAAAATATGCATGGATGTAGGGGCCTCTACCGGCGGTTTTACCGATTGTATGCTGCAAAACGGTGCGGCAAAGGTATATGCTGTAGATGTTGGATACGGACAGCTTGCATGGAAACTGCGCTGTGACGAGCGTGTTGTAAACATGGAGCGCACCAATATACGCCATGTAACGCACGAGCAGGTTGCCGATGATATTGCTTTTTTTAGCGTGGATGTTTCTTTTATCTCGCTGTTTCATATTTTTCCGGTACTATCTATTTTATGCAGCACCAACGCACAAGGGGTATGCCTTGTAAAACCGCAGTTTGAAGCAGGCAGGGAAAAGGTTGGTAAAAACGGCGTAGTGAGAGAAAAAGCAACCCATAAAGAAGTAATTGAAAAAGCACAGCAATATGCAGTGAACAACGGGTTTTCTTGCTTGGGGCTTTCGTATTCTCCTATTAAAGGGCCGGAGGGCAATATAGAGTTTTTGCTTTATGTTGGCGTAGCGGCAGACCCGCAGATTTTGCCCGAAGGCCAGATGGATACAGTTTTAGAAGAAGCGCACCAGTTGCTGAATGGAGGAAAGGAATGACGGTTTATCTAATTCCCAATTCGTCTAAGCCGGGTGCTTTGCAATTGGTAGAAAAAGCCGTGGATGTGCTTACCGGTGACGGGGTACGGGTTTTAATGGAACCGGCCTTTGTTCCCCTGGCAGGAAAAAAAGCGCTGGTAGAGGGCTGTAAAAGTGAGCAAGCTATTCAAAAATGTGATATTATAGTTACAATAGGCGGAGATGGAACCATGCTGCATGCCGCAAGGGCATCTATGGAGCATCACAAGCCACTTGTAGGCATTAATATGGGGCAATTGGGTTTTTTAACCATTATAGAAAGTGATGAACTGGATAAGCTGCACCGCATTTCTTCTCATAATTACTTTATAGAGCAAAGAACAATGCTGGAGGCAACTTATTCTACACAGGATAGGCCCTATATAGCGCTAAATGACATTGTTTTATTTAAGCAAATGCCCCAAAGCATGATTACGTTAAACATCTACTGCGACGAGGTGCACGTAAGTAGCTTTAGAGGGGACGGCGTAGTTTTTTCTACCCCCACGGGGTCTACCGCCTATTCGTTAAGCGCCGGCGGCCCTATTGTGGATGCAAAGCTGGGCGGTATAGTAGTAACCTCCATCTGCCCCCACATTATTCATGCGCCGCCAATGGTATTTGACGCAAGCAGAACAATGCGGGTGGTATCTACCAGCAGCAACGGTCAGTCGGTATGTATGAACCTTGACGGCATAGATGGGCCTACCCTGCAAAGCGGAGACGAAATATTTATACGCCAGGCAAAAAACTGCATACCGATGATTCAGTTTGATGACGCGGGGCAGTTAGACTCTATAGACAAAAAATTGCGCAGGAGGTGACTTGCTATGAAAAATGCCCGCCACGATAAAATTTTGGAGCTGATAGGGGAGCAATCGATTGAAACACAGGAAGAATTGCTGAACCTGCTTAGGGCAAGCGGTTTTCATGTAACCCAGGCGACAGTATCACGCGATATCCGGGAATTGCATCTTGTTAAGGTTGCAACAGGCAACGGTGGATTTCGGTATGTGGCATCTTACGAAAGGGAACTTCCGCACAATCAAAATGTCCGGTTTGAAACAATTTTTAAAGAATCGGTTTTAAAAGTAGATACGGCAGGCAATATTGTGCTGGTAAAATGCTTTACGGGCATGGCCAATGCAGTGTGCCAGCTTTTTGATGGTATGGTTTGGGAAAACGTTGTGGGCACACTTTCGGGAGACGACACTTTTTTGATTATTGTGCGTACCGAAGAAGCAGGTGTGGAGCTAAGCAAAAAATTACAGCAGTTTATTCCGCCCCGGCGCTATGGCGGCGAAGGAGCAGGCAGGTGATTTTGTATGCTGAATGAGATTACCATAGAAAATGTAGCGGTAATTGAAAAAGCAAAGGCCGAGTTTGGCGAGGGGTTAAACGTACTTACCGGAGAAACCGGTGCGGGTAAATCAATATTGATTGATTCTATCAACGCAATTTTGGGCAACCGCACTACCCGAGACATTGTGCGCAACGGTGCCGATAAGTCTAAAATATGGGCTTCTTTTACCAATGTGGCGCCCTTTGTGGCACAGCAACTTACCGAGGCTGGCTACCCGTGCGAGGGGGAGCTTTTGCTGTATCGGGAAATTTCTGTTGACGGCAAAAGCAATTGCCGCATTAACGGTATGCCTGCTACGGCAGCCATGTTGCGGGATATTTGCGGTAATTTGATTAATATTCATGGCCAGCACGATAACCAAAGCTTGATGAACCCCGCCCTGCATATTGATTTGTTGGATGCCTATGCCGGAAATGCAGCCTTGCTTACAGAGTATTCTACGGGATATCATGCATTACAGGCCTTACAAAAAGAAAAAAAGGCTCTTTTGATGGATGAGGGCGAAAAAGCCCGCCGTATAGAGCTTTTGCGATATGAAACAGAAGAAATTGAACTTGCCGACCTGCGTGATGGCGAAGAGGAGCAATTGCAGGAAGAACGGGATGTTGTGCGGCATGCGCAAAACATTTTGCAGTCTTTAAATGCGGCCTATTATGCTATTGCCGGAGGGGAAGAAGATACCGGCGCAGCGGTTCTTTTAGGAGATGCCGCGGGAGAAGTGCAACAGGCCGCGCGGTACTCTGAGGATTTAAACCCATTTGTAGAAACATTGAACGACCTTTATTATTCGGCTACCGAGGTAGCCAGCGATATACAGGATAAGCTTTCTCGGTTTGAGTTTGATGGGCACGAGCTGGACGATATTGAAGTAAGGCTTGATTTGATATACAAGCTAAAACAAAAATATGGAACCAGCGTGCAGGCCGTTATTGACTACGGCGAAAAGGCAGCAGAAGAGTTGCAAAATATTCAGCTTTCGGCAGAGCGGCTTGCCAAGCTAGAAAAAGAGGAAAAACTTCAAACAGAGGCATTGCAGCAATTGGCGGTGGGGCTTACCCAAAGCCGTTTAACTGCGTTTGAAGAACTGAAAAATCAAATGGCCTCGGCACTGGATTTTTTAAATATGCCGGGTATTGTAATGGCTTTGCAGCACAAAGAGGTTGGCTTTGGCCCCAAAGGCCGAGACGATGTTGAACTGTACATTTCTACCAACCCCGGAGAAGCGCCGAAACCACTTGCAAAGGTAGCCTCTGGCGGCGAGCTTGCCCGCATAATGCTGGCACTTAAAAGCGCCATGGCGGACAAAGATGATGTTGCCACAGTTATTTATGATGAGATTGACACCGGAATTTCTGGCCTTGCGGCAGGGCGTATTGGCAAGATGCTGCAAGATACTTCTAATGGTCGTCAGGTAATTTGTGTTACCCATACAGCGCAGGTGGCGGCGCATGCTTCTCGACATTTGTTGATAGAAAAGCAGGTACAGAATGGCCGCACCGATACACATATACGAGAGCTTGAAATGTCTGCCCGAGTGGAAGAATTGGCACGTATTATTTCTGGGGATCATGTAACCCCCATTGCGCATGCCAATGCATCTGAAATGCTGCGTATGGCAGGACAGCCAACAGAAGTATAAGGACGTATGCTGTGCGGTACAAATGATTTTTATAATTGAACAGGCAATTGAGCAATGTATTGTTGCTTAATTGCCTGTTTTATATTGTGTCGTTTGTACGATAATTTGTGCTATGCTAGTATAGTAAATAAAATAAGCAAGCAGGGAATAAATGGATATGAGCAGGGGAGAGGATACTAAAAAATGATGAAAAAGAAAAAGTTTATTATTGTAACGGCTTTGCTGTTTTTAGTGGCCTCTGCCGTGTGTTTAGTGTACTTTATTTGCCTACGCGCGCCTTATTACACCGCCCAAAAATTTGCTATAGAAACAGTACAAAGCCCACTGGATAAAAATAAAAACGGGGTGGATGATTATAGGGATATTTTACTGGGTGCGCGTATGGATGCAGAAAATAATCCAACATACGACCCGGCCTATTACGCGGGTGGGTACCCGCCCGAAACAAGCGGTGCATGTGCAGATGTTATTTGGCGTGCTTTAAAAAATGCAGGATATGATTTTAAATATTTACTGGATTGTGATATTGCAAGTAACCCGTAATTATACCCGGGGCTGGACGCAACTGGGGCAGACCCTAATATTGACTTTAGGCGGGTGCGCAATATAAAGCCGTTTTTAGACCACTACGCCCAGATTTTAACCAACGATATTACCGATATTACAAATTGGCAGCCGGGAGATATTGTTGTGTTTGGAGATGACTATACCCATATAGGGATAGTATCTGACCGCAGAAATGCAAAAGGAATCCCCTGGATTATACATAATGCGGGGCAGCCCAAAAGGGAAGAGGACGCTTTGGAGTTTTGGAGCGAATATAAGGGCGTTACGGGGCACTACCGCTGGAATGGAAGTTTGGTGGAAAAAATTGGATTTGAATAGTGAGTCTATAATAAATCTATAAGTTTACGGTTGACAGAAGCGGTTTCTTGCGATAAAATTAGCCCTAGAAATGCAAAGATGGGAACCAGTAACCCGATTGTTTTGGCGTAGAGAGCCTCTGCTTGGTGAAAAGAGGAGCAAAATAACGAGGTGAATACGTCCCTGAGCAGCAGGCTGAAAGTAAAGTAGGCTGAGCCGTGTGGTGCACGTTACAGCGCCGGGCACTGTTGGGTGCCCGTGAGGCCGTTTGCCGTAAGGCGATGGTAAATAGAGGTGGTACCGCGATGATTCGCCCTCTGTCAATTTTTTTGGCAGAGGGCTTTTTGCTTTTTGCCAGCAGGAGGAAGAAAGATGGAAAATGTTTTTGAAACGTTGCAGGCCCGTGGGCTTGTAGCACAGGCAACAGACGCAGAGGCAATTAAAAAGGTGCTTGGCAGCGAACAGGTAACTTTTTATATTGGTTTTGACGCAACCGCAGACAGCCTGCATGTAGGCCACTTTTTGCAACTGGTGGTAATGCGCCATTTGCAGCGGGCAGGGCATAAGCCAATTGCACTTTTAGGTGGGGGAACAACACTGATTGGCGACCCTACCGGAAAAAGCGATATGCGTAAAATGCTTACCACCGAGCAGATAAACCACAATGCTGAGTGCTTTAAACGCCAAATGAGCAAGTTTATTGATTTTGGCGAGGGACAGGCACAGATGGTAAACAACGCCGATTGGCTTTTAAAGCTAAACTATATGGAATTTTTGCGTGACATCGGCGTACATTTTTCTGTAAACAAAATGCTTGCAACAGAAGCTTTTAAAGCCCGTATGGAGCGCGGCCTTTCGTTTATGGAATTTAACTATATGCTGCTGCAAAGCTACGACTTTTTGCATTTATTCCGCAATCATGGCTGCCACATGCAGTTTGGCGGCAACGACCAGTGGAGCAATATTATTAGCGGCGTAGACCTGATACGCCGCAAAGAAGCAAAAGAGGCCTATGGCCTTACCTTTACCCTGCTTACCACAAAAGAGGGTAAGAAAATGGGCAAAACGGAATCTGGCGCTGTTTGGCTGGATCCCGAAAAAACCTCTCCATACGAGTTCTTCCAGTACTGGCGCAACATTGATGATGGCGATGTGCAAAACTGCATGCGCTTGCTAACAGATATTCCGCTGGAAGAAATAGAAGAAGTGCAGGTGAATGATGGTAAATCCATCAATGCTGCTAAAGAAAAACTGGCCTACACACTTACAGAAGTGGTGCACAGCAGGGGCGATGCCGAAGCGGCATTGAACACAGCCCGCAACCTTTTTTCTGGCGCTGTAAATGCGGCGGATATGCCCTCGACAGAACTGGACGATTCGGTTTTATCGGAGGGAAGTGTTGGCTTACTTGAGTTGATGGTTGCTTGTGGCCTGTGCCCCTCTAAGGGCGAAGCAAGGCGCTTGGTACAGCAGGGTGGCGTATCGGTTGATGAAGTGAAAATTGAAGATCCTGCCCACCGTATTACAAAAGAAGAATTGGAAAAAGGCGTTATTATTAAAAAAGGAAAAAAGGTTTTTCACAAAGCGATTCTTAAATAATTACACATTACAATAAAAAGCACCCCTGTTTGCGCTGAGGCAAGCAGGGGTGTTTTTGTATATTGTTTTTAAAGTGCAAAAGCAGTTTGCAGGGCTTCTATTGCCACATCCTCATCCTCACTGCGTACCAGCAGAGAAATATCGAGATCTGATGTAGTGATTAAAGAAACTTCAATATTGCCCTTTTGCAGTGCAGCCATTGCCCGCGCGGCAACACCAACACTTTCTACCATTTCTTCGCCAAAAAGGTTGATTTTAGAGTAGCCAACACTAATCATGGGGGAATTGGCTGCATGGCTTACGGTGGCAACGGCGGCCTCAAAATTTGAGGCTGAGGTGGTAAAGCAAAAATGGATTTTGCCGCCATAGGGTGCGGTTTGGCTAATCATATCCACCACAATTTCTTTTTCTTTCAATGCTTCTAGGGTATTAACCATACTTGCGGCACTAGATGAGGCAACGCTGATTAACATTACATCCTCTGCGCTGGTTATTTTAGAAACTCCATACATTGGCGGGTCCTCCTTTATTTGTTTATTGTGCCATAATCATATCTTGCATAGTGTAAATGCTGGGAGTTTTTCCCTGTAAAAAGGCCGCAGCCCGTACTGCGCCTGAGGCAAACACATCGCGAGACTGGGCAGAGTGAGACAAACGTATGATTTCGCTTGGGCCGGCAAGCAGCACCTCGTGCTCGCCTACAATGGTGCCGCCGCGTATCGAGTGCATGCCAATTTCTTGTGGTTGGCGGGGCTGCCTAACAGCGTGCCTGTCGTATACAAGGGTATAATCATGCTGTTCTTTTAGAGCGTTTGCCAGCATTAGGGCGGTACCGCTTGGGGCATCTACCTTTTCGTTGTGGTGTGCTTCAATAATTTCAATATCAAAGCCGGGCAGTATATCGCGGGCTTTTTTGGCCAGCTCAATCAACAGGTTTATGCCTACAGACATGTTGGCACTGTGAAATACCGGTATGCTTTGCGCACTTTTCTCTAGTTGCTGCATATCGCCGTCAGACAAACCGGTGGTGCAAACAACAATGGGCAGGTTTTGCTTTACACAATAGCTTAAAGCAGTCATTGTAGCTTCGGGGCGAGAAAAATCAATCATCACGTCTGCTTTTTCTTGCACTTCATCTACTGTTGTATATACTGTAAAATCGTCTGATGCAAAGGGGACAGGGTCTACCCCTGCAACAATTCGCATATCCGGCTGCTTTTTGCACAGGGCGGCAACAACACGCCCCATTTTTCCGCCTGCGCCGTGCAGCAAAATATCAACCATTAGGTACTCCTTTAAATGTAGTTACTAAATAAGGCCAGATTTGCGCATCTCGCTTTCTAGCGCTGCTCTTTTTTCAACAGACATTGCGCCAAGAGGCAGGCGGCAGGCACCGGCTTTATATCCCAGCATCGTAACCGCTTCTTTTACAGGGATGGGGTTTACATCGCTAAAAATAGCGTTGATTAGAGGCAGATACTTTAGTTGAAGCTTTAGGGCTTCGTTATGCTGCCCGCCAGAATAAAGAGCGCATATATCGTGTGTTTGCTGGGGTAAAATGTTGGCAAGCACCGAGATAACGCCAATACCACCCAAAGACATAAGGGGGATAATTTGGTCGTCGTTGCCAGAATACAAATCTAAGGTGCCCTCACAGGCTTCCATAACAGCGGCAATATGAGAAATATCTCCGCTGGCTTCTTTTGTGGCAACAATGTAGGGATGCTTTGCCAGTTCTTTGTAGGTGGCTGGGGCAATGCTCATGCCGGTGCGGGAGGGAACATTGTACAAAATTACCGGTACAGCGGCTGCGTCTGCAATGGCGGTAAAATGGCGGATGAGCCCGCTTTGGTTTGTTTTATTGTAGTAGGGGGTTACCTGCAAAAGGGCATCGGCGCCCCTTGCCACAGCTTCTTTAGAAATTTCGATGCCATGGCGGGTATCGTTAGAGCCGGTACCGGCAATAACGGGTACACGTCCGTTTACGTGTTTTACACAGGCTTCGATAACGCCAAGATGCTCGTCATCATCCAAAGAGGAAGCTTCACCGGTTGTGCCGCACACAACAATAGCATCGGTGCTGTTGTTAATCTGAAAATCGATTAGGGTGCGGAAGGTATCGTAATCAACGGCGCCGTCTTCCAGCATGGGGGTTACAATGGCAACGCCCGAGCCAGTAAAAACAGTGTTCTTCATTCTTGTATTCACTCCATATATCCCTTTGCAGCCAGCAGTTCGGCCAGTAAAACGGCTCCGCCTGCTGCGCCGCGCAGTGTGTTATGAGAAAGGCAAACAAATTTAATGTCGTATTGTGTATCTTGGCGCAGCCGTCCAATAGAAACAGCCATGCCATTTTCGAGCAAGCGGTCTAGTTTGGTTTGGGGCCGGTCGGCCTCTTCCATATAATGCAAAAACTTTTTGGGTGCGCTGGGCAGTTGCAGTTTCTGCGGTTCTCCTGCAAAATTATCCCAGCATTCTTTTATCTGCTCTAGTGTGGGCTTTGTTGCAAAACGGGCAAACACTGCTGCCATGTGTCCGTCGCTAACAGGTACACGCAGGCATTGTGCTGTAATTTTGGGTGCGTCGGCGGGAAGTATTACACCGCCTTGCAGGGTGCCCCAAATTTTCATGGGTTCCTGTTCGCTTTTTTCTTCTTCGCCGGAGATAAGGGGGATTACGTTATCTACCATTTCGGGCCAGCTGGCAAAGGTGCGCCCCGCACCGGAGATTGCCTGGTAAGTACAGGCAAGCACATCACGAATGCCAAACGGGCGAAGGGGATGCAGAGCCGGTACATAGCTTTGCAAAGAGCAGTTGGATTTTACAGCTACAAAACCCCGCTTTGTGCCAAGGCGTTTGCGCTGGTGCTCGATGGCAGAAGCATGCTCGGGGTTTACCTCGGGGATAATCATAGGCACATCGGGGGTAGAGCGATGAGCCGAGTTATTGGAGATAACGGGGCACTCCAGTTGGGCATACAGGGTTTCTAAATC